>CAZFWP010000048.1:0-14605 GCA_964522805.1 uncultured Synergistaceae bacterium | reverse complement strand
GTCAAATAACGGCAGATGGCTCCTTGGAGTACGCCAAGGCAGCAAAATGCTTAACGCAGCCAACGGCTCTGTCAAAATCGTCGTAAACGGTTCAAAGACATACCAGCTGCTGATGCAGGACAACGGCAAACTCGCCGCCAAAACAGGAAAATTCACTCTTACCACAACCTGGGGTGACGGTGAGGTCACAGAAACGCCGATAGCCTGGTAATAAACATCGCCCAATATAAAACAGCCGCTCCGATTATAAAATCGGAGCGACTGTTTTATATAAAGATTTCGGCAACAGCAGCTAATTCTCCAGGCCGGCTTTAAATGCGGCGATGTTAAGCTCCAGCAGCCTTGCAGGGACAAGTTCTTCAATGACAGATTCCCAGTCAAGGCTTTCAAGCCCCATCGCCTTTACCAGCGCACCCAAGAGCACCACATTCTGCGCCTTAATATTGCCAATTTCTTCGGCCATAGCTCCGGCGTTAAGAACTTTCAGCTTAGGAACCTCCGCCATCAGCTTCTCAATGATACCATCGGGGTATACAGCCGCGCCTGTAAGGACAGGGAGGGAGTATATTTCAAAATCGTTGACCACCAAAGTTCCGTCTTTTTTAAGATAATTCAACCAGCGCACTGCCTCAACCTTCTCAAAGGCCACCAGCACATCAGCCTCTCCTACAGGAACAATTGGCGAGGAGACTTTGCTGCCGAAACGGACATGTGTGGTTACACTGCCGCCGCGCTGCGACATTCCGTGAATTTCCGACATTTTGACATCATAACCCTTACGGACAAGACCTTCGGATAATATCTTTGACGCTAATATCGTACCCTGACCTCCAACACCTACAAGGAGAATGCTCTTTGTGTCGTTCGTTTTCATTCTACTGATCCTCCCTTGTTATCGCCTGCTTGGGGCATATCTGCGCACAAATTGTGCAGCCGTTGCATGAGGCCCTGTCAATGTAGATTCTGCCGTCACGGAAGTTAACCGCAGGACATCCCGCCTTCAGACACATTTTGCATTTTATACATTTTGATTCATCAACCTTGCATTTCATGCTCGCTCTTGCTTTGATGACGTCCTTAATCAGCGCGCAAGGCGAAGTTGTAATGATAACAAAGGGCTCGGCAGCCTCATAACCGGCCTTAACAGCTTCTTTGGTAGAGGTCAGATCATATGGGTCTATCAGACGGATGTTTTCCTGCTTCACACCGCATGCGGCGCAAAGCGCCTTTAGGTCTACCTGGTGAGTCGGCTCGCCCATTAATGTGCGTCCCGTGCCGGGATTCTCCTGGTGGCCGGTCATCGCCGTGATTCTGTTGTCAAGAATGTTAATTACAATAGGGGCCTTGTTCACTACAGCATCTATCAACCCCGTTATGCCTGAGTGGAAAAAGGTAGAGTCACCGATAACAGCAAAGACCTTTTGCTTGCGTCGGGCAATCTCCGCCGCTTTATGGAACCCTACGCCGGCAGAGACGCTGGCGCCCATGCATATAACCGTGTCAAGAGCAGACAGCGGGGGCACCATTCCCAAAGTGTAGCAGCCAATATCCCCTGTCACCACAATATCCTTGTACTTGGCGATCTCGTAGTAAAACCCTCTGTGAGTACAGCCTGCGCAAAGTACCGGAGGACGCGGCGGCACCTGTGCATCAATGGCGTAGTTCTGCTGTTTCGTGCTTTCCGGGAAGAAGGCTTGGCGGATTATTTCCGGTGTTAGTTCGTCAACCCAGGGAAGTTTTTCGCGCCCAACGCAGGGAATGCCTAGGGCTTTGACAAAAGTCTCAAGGTAGGGCTCATTTTCCTCAATAACATAAAGAGATTCCACGGACGCAGCAAAGGTGAGAATCATCTTTTCCGGCAGAGGCCAAGTGAAACCAAGCTTCAAGTACGAGGCTTCTTCTCCGAAAACTTCTTTCGCATGGTGGTAGGAAATTCCGCTTGTGATAATTCCGACCTTAGAGCAGCCTTTTTCAACTCTGTTAAGCGGTGTCTTTTCGCTGTATTCAGTCATGGAGGCGATACGCTCTTCCATCTGATATTTGCGTCTTTTAGCCGCTGCCGGAGCCATAATATATTTCGCCGGCGTCTTTACATACTCTCTTACGGCAACTTCTTTTTTATCATCGGTCTCCACTAAAGTTTTGCTGTGGCATATTCTTGTGGTCACACGGAACAGCACCGGCGTGTCAAATTTCTCAGAAATCTCAAAAGCTTCTTTGATGTAATCCAGGCACTCCTGGCTGTCAGAAGGCTCGACCATCGCAAGCTTAGCATGAAGAGCGTAGTAGCGGTTATCCTGCTCATTCTGAGAGCTGAAAAGTCCAGGGTCATCAGCGGTAACAATAATGAGTCCTCCGTTAACACCGGTATAAGCTAGGGTGAAAAGAGGGTCTGCCGCAACGTTGAGTCCCACATGTTTCATTGCAGCAAGGGCTCTGCCGCCGGCAATACTGGCTCCGGCAGCTACTTCCAAAGCAACTTTTTCATTTGTTGCCCATTCTGAATAAATATCTTTATATCCTGAGATATTTTCGAGTATTTCAGTAGACGGCGTACCGGGGTACGCGGCCGCGACATGTACTCCGGCCTCCCACGCCCCGCGCGCGATCGCTTCATTGCCTGTCATAATTCTCTTCATTTAGTGGCTGCCTCCTTTTAAAAATCCCGACTCAGGCAAAGAGCGCCAAAGTCGGGAATCGCATACAGAACTATTGGTCACTGTCCGGCGGTAAAATAGCTGTTAGTGCTTTTCCTCAATCATTTCATGCTCCTCAAGTACCCAAGCCGCGCCGTCAAATCTGACAAGTCCGCTCGCAATATACATCAAAGCAATGGCAAGGAAAGCTTTTTCCCGAAGAAGTACAAAGCAAGCCACAACCACACCGATAATGGCATATAACTTTATTCTGTTCACATTTTGTTTTTTCAGTTTTTTTGCGTTGCAATAAGGTACGGAACTTACCATTAGACCCCCAATAAAGAACATCGCGGCAATAGCCACAAGAGGCGTAAGCGGAAGTCCGGCGATAACAAAAGACGCCAGAGTGAGTCCTCCCGCGGGAATGGGCAGCCCCTGAAACGGCCCGGCAGGAACATGGGTGACATTAAACCGCGCCAAACGAAGCACACCGCAGAGAGCAAAGAACGATGCCGCCAGCACGCCCCATACTCCCCCTTCAATACCTATATATGCTACATACATGAGAAAGGCGGGGCAGACTCCGAAACTGATAGCGTCAGCCAAGCTGTCAAGCTCTTCTCCAAAAGCGCTGCTGCCGCCAAGACTGCGCGCCACTCGTCCGTCCATCACGTCAAAGAAGACAGCAAAACATATAAGTGCCGCTGCCGGCAGCAAATGTCCATGATAAGTCATTATCAAAGAGGAAACGCCGCAGAAAACACTGCCGCTGGTAATCATATTGGGAATGATCTTTCTTATCGGTATATTTCTGACACGTCTGTCGCGTTTTCTCATCATTGCTTAAGCACTCCTATCACAGTCTGCCCGGCGATAACCTTATCACCTATTTTGACAGCCGGCATAATTGAGTTCGGCAGGTAGATATCCACCTTTGAACCAAGTTTTATCATACCATATCGTTCGCCCCTGTCCAGAGCATTACCGATACGAACTTTACAGACAATTCTCCTTGCCAATATCCCAGCAATTTGAGTAAGGACAAAACGTCCATATTCACTCTCGGCACCAACATAAAAGCGTTCGTTTATTTCAGAAGCTTTCGGAGCGATGGCAAACCACTTTTTACCGGGTACATATTTTGTATAGCCAACGGTGGCGGAGACTGGAAATCGGTTTACGTGAACATTGAACGCGTTCATGAATATGCCTATTTTTACCGCTTTGCCGGTATATTCATGTTCCGTTTCTTCTATCTCGACCACCTTACCGTCGGCAGGGCTAAGAAATCCCTCCGCCGAGTCGGGTGTTCTTTCAGGGTCACGAAAGAACCAGACAACGATTCCCAGAGGAATGAGCAAGGCAATAGAGATACAGGGAGAGACAAACCAGCCGACAAAGATCATCAGTATCAGGCCGCCAATGGTCGGCCAAGCTTCACGGGCGAGTTTCATTCTGCGCTACTCCTCCTCATCTTCGTTGCGTACGATGCTCACATCCGCCACTGAGTCTCCGTCATCCAAGCGGACTACTTTATATCCGGTGGCACTGCGGCTAAGGCTTGCCACTTCTTTTGTATGTATGCGCACCATACGCCCCTTGCTGCTAATGACTACTATCTCTTCGTCGTCCGCCACGCCCCAAGCACCTACAAGACGTCCTGTTTTATCTGTAAGCTTCATTGCCCTCACGCCGTAGCCGGCGCGATGGTGCTGAGTAAAGTCTTGGTACGGCGTCCTTTTGCCAATACCAAATTCACTGATTACGAGCACTTGACGTCCTTCATTAACAATATCGCAGCCTACGACTTCATCACCATCGTCCAGCTTGATACCTCTTACACCCTGAGCCTGTCTGCCAAGAGGACGGAATTCCTCTTCCGAAACACGGAGCGTCTGTCCCATAGCAGTGGTGAGCAGCAGCTCATCTGTGCCGGTTGTGACTCTTACTCGTGAAATATTGTCATCTTCCGCAAGGCCAAGCACACGGCGTCCTGCACGGGTAAGTCCTTCAAGCTCCTCTACGGGCAAACGCTTGGCGGTGCCGTTGCAGGTGACAAAAAAGACATATTTGGCACCCTCCAGCTGACTGTCTTTAATCGCCACAACTCTCTCATCTTTTTCTAAGGTGATGATCGTGCCGATAAGCTTACCCTTTCCTGTTTTAGGCTCAGGCAGGGAGAATCCCCTTATGCCAAAAACACGCCCCTTGCTTGTGAAGAGGTACAGTGTTCTGTGCGTATTTGTAATCGTCAGCAGCGCTATTTCATCTTCAGATTTGGTAGCGACACCCTTTACACCTTTACCGCCCCGCGACTGCACACGATAATCCTGGAGAGGCATACGGCGAATATAGCCGTCACGGCTCAACGCAACGACAATTTCCTCTTCGGGAATCAGATCCTCGTCCGCGACTTCCTCAACGGAATTTTCTATCTCGGTTCTGCGTTTGTCTTGGTATTGTCTGCGAATTTCCAGAAGCTCGTCCTTCACCACGGAATCAAGAATCGCACTGCTTCCGAGAATACTGCGGTAACGTTCTATATCCATCAGCAGCTGGCGGAGTTCACTGTCCAGCTTCTCGCGCTCTAGACCTGTCAGCCTCTGAAGTTTCATATCAAGGATTGCTTGAGCTTGGGCTTCTGAGAAACCAAGCCCTTCGACAAGGTTGTTTCTTGCCGAAGCCGCATTATCGGAAGCCCTTATTATCTCAATAACTTTGTCAATGACATCAAGAGCCCGCAGCAAGCCTTCCAATATATGAGCTCTTTCCTCAGCCTTGCGCAAACGAAATTCCGTCCTCCTCCTGACAACCGTTCTACGGTGGTTGAGAAAGACAAAAATCATCTCTTTAAGAGGCAGTTCTCTGGTCTCCCCGTCAACAATGGCAAGGTTGATGACGCCGAAAGTGCTTTGAAGCTGAGTCCTTGTGTAAAGTTGGCGAAGAACCAAGTTGGGGTCTGCGTCACGCTGCAAATCGACAACAATTCTCATGCCCTGACGGTCTGATTCATCTCTAAGATCGGAGATACCGTCGATTATTCCCGTCTGCACGCCTTTGGCGATTGTTTCTATAAAATTGGTCTTATTAACCATGTAAGGGATTTCAGAAATAATAATGCACTGCTTGCCCTTGCGCCCGTCTTCAATATCAACCTTGCCTCTGACTACCAAACGCCCGCGTCCGGTTCTGTATGCGTCAATAATACCCTCGCGCCCCAGGATAATGCCTCCTGTAGGAAAGTCCGGACCAGGCAGGATAGACATCAGCTCGCCCAGCTCAATAGCTGGATTGTCCAAAACAGCGCAGCAAGCGTCAACCGATTCAGCTAGATTATGCGGCGGCATATTGGTAGCCATGCCAACGGCAATACCGGTACTGCCGTTTACGAGTAGGTTGGGAATTCTTGACGGCAGTGAGAGCGGCTCTTCAAGAGATTCATCATAGTTAGGTCCCCAGTCAACCGTATCTTCGTTAATATCGGCAAGCATCTCTTCCCCAAGAAGATGAAGTCTGGCCTCTGTATAACGCATGGCGGCCGGTGCGTCTCCGTCTATAGAACCAAAGTTTCCTTGTCCGTCCACTAAGGGATACCTCATGCTGAAATCCTGAGATAAACGAGCCATCGTATCGTAAATGGCGGAGTCTCCGTGCGGGTGGAATTTACCCATTGTTTCTCCGACGATACGAGCGGACTTTTTAAAAGCCTGATTATGGCGTACGCCCATTTCCAGCATTGCATAAAGTATTCTGCGCTGAACAGGTTTGAGACCATCTCTTGCATCAGGAAGAGCGCGTCCGACAATTACGCTCATCGCATAATTAAGATAACTCTGCTTAATCTCCTCTTCGAGAGGAAGCGGAATCACCTTGTTTATTTCAAAAAGATTTGCCTGCTTGTTATTGTGATCCATTTAAAAACCTCCAACTGCCTTCGCTAAATAATGAGCGGCGGTCAAGCCGCCGCTCAATCTACAGCCTCTATTATTTTACCACGACAAATGGTAAGTATCACCACTTATTAATGTGCAGAGAAGCACAGTCTATGCCATTGTGAGGATCATGGCTCTCAAAAGGGTGTCCGATTGCCGCGATACCGAGAACTGCCGCATCGGCAGGAATGTTCAGAATTTCCTTGATAACAGATTCTGCCTCTGATGACGGGCTTCTTACTCCAAGCCAGACCCCGCCGAGTCCCAAAGCATTGGCCGCCAAAAGAATATTTTCCATCGAAGCGGCACAATCCTCCTTCCAAGAAGAAAGGGCCATGTTTTTGTCTATATTCTCTTTGCACACTACAATGGCCAAAACAGCGGAAGCAAGTGCTTTGCCGTAAACCATGACAGACGCTAAAGAATCGAGTATTGCCCTGTCTGATACCGCAACAAAATGGCGCGATAAATAATTGCCGGCGCTGGGAGCAGCGCAAGCACATTCCAAAATTGCCGCTAAATCCTCCTGTGAAACAGGTTGGGAGATATCAAACCTTCTAATACTCCTACGGCTGAGAATATTCTCTATCGCCGCATTATCAGCCACAGATGACCTAAAGCTCCGCGAAAGAGCTATCTCCGTTCACAAGCTTTATGGGGTCTATTGGGCGCTCCAAAACAGGAGACGAAAGGACTATAGCCGTAGTAGTCATACCGCAGCTTCCCATCTGACTGATGACTTCCTCCAAGTGACCCACAGAAGAGACAACAACCTTAAGAATCACACCGTCACTGCCTGTAAGGTGGTGGCATTCAAGGACTTCCGGGATATTTTTCGCAAGCTCGTCGGCCTGAGGCAGATTGGAAACCGGGATTGAAAGTCTGATAAAAGCCATTATCGGATAACCGATACGAGCCTGATTAACAACCGCACGATAGCCGAGGATTATTCCCGCTTCTTCCATGCGGCGGACTCTTTCCGCCACTGCGGGTGATGAAAGTCCAACTCTTCTGCCGAGCTCATTAAAGGAGATTCTTCCATCTTCCTGAAGAATTCTTAGAATTTGTCTGCCGATGTCATCCAACAATTTGCTGCTAAGCATGGATACTCCTCCATTTCCCTATTAAAAAAAACTATTTTCTATAATGTGCCTATATATATTAAGACATATTTAGAAAAAATGAAAGAGCAACATTAGTTTATTTGATTATTTTTCGCAATACTTCCAAGAACCGCCCAAATCGCGGGTATAGAGTGGAATGATGGAACACAGCTCGCGCAAGCGCTTCTTCTCAGATCCGCTCCGCTGGTGATATGGTACTCGCTGCCTCCTGGAATATTCAGCATCATATCCCATTCTCCCGCTCTTAGTCTGTCTGCAAGTTCTTCCGGCTCAGCAAGCTGAACGTCCATTCCCCATTGTTTAAGACAAGCGGCTGTCCCCGTCGTGGCAGATATTTTCCACCCTAAAGCTATAAACTGCGAGGCTACCGGCATAATTTCCGCTTTATGAGAATCAGCCACACTCATCAGCAGCCGCCCCTTCTGAGGGGGATTCCACCCAGCACCTCTGAGCGCATCACCTATAGCATCTGCAAGATTCGTTCCCATGCCGAGGCTCTCTCCTGTTGACATCATCCTTGGCCCTAACTTGGGGTCAATACCTGGAAGTTTGTCGTTGGAGAAAACAGGTACCTTTACCCCCCAAAGGCCGCGGTTTTGCAGAACACCGGTGCCATAACCCATATCAGTAAGCTTTTCCCCCAAGGCCAGCCCTACTGCGATATCCACCATAGGAATTTTTGATATCTTGCTGGCTATCGGCACAGTACGGCTGGCTCTGGGGTTAGCCTCAATTATCCAAAAAACGTTGTCGCGGAGCACAAATTGTATGTTGAGCAATCCATGAATATCAAGCTCACGAGAAATCATGCGCACAACCTTCAGCACTTCGTTCTGCTGTATATCATTGAGCTGAAAGCTGGGGAAAACCGCCATTGAGTCTCCTGAGTGTATTCCCGCCGGGTCAATATGTTCAAATATTCCCGGAATCAGCACATCGTCGCCGTCACAAAGAGCGTCGCATTCAAATTCACGCCCCTGTAAAAACCTATCAACCATCACTTTCTGTCCTTTAACCGCAGCAAAGGCTTCTCCGAGAACTTCAACCAATTCTTCTTCCCGGTAAACAGCCTTCATTGCCACACCGCCAATTACAAAACTGGGGCGCACCATCAACGGATAACCCAGTCTGCAAGCTAGCGTTTTAGCCTCTTCAACGGACGAGACGTCCACTCCCTCAGGTTCGGCGATATTCAGCTTCGTCAGCAAACGGGAGAATTTTCCTCTGTCTTCCGCGGCGTCAATCACCTCAGCTTGAGGACCGAAAAGCTTTATTCCCGCTTCCGCAAGCTCCAGCCCCAAACGCAGCGATGTCTGGCCGCCAAAGCAGGCAAACACCCCCTGCGCCCGCTCCCGCAAAAGAACATCCCGAGTATCATCTAAAGTCAGAGGTTCCAAATAAAGCGCGTCGGAAATATCGTGGTCGGTGCTTACCGTTTCCGGATTAACATTCACCATAATCGCCCTGATGCCTCGGCGCCGCAAAGCTTCAACAGCCTTGACGCAGCAATAATCAAACTCCACTCCCTGAGCTATTCTGATCGGGCCTGATCCTAAAACGGCTATACCGCCCTCTGCCTCGTCCCATTTGTCGCTTCCTGCGCCATACACACCGTAGTAATATCCTGAACCTGACGGGAACTCGCCGGCGCATCCGTCAACCTCCCGATAACCTACAAGGCAGCCTTCATCTTTAAGAACAGCCTCTGCTGTCTCCCTTGAAACGCCGCAGCCTTTAGCTATCCTCGATACGGTAAAGCCAAGTTTTCTAGCTGCAACAATATTTTCTTTTACAAAACCGTCTTCCTGCAAATACTTTTCCGCAAGCTGAATGGCGTTAAGCCTCTCAATGAAGTAGCGACGAATATGGGTGCGGTGCGCCATCTCCTCCACGGTAACAGAACCTCTCCTCAAAAGTTCGGTGATAGCCTCAAGACGAAGGTTTGTCGGTGTATTTACCTGCCGCCAAAGCTCCTTCTTATCCCAAGTTCTCATACGGCTGTCCGGCAGAGTGTGTCCTCTTTCCAAAGAGCGGCAGGCTTTGACCAACGCTTGAGAAAAATCTGTCCCTAGCGCCAGCACCTCGCCGGTAGCCTTCATTCTGGGGCCTAATGAATCGTCCGCCTGCGGAAAAGTGTCAAAGGGCCACGAAGGTACCTTTACCGCCACATAATCCAAGGCAGGTTCTGAAAGAGCGCTTCCTGCGCCAGTAACGGGATTCGCCATCTCCGTTAAATTCATTCCCAAAGCGATTTTTGCCGCCATTCGGGCGATAGGATATCCCGTTGCCTTGCTGGCAAGAGCGCTTGAGCGGCTGGCGCGCGGATTAACTTCAATAACATTATATTCAGAGCCGTCTGGCGCAAGAGCAAACTGCACGTTGCAGGCGCCGCGAATATCCAGAACATCAACAATTCTGAGAGCCGCTGTTCTGAGCATTTGCCATTCCTTATCGGTAAGAGTCAGTACAGGAGAGACGACAATGGAATCTCCCGTATGGACTCCCATAGGGTCAATATTTTCCATACTGCAGACTGTAAGGGCATTGCCGGCGCAGTCACGAATGACTTCCACTTCGAACTCATGCCAACCCTCAAGATAACGCTCTATCAGAGATCTCCCCACAGGAGAGGCAGAGAGGGCATCCTCAACCTGCACGACAAAATCCTCTAAATGGCGCACAACCGAATTCCCCGAACCTCCAAGGGTAAAATCTGGACGAAGTATCAGCGGCAGACTATTGTGCAGCAAAAATTCCTGAGCTTCTGCCACAGAAGATATTCCCATACTGGAGATTATCGGCTGATGCGCTCTAATCATCGCCCGTCTGAAAGGTTCGCGCCCCTCGGCGCGTTCAATTGCCTCAGGCTGTGTTCCCAACACACGGCAATTAAACTCTTTCCACATCCCCAGCTTCTCACACTCCATGCAAAGATTCAGTCCCGTCTGCCCACCCAGTGTGGCAAGTACGCCGTCGGGTCTATGTTCCTCAAGGATGCTGCGCACAACATCGGCAATCAGAGGTCTAATGCATACAATATCTGCCACAGAATCATCTGTCTGTATGGTAGCGGGATTGCTGTTTAACAAAATAACCGTGCATCCCTCTTCTTTAAGTGCGCGGCAAGCCTGTGTGCCTGCGTAATCAAACTCCGCGGCTTGTCCTATTTTTATCGGCCCTGAACCCAGCACCAGTACTTTTTTTATTGTTTTATCCTTCATTGCTATGCCTCCTTAACAACCTTAATGCGGGCGACAAAATCATCAAAAATATATGAGGCGTCTTCAGGGCCGGGTGACGCTTCCGGGTGAAACTGCACACTCGCGGCACCATATTCTTTATGCAGCAGTCCCTCAACAGTACCGTCTCCAAGATGGCGGTAGACCACCTCAAGCCCTGTACCGCCAAGACTAGTCTCATCCACCGCATACTGATGATTTTGGCTGGTTTGCAGACCACGCCCGCTTTGCAAATTGACTACAGGCTGATTGGCGCCCCTATGTCCGAAATCGAGCTTCTTCGTCGAAGCACCGCAGGCTCGTGCCAGCAGCTGGTTTCCCAAACACACGCCCAATACGGGAACTCTTCCAAGAAGAGAGGAAACCGTGCGGCTTTCATTATCAAGCACAGCAGGGTCGCCGGGGCCGTTGCTTAAAATCAAACCGTCTAGATCATAAGACATAATTTCTGACGGCGAAGCGGTATTGGGAAAACGAATAACCCGGCAGCCGCGTGAAACAAAACTGCGAATAATATTTTCCTTAACGCCATAATCAATCAAACCTACAGTCGTCTCTCCCTCTCCGGCAAACTCCACCTCTTTGACTGATACCATGGTTACCATATCATGGGGAAGTTCCGTTATTGTCGGCATTATAGGTTCATAATCAATGCGACCCATCATTGAACCTCGTTCTCTTATCTTCAAAATTAACGCTCTTGTGTCAATTCCATCTATAAGAGGTACGCTGCTTTTCGTCATCCATGAACTTAATTTGTCAAAACGACCGCGCTCGGTTTCGTCTAATTTACCTACAAGCGCTCCTGAAAGCCACACGCGTCGTCCTTCCAGCCTCTCTTCGTCAACTCCGTAAACGCCTATCGGGGGGAAAGCAAAGACTACTATCTGTCCGCAATATGATGGATCGGTTAAAGTCTGGGGATAGCCGCAGGATGCAGTAGTAAAGACAACTTCACCCTCGGTCGGCGTTATATTTTCGCCGATTCCGCTCCATATACTGCCATCCGCTAAAGTCAAAAAAACATGGTTTTTCATAATCGTTTATTTCTCCTTCACATGTTTAAAACTGCAATAAAAGTTTAAATTTAAGACTCTCTTGACAGATAAATAAACCTAAAATTAAGTTTTGTTTACAAACAACTTTTACCCTATGTTCAAAAGTTGTTGAGTATTATACAGATGCCAGTCCATAAGTCAAGTGTTTAGCAGTAACAAATTTATTTGTCTTACTAACAGGTCAACCGATTGCATTATTTTATAATTTCCTGCTTTTGGGGTTATAATATTCTACAAAGGAGGGTGAGTTTTTATGGATTACAGTTTTGCTCCGCTTATCGACATCCATTGCGAATTGTTAATATTAGGCTCACTTCCAGGGATTAAGTCTCTTTGCGAAAACCAATATTACGCACACCCTCATAATCAATTCTGGCCGATAATGTGCAAAGTATTGGACGAGGAATTCTCCATAATATATGAACGCCGCTGCTCCATGCTGCTGAAAAATAACGTTGCCCTATGGGACGTCATCAAATGTGCGGAGCGTAAGGGCAGCCTTGACGCAGAGATAAAAAACGAAATCCCCAACGACATTCCTGCCCTTCTCAAAAACTATCCCCGCATTAGACTGATAATTTTTAACGGAAGCTGCGCCTTCACCAAGTACAAAAAACATTTTGGCATGCCAAGCCTGCCTTACCACCGTGTGCTTTCCACCAGCCCCGCCTGTGCTGGAAGGGACTATGAAAAATTTCTAATGTGGCAAAAGGCTCTGCAAGAGATAAAAATCCCCTAAAATAATATGTACCCCTTTTACCGGGCATCCGATAAAAGGGGTACATATTAAATAAGGGGCGAAACTTATCTTTGTAAAAAGAGTTAGTTCTTTTTTAGCCAACAAAAGCATGATACATAGCATTAAGAATTCATATACCCAAAACCCGAATAAACAGGATTTCCATACATCATCGTCATTTGGATTATTGTTGTTATTGTCGGAAAACAATATTTCTACACTATGGGATCAAAACCGTCCATCAAACACGCTCCTCACATTTTTTCTTTAATCCAATATTGCGGTATAAAACCATCGAAGGCTGGTGTATAAAATACCCTAATTTACAATATGTGCTCAATACCTGCCCGGCTTCGGGGATTTTATTCAGAGCCGCACCAATGATTTTGGGTATGCTCTATTCATATTTCAAGGCATCAATAGGATTCAGCAAGGAAGCCTTCCAAGCGGGATAATAGCCAAAACCGACTCCAACCATCGCGGAGAACACAAAAGCCAAAATTATCGAGGCTGCGGTGAATATCGGCGGTGCGGAGGTAAATGAGGCAAGAGCGTATCCTGCGAAGATTCCAATGATGATACCGAAGGTACCGCCTATCATCGAAAGAAACATCGCCTCAATCAAAAACTGGGCTCTTATATCAATGGCCTTGGCACCAACTGCCATTCTGATACCGATTTCTCTGGTACGTTCTGTTACTGAAACCAGCATTATATTCATAATCCCAATACCCCCGACAACCAAAGAGATAAAAGCAATGGAGCCAAGAAGCATCGACATTATCGTCGTCGTTTTGCGGCGCGCTTCCAACATCTGGGTGACGTTTCTGACGGCAAAATCATCTGCCTCTCCCTGTTTTATGCGATGGCGTTCTCGCAGCAGAACTTCTGTCTCATTTTGGATATAGCTCAGAGCGTTCATGGAAACACCCTTGATGTAAATATTGCCGATACGTCCCGGGGTATTCCATCTTACCAACCGTTTCTGGGCTGCGGTCAAAGGCACAAGGACAAAGTCGTCTTGGTCACTGCCCATCTGAGACTGTCCTTTGGCGGCAAATATACCCACTATTTTAAAAGGTATCTTGTTAATTCTGATAGTTTTACCAATAGGGTTTTCACCGAGAAACATTTTATCGGCAATGGTACGCCCCATAACAGCAACTTTTATACCCTGGCGTACATCGCTCTCCGTTATATCACGCCCAGATTCTATTACCCAGTCCTGAACATAGGAGAATTGATTAGTGCTGCCTGTTACTCCTGTGCTCCAGTTCATGTTGCCGTACACCAGCGTGACAGAGGTGTTAATCATCGGAGCGACAGCGTCTACACCTGAAACTTCACGTTCTATGGCTTTGGCATCATCATAAGTCAGGTAGCGTCGGGTCCCTCCCGCCGACATTGCCGCCCTGTCAGGGAATACCATGATAAAGTTGCTGCCGAACGATGCTATCTGTTCGTCAATGCTTTTATTGGCGCCCGCACCAACGGCGAAGGCGGCAATGACCGCAGCCACGCCGATAATTATGCCTAGAGCTGTAAGCATCGAGCGCGTTTTGTTGCGGCGAAGCGCGCGAACGGCAGTTCTTGTTATTTCTTGAGAGGATATCATGCTCCAGCCCTCCTCATGTTGATCTCATCGCTCATAATCATGCCGTCTTTAAAGTACAGAATTCTCTTAGCGTAAGCGGCGACATCTGCTTCATGAGTGACTAAGATTATTGTGATGCCCTCCTCGTCGTTGAGCTTTGTGAAGAGCGACATAATTTCGTCGCTGGTTTTGGAGTCTAAGTTCCCTGTTGGTTCATCAGCCATCAATATTGGTGAGATCGGAAGAGCGTCGTGTAGGGAAAGAGTGTCTTCGCCTGTGT
>CAZFWP010000047.1:0-14719 GCA_964522805.1 uncultured Synergistaceae bacterium | reverse complement strand
CAGAGATAGAAAAGGTGGATCTCTGGGGCAAAAAGCGTTTTGCCTATCCTATCGAAAAAAAACTCGAGGGCTTCTACGTTCTCTACACGTTTAAGCTCGACCCCGCACAGGTTAAGGAAATGGAACGTCTCCTCAGCCTGAAAACCCAGGTTATACGCCAGATGGTTGTAAACCTGGATGAGAAATAGCTCATGTCCAGGGATTACAACAGAGTCATAATTATGGGGCGCCTCACAAGAGACCCCGATGTCAGGTTCACGCCAAACAAACAGAAGGTAGCTAGGATAACTGTTGCGACCGGACGTCAGTGGAAGAACAAAATGACAGGTGAACTTCAGAGCCACACCGATTTTATTCCGGTAACGGCTTGGAGCTTCGCAGCGGATCTTTGTGAGAAATACCTTAAAAAGGGCCGTCAGGTTCTTGTTGAGGGGCGTATCACCACCAGAGATTATGATGATGTTAAAACAGGCACGCACAAATGGGTTACGGAAGTCGTAGCAGAAAGCATCGTGCTCCTTGGTTCAGGCCGTAAAGACGATGAAGGTTCATCTGATTATCCGCAGCGTCAAACAGCAGCTTCATCCGGTTATTCCCGTCCTCAGACCTCTGATGCGGTGATGTCCGGGGGCGATATGGGAAGCTTGCGTGAAGAGGCCGGATTTGAAGATGAATTTCCTCTTGATTTCTCAGAAATGGGAAGTCCGGAAGGACCGGGAGACGTAGAGATACCGTTCTAGGAAGAGGTGGAGTCTTAAATGGAGAATTCTTTTAACCGCAAACGCCGCAAGCGCAGACCAAAGGTTTGTCACTTCTGCGTAGATAAAATTGAACACGTGGATTACAAAGAAATAGAGAAACTTAAAAAGTACATTACAGAGCGCG
Organism: uncultured Synergistaceae bacterium; assembly: GCA_964522805.1. Taxonomy (GTDB): domain Bacteria; phylum Synergistota; class Synergistia; order Synergistales; family Synergistaceae; genus CAZBYL01. The sequence continues at coordinate 13,834 of CAZFWP010000047.1, read as the reverse complement.
GAAAGATAGTGCCCCGCAGAGTAACCGGTACATGCGCGAAGCATCAGCGCCAGATTACCAGAGCAATCAAGCGCGCCAGAATTATTGCTCTTCTGCCGTTCACATCGGATTAAATTTTCCCGTATAACTGCTATAATGTCGAGAGGGCCTCTAAGGCTCTCTCTTTTTTTACAGACGGAAATCACCGGAGGTCTGCACGTGAAAGGCAAAAAAAGTTTAGAATTCATCTTCTGGATGGTATTTAGCGCGTTGATGTATGCCGTGGGTATGAGTGTGGCCGTTACGGCTCCTCTGATGATCTTGGCGGCGCCTGTCCCCTTTATGATGATTGTCAGAAGGTTAGGGCACAGAGAAGCTTTTATCGCAATTATACTGGGGACGGGACTTATCCAAGTTCTCTTGGGAACTGTATCCGCATTGATGTTTCTGGTGGCTTTTGCCACGCTGGGAACCACTTTGGGGCTTTTTTCTCTTAAGGCTAAGAGCGGAGTGGACTATATTGCAGCTGCCATAATGGCGTCTGTTCTTTCCAAAGTTGTATTAATGGTGGTCTTTACTCGCATGACGGGGGTCAACCCCTTTATACTATCTCCGGAAGCCGCCTCTTCTATGGTGAATTCCGTTTCTGATGTGCTAGCAAGTGCGGGAGTGGGTACCTCCTCCTCCGCGGTACAGAGCTACGCGCAGGAGATGGTTGAATCTATCGCACTGCTGATGCCGTCAATGCTGATTCTTTTCTCTGTGCTTGACACATTTGTTTCCTACGGGATTGTCAGAAAAGCTCTTTTGCGCCTCGGCGATGATTCCTTTATAAAACTGCCGCCGTTCGGCAGCTGGCGCTGTCCGAAGAATATTCTTTGGGCGCTTCTTGCTTCATTGATAATGGATGTCGCCAGTAAAGCCTTTCCTGACCAGCGTCTATTCACCGTTCTCTCCATAAATCTCATGGAGGTAATGCGCGGTGTCTTCATGGTCGAAGGGCTATCCTTGATGTGGTATTTCATGACAAAGCGCAATACCAGCAAATATATTAAAATAGCTGCTGTATCATTTTGCGCGGTCTTTTCCCCTGCCTCATATATATTGTCAATGGTGGGAATTTTCGATATCTGGTACGATTTGCGCAAACGCATAAGGAGGAAGAAGTAGATGAAAGTAATACTTAAACAAGATGTTAACAAAATAGGCAAGGCCGGTGAAATATTGGAAGTCTCCGATGGTTACGGCCGTAACTACCTCATTGCCAGAGGGCTGGCAGAAGAGGGAACTCCAAGCAAAATCCGCGAAAATGAAGAGTTTAAAAAGACCCAGAAGGTCAAAGACGACAAAAAACTTAAGCTTGCTGAAGAAGCTAAGAAAAAAATCAGCGGTAAAGTTGTCTCTATAAAAGTGAACGCTGGGGAGGGCGGTAAACTTTTCGGCAGTGTTACCACAGCGCAGATAGCGGAAGCCGTTTCCGCTTTGTATGGCATTTCTGTAGATAAAAAAGATGTCAAAATGGAAGACGCTATTAAGCAGGCCGGCAGCTACCAGTTTAAAATCCGTCTGGCTGCAGCTGTTGAAGCTGTGATGACTTTGAAAGTGGAGACTGAATAGTTTGAACGCTATTGGCGGAGCAGACAGAATTCCGCCATTTAACCTTGAGGCGGAACGTGCGGTTCTGGGAGCATCTCTTCTGGAAAGAGATGCTCTAGTTACCCTTGTTGAAGGGCTGACTTCTGAAGACTTCTACGACCCGAGGCATCGCAGCGCCTTTGACATTATTTCGGAGATGTACAGAAAAAATCTCGCTGTGGACGCTCTCACCTTTAAGGACGAGCTTGTAAAACAGGGCATGGAAGAAAGAGTCGGCGGGCTGCCATTTATCGCCGCCTTGCTTGATGCAGTTACCAACACCGCTAACATTGAGCACCATGTTGGTATTGTTAGGGATAAGTCCATTCATCGTGGATTGATTACTGTTGGCAGCGATATTACCCGCCTGGGTTTTTCTGAGGACCTTGGTGTGGACGAGGCACTTGATACCGCTGAAAAAAAAGTTTTTGAAATTGCCAAATCAGGCGGCAAGTTAGTAAACCTACGCTCTTCAAAAGAAGTTGTACGCTCCGCTTTGGAAGAGATAGAAAAGAGGCTGGCTGTCGGACTTTCCATGACCGGGGTACCTACCGGCTTTAAAGATTTTGACAAAATGTCCGGAGGCTTGCAGCCGGGTGGGCTCTATATCCTCGCGGCGCGCCCATCTATGGGAAAGACGGCCTGGGCAATGAATATTGCCCAATATGCGGCTTTGCAGCAAAATATCCCCGTATTGATTTTTAGCTTGGAAATGTCAGCTGAGCAGATAGCGCAGAGAATGCTCTCTTCTGAAGCTAAAGTAAATCTGCGTCAAGTATTTGAATCAAGAAACATCCAGAGCGAGCAGTGGAACCTGCTCTCTGCGGCTGCGGGTAAACTTGCTGTATGCCCGCTCTTTATCGATGACAGCTCCACGCTCAACACAATGGATTTGCGCGGACGCTGCCGCAGATTTTTTGCCAAGCAGCAGTCTGACAAAGGGCTGGTTGTTCTTGACTATTTGCAGCTGATGGACGCCGCCGGCAAAATAGAAAATCGCCAGCAGGAAGTTTCGGCGATTTCGCGAGCGCTGAAGGGGATAGCGCGCGAATTTAAGGTACCGGTACTGGCACTTTCCCAGCTCTCGCGCGACGTTGAAAAAAGAGGCGGCAGCAAAAAACCGCAGCTATCGGACTTAAGAGACAGCGGCGCTATAGAACAGGACGCTGACATGGTCATTTTCCTTTACAGAGAGGCTTATTACGCTCAGGAGGAGAGTCAAGACTCTACAGCGGAGGTAATCGTAGCCAAAAACAGAAACGGCCCCACAGGCAAGGTGAACCTAGTGTTTTTCAAGGAATACGCAAGGTTTGAAAATGGAATTGGTATGAATATGTAGGGTCTTGGGGGTACTATGATGAAAAACAGTATTCGCAATAATAAAAAAAATACGCCTGTGTCTCAACAGAACAGCGCGGGAACTTTGCTGTCCCTTGGGCATAAACCTTTAGTTCCCTCTTTTATTTTTTACTATTTGATCTTTATTTCACTCACGCTCCCCAACCTAATTTTTTCCGGAATAAGTTGGTTTGATACCCTTCACATTATGAAATGGACTTTCGCTATGGTGCCGATTGCGGTCATTTCAATGATCGGCGGCTCTATGCTGGGAATATTCGGACCAGAGCGCACCGACTTCAAGCTTGATGCCTTTGGCCTTGTGTGGCTGCTGATGCTGGTCTACATAACGGTTCAGCCTATGTGGGTCAACATAACCTCTTGGTCTACCTACGCTAAGGAATGGTTTTTCTTTGCCACGCTTTGGGGTGCCTACCTGTTTTGCTACAATTTGTTTAAGGACAGCGGCTACCATAAGGTGATACTATGGGCGGCCAATCTTAACGCCGCGATCAATATTATCTTCGCTGAACTGCTGATAAGAAACTTGAATGGACCATTCCCCTTTATTATGAATGTGCCGGGAAATTATATCGGCAACACCGGGCAGCAGGAGATGTTCGGTCTTTGGATGGCGATGTGCGCAATGAACGGCATCTACCTGCACACCGCCTACGCGGAAGAGGATGCGTGCTCCGGTAAAAATAAAATCGCCGAATACGCCAATATTTTTTTGTTGGCTTTTACCTCGTGGGGGATGTGGAACTCCACCACCCGCGCCGGCATACTCTCGTTGATAACCGGCACTATCATCATTTCGCTGGTATTCTTAAGCGCCAATGATAAAATCAAACTTAAAAGAGTTGCACAGTGCGTTGCTCTGGTTATTTTGATATTGGCTTTGAATATCGCTACGGGAAAATTGGGTTGGAGCCGCTCCTATGCTCTGCTCAATAAAACTGCGGATATGTTCGCCAATACCTCGAATTTTGGCGCGCGGGCTCAAATTTGGAAGACCAGCTGGGAGATATTCGCAAAAAACCCAATACGCGGGGTGGGGATAGGGCACTACAAATGGCACTACCTTGACGGCCAGAGGCTGGCGATGGAAAAATACTCCGATATGAAATGGCAGTACACATATTGGGCGCATAGCGAATATTTGCAGTGGCTCGCTGAGTTTGGTCTTTTTGGAGGATTGCTGCTATTTGCCGCCGGAGCTTGGTGGCTCTGCTCCTTTGTCAGAACATTGACGCGCAGGAAGTCTCTTTCCATGGAAGCCTCTTGGGCCTGTGCCATGTTGTTTATGATTTGGTTTGATGCTATTTTTAGCCGGCCGTTTCACAGAATAGAAAATGTTCTTTGGCTCGCCTTCGCCTTCGCCATTGCCAACAGAGAAATACTCTCCGGTGATTACAACTGGCAGGAGGTAAAACATTCCGCACTGTTTAGGGTACTGGGGGGCATTATTGCCGTTGTCTCTGTAGTCGGACTCGTATTCTTGTCCGGCGGGCTTGCTGGAGATAAATATCTGCGCGCCTCACTTGAGACAAATAATGCCGGCCTTCAGGCATACCGCATTGGTAAGGCTCTTAGCTTGCCGATGTCAAAGGACGATGCGGAAGAGCAGTATGCTTATCACCTGATGGCTGTAGCCAAGGTTACCGGTAAGGCGGATGATTGGAACAGAGCCATTAGCCAGCTTTACCGCGTCTTTACAATCAGACCTCAGGCAAAACAGCTGATGGAGCTGGTAAACATCGCGCGTCAATCCAACAATCAGGAGCTTTTGCGCACGCTCATTCCCTATCTTAGATTGGGGCCGTCGATGCCGCTTCCTCAAGATAATGCCTCTTCAAATTAAACTATGATGAAACACGGTAAGTCTGCCGGTTTCACACTGATAGAAATAATGCTGGCTGTGGCGCTTACAGGAATTATAGCCGCCGCAGCCTTAGCTCCACTACTATTTACTGTTAAATCTCTTTCAGAGGCACAGCGCGAATGGGGGCGCAATACAAGAGACCGTTTTGCCGCCGATAAAATTTATCGTGATGTCCGCAGTTCCATTGAAAATCCTTCCTTTTCTCCTTTTAAAATTATTCACAAAGACGGACTCTCTTTACAAAATGATGACAGACTTTTAGTATGGTCAGCGTCATCCGCCAAAGAGGGTATGCCTGTCTCTCTGATAGTTTACAAAATTGTTTCAGCTGCGGCGCTAGACAGTAATAAGAGCGGTCTCTACCGCTGGGTGTTAAAAAGCGTGCCCTCACAATATGAAGAAAACTCTCTCTCTGCAGGTGCAGTCCAAAGAGCCTCAGCACCTATCGATATTGATACTGATACTCTCAAAGCGGAAGAAGGGAAACTGCTTTTGGCAGGGGCTGATGGTTTGAGTCTCTCTGTATGGAACGGGAGCGAGTGGGTTGGAGAGTACAGCGGCGAGCTCCCTCCGGCGATGCGTCTGCAGATAAGTATGAACGGAAAGAAGTTCAGTTATGAAGAATGGTTCCCTAAAATACAATAGGCAACATGGCTTTATCTTAATATCGGTGCTAATTTCAGTTACCATGCTGCTGACATCGGCGATGGGCTATGCTTGGTTTGCCCGTACCGAGGCCAAGCGGACGGAAATGCGCGGCTTTATCCTTAAAACCAGAAGTGTGGCGGAGATTTGCTGTGCTGCTACCGCTTTAAAAATTGCCGCAGATAAAAACGGATATGACAGCAGGACGGAGATTCTCTACTCGCCCAACTTTAAGACAAAAATGGTTGTCGGTGATTATAATGCAGAGATAAGCATCGAGCCGTTAGATGATAAAATTCCCGTAAGGGGGCTATTCCTTCCGGATGGTGTGACTCTGCGCGGAGAGTATGAAGAGGCATGGGAGAGTATCTGGGACGAGCTGAAGCAGCCCTTTGCCGCAGCCTTGGTTCTCGATTTTATGGACAAGGATACAAAACAAAAGCTGGGCGGCAGTGAGCGGGAGAATAATATTAACCGTGTCGTATCTGACCTCAGCGAACTTAAACTGCTGCCTGAGATAAATGATGAGATAATCTACGGCAAAAAAGATTCTGCCTCTGCGCTGGACAGGTATCTTACCGTTTATGGCAAGGAGAAGGTAAATATAAATGTTGCAAGACAGCAGGTAATTGCTATACTTAACAGGCAAATTGGAATGAATAACGCTGCTAGTGTAGTTGCGGCTCGAATTATTTCGCCGATCAAAAGCATGGATGATCTTAAAAAGATTCCCGGTTTCCCTGCATCTGTAGTGTCAAAACTTACAAATATTATCGGTTTTGAGAGCACCTACTTCTGTGTTTCGATAAAAATCGCCGATATATCAAAGCGTGAGCGCAATTACCGTATCTTTTTACGGAGAGAAGGTTCGTCATGCAAGATCGTTCGCTGGGAGGAGTAGCTTTTAATGGGGATTAAACAGTGCTGGTGCAGCATAAACTTTAGAGAAAAAAAGCCCTTTCCAGCTATGGCCAATATAAAAAACAATCACAAACGCAGATTTTTTCATTCTGAGTCTATTTTGCCGTCCGCTAATCAAACTGTTGCCGGCAATGATATCAAAGTTCTGCTGGTGCCATTCAAAACACTGGTCTCATACCCGTTTTCTCTGCCTTTCGGACGCAAAGGTAAAATGTGTGAGGCTCTGGCGCTGAAGTTTCGCCCGATGCTCGGCGAGAGCGAAGCCTTTCTCTCATTGGTTCCCCAAGTAATTGAGCAAACATCGAGCCGCACTTGCGGCATTGCTTGGTTTGTCTCCAAAAAAGAAGTTGATGCGTGGGAAGAGCGGTTCGGAGCAAATTTTATTTTTTGGCCCGCACCGTTGGCTTTCATCCCGGAAAACGATAGTCCCTCGCTTGTTTTATACAGTGATGACAGCGGTACTTGCGGTATATTGTTTGAGAACAAAACTCCTTTGATTTACCGTTGGATTCCGCATGAGGAGGACGATGCGGAGAGTCTTGGCGGCTGGATGGATGTATACGCTGAAAGTATCGGGAAAAAAATAGCCAGCTGCGATATTTACAAGGCATCAGAGCTTACAGATGAGACGCTGCAGCACTTTGGCGTCAAGGCACTGACCGCTGTTCCAGGACTTGACAGCCTCAGCCTTTCCAATGAAGGTGCTGATAGGGCAAAAGAGATAGAGTCTTTTTTGAACAAAGGATACAAAGCCGTAAAATTGACCTCACTTCTCGGACTGTTTTTCCTGATGCTCTCGGTGTTGTTTTTTGCCGGAGCATTAAAAACGCGAGAATCTTTTGAAACAGCACCTGCAGGCATATACTCAATACTCTTTGGTGAAGAGAGCCGCAACCCTCTGAGGTCTGTTAATAAGCAGCTGAAGCTGCTGCGGGGTGATGGGGCACAGATGACTTTTGAACAAGTCCTCAGCAACTTTTCCGCAGCTTGGAAGAACGCCAATGCCTCTTCCGGTATTAAAATTGACGCCATACGCTATGGTTCGGAACGGACGGAAATTCAGGGGTTAGCTGATAGCACTACAGTGATAGAGGCATTTAGAGACGCACTGGGGCGCAGCGGTTTTAGCGCTAAGCTCGGAGATGTGCAGCAGGTGCCAGGCTCAGGTCTGCGCTTTTCAATCTCTCTTGCGGGGGTGCGCTGATGGTTAAATTTGATGAAATAAGAAATGTTCCCGCAGTGTCTAAACTCGGCAAACTGGCAATTTTTGCCGTTTGCTTATGGTTGATAGGCTTGGTGATCTTCTCAAACGCGCTCTTTATTATTGACGGCAATAGAGAAAGATTGAAAGAATCCGATAGAATATTAAATGGTGCTACGATGATAAAATCATATCCCGCCCGCGGTTTTTTCGCAGGAGGGGAGCCATTAGCCGCCGTTTCCTCAATAATTGACAAACTGGGATTGAAGGATAGAGTCTCAAAGATGACATCTGCCTCCACAGGGTTGGTTGTGCAGCTTGACCGCCTTTACCCTAACGAGCTTACAGGACTGGTGGAGGAATTTTCAAAAAGCGGACTTTCAATAGCCACGGCAGAAATCAGCGCGGCTGTTTCCGGTAAAGAGGGGCGGACTCTCACGGCGGTCTTCTCCTTGGAGGGGGCACGAGAATGAAAATCATTACTTCTTTAAAGCTCGCTTCAATCGCTACATTAGGTTTTATTCTCGGCATTGTGCTATTTTTCCCCTGGCAGAGTATTGGTGACTATGTTATGTCCCGCGGGCTCGCAGTTGCAGCTGAAAATGGCATCTATGCCACTGTGGAGGGATGTGATGCGGAAGGTCTGATAGATAAAGAATTTGTTTATCAGAGCATCACAGCAGATTTTCCTGTTTTTCGATTTTCCGTGGGTGAGATACGTGTGAACCCTGCTTTTATCAGCTCTATTTTATCAAGGAAGTTCTCCTGTTCTGTAAAATTGGGACGAGGTGAAATTATGCCTGTAACCCGCCAGAAACTGGAGTGGACTTCCGCTTCCGCCGCGATATTTGTCGAAAAGGAGTTCATCTCTGTCAGAGATATAGCGTTTTTTGGCAAATTTTCCGCAAGAGGGTTTTTTGAAATATCCAGGGAAACGGGACAGATTTTACGTGCCAACATGGTACTCCATCTTCCGGAAGATATGGACAGGGCTTTTGAAATGCTCAGCAGAAGCGGCATGGTGCCTCTAACCAAAATCAAAACCGGAGAATGGAAGGTGGAGAGATAATGGATTTTAGAATTCCGTCAAGCTCTTCACTAAAAAATATTTGGACTTCGCTTGTGTCAAAGCAGGGGCAACCACCATCGGTAAAAACTCCGGGCAGTCTATTTTCACACAAAGAGGATGGAAGTGAAACTCGCTTAGGCGCGTCACTGCTAAAAGTGACTCTTTTTCTGACAGGTTTTTTATTCGCCCTATCCTTTTCTCTGACTGCGGAAACAATAATCATGTCGCGCACCCTGACCTTTAAAACGATTCTTGCTCAGAGTGTAGCGGGACGTTCTCCCTCTTTTGCCAATGCGAATATGGACAGAAGTTACGGCGGTTTTGCTTCTCTCAATCCGTTTGGTGCCGTTATGCCACCGGAAACAGAGCAAAAGGCGTCTTCGTCTTATCCTGTAACGTCTTTGGTCCTTTCGGGAACTCTGCCAAATATCGGAGCTTGGATAACAGATGATACAGGCACGCACCTGGTTCTTAAGGGGCAAGAGATAAAAGGCTACAAACTGGATGCAATACAATATGGCAAAGTGTTTATCTCTTCCGGATCCGTGTCGCATGAAATATTTCTGACCCTATCCGGCGGCAGCATCGTACCGGCGCCGGCAGCTCCGTCCGTTTCCTCAAACAAATCAGTGTTAGACATCTCAGGAGTTGTTTCCGCCGGTTCGGGGAAAGAGGGATCTGTCCCCCGGGAGTTGGTGGACAAACTTTTGATGAATCCCTATGATGAAATAGCAAAAATGAGAATGGTTCCCGCTGATGGCGGTATGCAACTGCAAAGAATCGCCTCCGACAGTGTCCTTGCCGCCGTTGGTGTGACGGAGGGGGACATCATCAAGGCTGTCAACGGCGTTCGCATCACCAATATGGGGGATGTGGCAAATGCGGTAAATTCGATGATGTCAGGCACGAGGTTTGACGTCTCCGTCACCAGAGGCGGGAAGCCCTTAGATCTCAAATACTTGGTAAAGTAACTGTGATACGTAACTGCAGCTCACGCGCCTTCACCATGGTAGAAGTGCTTGTCGCGGTGGTTATTCTCGCTTTTACCGCCACTGCGGCGATTAAACTTGTTGTTTTAGCGCAGAACACGCTGCGAGAGACAAGGACGAAGCAGGCTCTCTATGATGCGGCTTTGGAAATACAGACCGGCATTAGAATAGGAGATAAAGATTTATCAGGAATGAGCTGCGATATAACTTGGGAGACGGTTAATAAAGAGAAAAAATTCTTCGGCGGGGATTTCGGCCGACTCAATTTTGATAAAGGCAAATCAGGTGACACTGAGACGGAAAGTATTAAATGGCGGGAGCTTACGGTGAACATCAAAGATAAAGAAAAACTGGTTCTCTATCTGCCTCCTGAAATGAGAGAGCAAAACGCTGAACTGCCTCTATCCGCTGATGTTTTGAAATAGAAGTAAAACAGCAGCACTATTTTGACTTTATTGTTTAGAGTATTTATAAGGAGTGGTTGTTGTGGGTAGAAAAAAGTTGCTGTTTTTTGTCATAGCTATTCTAATTGTTGCGGTTGGCAGCGGGTGCTCTTACGCGGCAGACCAAGAAGAAGAGAACCTTGTTCAAGCCGCGCACCAAATGAGGGGAAGCGGGCGAATACAGCTCAACTTTAAAGATCTTGAGATGGCGAAATTTATTCGTTTCATGTCTGAGTTGCTCGGAGAAAATATCCTTGTTGATCCGGCTGTCGGAGGCAAGGTTTCTGTTTTCTCACCCAAACCTATCTCTATTAAAGAGTCAAGGCAGGTAATGCTCTCTGTTCTTGAAATGAATAATCTTGCGATACAGGATATGGGAGGCTACTCAAAGGTGCTGCCATTAAGTGCCGGTCCTTCTACCAACAACATGGTGATTAAAGGCGATATGAGTATACAGCCCGGCGAGGCTGTTACTGTGCAGGTGGTGCCTCTGAGCTACGTCAAGGCGAGTTACATCGTTGATCCTCTGAAATCAGCTCTGCCTGCTCTGCAAGTTACGCCGCTCGGGGAGGGGCGTTCGATAGTGCTTGTCGGCAAAGCCAACGTACTTAGCCGGGCCACCAGCATTGTCAGAGCTCTCGACGCCCCTGACAGCATACGCTCGATAAAAATATACTCACTGGCATACGCTAATGTGAAAACTCTGGAAGCCAGCTTTAACGCAATGGCGAAAGACTCCTCTTCCAAACTCTCGGGGCTTTTGGCTGTAGCGGACGAACGAACCAGACGCATTGTGCTGATAGGCAACGGACAGTCTCTGCGTGAGGCTCAGCGCCTTCTAAAAGGGCTCGATGTTCCATCACGTACGGAAAATTTCCACGTCTATAGACTTAAAAACGCCGATGCCAAAACTGTGGCCGAACAGCTTAGTCAGATTCTCTCGGTGGCGGCCAAGCTATCACCTGACCCTAAGGGTGTGATGCCTTCCACGGTGGTGCCTGACCTGCCTACAAACAGCCTGGTCTTTACCTCATCGCAGGAACAATTTAATTCCCTTAAAGAGATACTGACACAGCTTGATACTCAGCCGAAGCAGGTGTTGCTGCGCGGGCTGATTGCAGAAGTCAACCTCAACAAACTTAACAGTGCCGGCATAGACTGGGCGGCGTGGGGTGGTTCGGTAATGGGAGATGTCATCGCGGCGGGAAGCGCGCAAATCGGCAGTACCAGCATCCCTTCACAATTTGTAGATCTCTACAACAAAATGATTACCACAGAGAAGCTTGAATACGATAAAAATGGCAACGCTCACACAATTACCAATACAGAGGGTAAAGGTCTGGTCTACGCCTATGTGAAAATGCTCAACAAATATGACGCTATCAACGTACTTTCGATGCCGCGGTTGATGTGTACAGATAACCTTCAGAGTCACTTGCAGGTGGGGCAGGTCATTCCGCAGATGAAGGGCAGTCTCACTGATACTACTAACCCAGGAGCGGTGCAGAACAGCTACGAATATAAAGACGTGGGACTCATTCTCACAGTCACTCCCCATGTTCGCAGCGGCAACTTGGTCGCATTGGAAATAGAGCAGAGAATAGAAGAGCTGATGACCACTCAGGGCTCCACCACACCGATAACCTCCAAGCGCGAAATTAAAACCAATGTTCTTGTCGGCAACGGAGAGACAATTGTTCTCGGGGGGCTCATAAAAGAGGCAGAAAAGGCGTTGCGCAACAGAGTGCCGTTGCTTTCGTACATTCCCCTTATAGGAAACCTTTTTAAGTCAAATGAAAAACAACGCGAGAAGATTGACTTGATGATCTTCCTCACACCCTATATTTTGGAGACCCCGCAGCAGGCATCTGAAATAACTAATCAGATTGTCAACGACAGTCAAAAAATGAGCGATGCTGAGTCCACACTGCTTAATAGAAATCACAATGATTACCAGAAGTCTCTTAAAAAAGAGGCGATAACTAAAGAAGTTATGGACACACACAGTGTCAGAGACAGCTATGACCGTAAGTTTAAAGAGGACGCCGAGAATCAGACCGGCCCCCAAGAGGTAAAAGAAAAATAATGGATAAAACACCTCCGTCAGCGGAAAAAGTTCTGGAATTAATACCTCAGGGAGTGAGCTTGGACGCTCTTAGGGATAAGGGTTTTCTTCCCGCGGCTCTTGACGGTGTAGTACTAACTGTGATGATGTCGGACTATACCTCATTGACTGATGCCCAAATATTTGCCTCAGGCATTGGCTGCACGTTAAAGACAGAACTATATCCAGCTGCCGAGATTCAAAGCCTCATCAGAAGTCTCTATGACCTTAAAAGCGGCGTGGGACAAGATACTCTCAGCGCCATTGAGGAGGTAGACAACCTTTCAGAGCTGGTGCGTCAGGAAGTGATGAGCGACTCGGTGGATGCTCCTGTTGTGCGCTTGGTGAACGGAGTATTAGTGGAGTCGCTTAAGGAGCGCGCCACGGACATTCACATTGAACCTTATGAGGACCGTGTCGTAGTTCGTTACCGTGTAGATGGGGTTCTGCAAGACAGATACAGCTTATCAAAAGGACACCAGGCACCGGTGACGAGCCGTATCAAAGTCATGGCCAACATGGACATTGCCGAAAGGTTTGTTCCGCAGGACGGACGCATAGGTATCAGCCTCGGCGAACGCATTGTTGACATCCGCGTCAGTTCCCTGCCCACACAGCACGGAGAAAGGTTGGTATTGAGACTTCTTGATAAAGCGCGCGGCCTTTTGACCCTTGAGGACTTGGGTATGAAGGCTGATGAACGTGAGCGTCTTGAATCTCTCATTCGCCGTCCAAACGGCATGATACTCTTCACAGGCCCTACCGGGTCGGGTAAGAGTACCAGTCTATACGCCATTCTCCAGGCTCTGGCACGCCCTCAGGTTAATATCATTACGGTAGAAGACCCGATAGAATATGATCTGCCGGGTGTCGGACAGGTGCAAGTCAACGAAAAAGCAGGGCTGACCTTCGCCTCCTCGCTGCGCTCAATTTTGCGCCAAGACCCAGATATAATTATGATTGGAGAAATGCGCGACTTTGATACCGCCCACATAGGCATCCAATCATCTTTGACTGGGCACTTGGTGCTCTCAACGCTCCACACAAATGACTCCATATCGGCGGTAACGCGCCTTACGGACATGGGCATAGAGCCATATCTGGTCTCAGGGTCGCTGCTGGGTGTTGTTGCCCAGAGACTTGTTCGGCGCGTGTGCCCGTACTGTTGCGAGGAAATCCCAACCTCGGGAGTTATCCTTCGCAACGGCATAACTAAGTCATGGCGCGGCCGTGGCTGTGCTAAATGCAGCTATACCGGTTATAAGGGGCGTTTCGGGCTGTATGAACAATTTGATGTCACTGCGGAAATTCAAAACGCTATCGCTGAAGGTGCGCCGATAAGCGAACTTCGCCGCTTGTCGAAAAACTCAGGTTTTTACACTTTGCTTGAGCTGGGATTAAAGGCCGTTGCCAACGGAGAGACAACGGCTGAGGAAATGCTCCGTGTAGTGGGAGAAGTCTAAATTGCCTCTGTACAGAGCAGAAGTATATAATGCCAAAGGCGAAAAAAAACAGCTTCGTAAGGAAGCAGCAGGGGAAAACGACCTGCTGCGTGAATTAACCTCCCTTGGCTGTACTGTGGTATCCATAAAAGAGGAGAGTATCAGATCGTTCTCTTTCTTTAG
>CAZFWP010000046.1:0-15248 GCA_964522805.1 uncultured Synergistaceae bacterium | reverse complement strand
GCAGTGGCGCGCGCTAAGTCTTTGAGCTCTTGCAATGCTTCGGGCGATATTTCACCGGAAATCCACGATGAGTAGACGGAGTTGTTTTGCAGCAGCGGTTCTTCTGCCAGATGCGGAAGTTTTTTCACCGCCTCGGCAAAGGATTTTGTGCCTGGTATGGGCGAGAATTCCGCCAATTTTGCTTTGCCCCCGGCGTCGCCGACAAAGTTTATCGTCTCCTTCACCGAGTCCAAGCTTTGGTTGGGCAGCCCCAGCAGTATGTAGGTTTCACAGTCGGCGCGGCTGTAGCCGGAAGCGCGCAGATTTTTCACTGCACGTGCGTATTCTTCACGCGCTACTTTGCCGCTGCTGGTCTGCGAAAGTTTGGGGTCGATGCTTTCCAGCGAAAGACGTATGGTTTCAAGCCCGCTCTCTTTCATCATCAATGCGCATTTTTCGTCTATTTGACGCACGTGAAGCCCGTTAGGCGTGTGCAGCCGCAGTTTGCCGCCGTAACGGTGGCGCAGTGCCTCACACATGGGGTAGAAGTATTTTTCTTTGTCAATCAAAAGAGCATCGTCATAGAAGGCAAAGTCCACAGCTCCCAGGTTAGCCTGAAAGTCCACCTCTGCCAGCACCTCCGTTAAAGGACGCCTGCGGTAGCGCGGCCATAGCAGGTGCGAGGCGCAGTATTCACAGGACAATGGGCAGCCGAAAGAGGTCATGGTGACGCCGTAGGGCAGAGTGCCGTAGAGATCCATCGCCGGATAGGTCACATCGGGTTCCCAGTTTTCTCGCACCAGGTAGTCCGCACCGATAGAGGCGGCATGTTCAGGGCAGAGACGCGCATAGACCCCGCCAAGAACCACCGGCACACCAGGCATTTCCTCATGCAGCAGACGAATCAGCCATTTGACACCGCCATACCAGTAAGTCATCATCGAGGTTACAAAGATGATGTCAGGGCTCTCCATCGCCGTCAATCGCGCGCAAATGCCCTCGCGCGTCAGTCCGAAGCGGTGATAGTTGCGCTTGATGCCGCAGTAGACTTCGGGCTTTTCAATCTCCGCAGCGGCGATTTTCTCCCGTCCAAAGGTTTTTTTGCCCACAGCCCCCTCATGAATGCAGTCGATGAAGGAGACGCTGTTACCGTTTTTTCTCATACGCTCCAGCAGATATAAAATTCCCAAGGGTTTTGACCAGAGGTCAAAAAAGGCGAAGTCCTCCACAGGTGGGTTTAATGCGAGAATTCGCTTGCCGTGAAGGGAGAGGAGAGTCTCCATCGGCATTGCCAAAGAACGTCCGCTCATGATTTTTCACCGTTTTGAACCGGTCTTTCACCCACATTTTTTGATGACACCGGCAACTTTCTAGTCCTCCAAGATGGCGATGGCTCTTATCGGCGCACCGTCAGCATTGTAATATTTCATCGGCAGGGCACAGAGAGTAAAGAGCCCGCCTCCCACCAGGTCAAGGTTTTTAAGGTTTTCAATCACCACGATCTCACTCTCTTTAAAGAGCTGCTTGTGAATGGTGAGGTTGGCGTCCGCTATGGGGTCAATGCCTATAACATCAAGTCCTACGCCTTTTTTGCCGCTTTTGATTAAATAATCAGCAGCCTCGGCGGTGAGGCTGGGGTAATCACCAAAATAATCGCTGCTGCCCCAGCGTTTGTCCCAACCGGTGCGGAATAGTAAAAATTCGGCACAGTCGGCGTCACTCCCTGCGGATGCTATTTTTTCCAAGGTAATTTTTTCTCCCTCGCCTAGATCTGTGCAGTCGATAACCAAAGCTTTGCCTACGAATTGTGAGGCGTCAAAAGCGTCAAGGGTGGTTCTGTGCGCAAAGAGGTGCGCAGGGGCGTCCATGTGAGTTCCTGTATGGGAGTACATCGTCATCAGCGTCTCTTTAAAGCCGTCCTTTTCATAATATGAGGCCTGCTTGAGCGAGGGGGCCTCAGTACCGGGGTAGACCGGCATTCCCTCAGCGATAGTGTGAGTAAGGTCGATAATTTTCATGAGCGCTCTTCCTTTCATAAACCGGCACGAAACCGGCAACAATTATTACGCTGCTTATCCGCCCTTTATTATAACTTTTACCAGCCTTTGCAGTGAACATCAGACACAGTTAAATAGTTTTTGTTTTCACGCAATAACCACAATATCAACATTTCTCTAATTATGATACATTATATTCAACTAATAAAAGGCAGGTGCTGTCTATGGTGACGGCGGATAATATAATCCTCTTTGTTTCGGCGATACTGTTGTTTTGTATTGTCTTCAGCCGCTATCTGACGCGCGTTGGCATTCCCGTGCTGGTCTTTTTTATCTTCGCGGGAATGTTTCTCGGCTCAGACGGATTTGGCGGCGTTTACTTCAATGAGGCGAAGCTGGCGGGAAACATCGGCAACATCGCCATTTGCTACATTCTTTTCGCCGGCGGCATGGCCACCCGTTGGGAATCCATTAAAGAAGTGCTGCTGCCGGGAACGCTGCTGGCTACTGTTGGCGTGGTTATCACCGCCGTACTGGTGGGAGCAGCAGCCCACTTTTTGGTTGGGTTAACAATGCTTGAAGGTCTGCTCTTAGGCTCAGTGGTCTCCTGCACTGATGCAGCCTCTGTTTTTTCAATTTTGCGTTCCAATGGCTTAAACCTTAAAGGCAAGCTCGCACCGCTGCTGGAGTTGGAGAGCAGTGCCAACGACCCTGCCGCCTATATGCTGACCATATCTGTTTTGGCAATGATGCTCCACCCCGAAGAGGGCTTTGCTGCTCTGGCTAAAATGCTGCTGCTGCAAGGTTCTGTTGGGCTGGCCGCCGGATACTTTTTGGGGCGTGTCGGGTCAGAACTTATGAACCGTGTCAAGCTCGGCAGCGAGGGGCTTTATCCTGTAGTCGCAGTGGTAATCGCCGCCTTTATCTACTCATTGGTGCAGCTGCTGCACGGCAACGGCTTCCTTGGCATTTACACCGCGGGAATAATTATGGGAAACAGGCCTATGAAGGAAAAGCGCGCCACTGTACGTTTTTTTGACGGCTTTTCCTGGCTGATGCAGATAACGGCATTCCTTACTCTGGGGCTCTTTGTTTTTCCCTCTCAGCTACCGTCCGTAATGGTACCTGGGCTGATAATCTCCGCCGTGCTAATGTTTGTGGTGCGTCCTCTGGCAGTCTTTCCCCTTCTGCACTTTTTTGACTACTCTTTTAAAGGCAAACTGCTGATCTCCTGGGTGGGATTCCGCGGCGCCTCCTCCATCGTCTTCGCTGTTTACGCGCTCACAGATGGGGTAACGGCCGGCAGTACCATCTTCAACTTAGTCTTCTTTATCTCTATAACCTCCGTCATTATTCAAGGCTCAATGCTGAGACCATTCGCCAAGATGCTTGGTCAGCTGGATGATGACGACAGCAGCCTTGTGGCGCGGACCTTCACCGACTATGCCGATGAAATCAGCGGCGCCCTTTATGAAATGCGCGTAGTACCGGGCTGTAAGGCCATCGGCCTAATGGTCAAAGACCTTAAGTTTCCCCCCGGGACCAGAATATTAATCATACAGAGGGAGTGCTGCGGCAGCGTTACACCTAGCGGAGTAACTAAGCTGCTGGCTCAAGATATCCTTATGGTCACGGCAGAAGATCCGCAGCTGCTGCTGCCGGTTAAGGAACGGCTGGGACTGGCGTGACGAGAGCAGCGTTAAACAGTGCGGAAAAGATCAAAGCGGCTTCGCCCTTAAAAGGACAAAGCCGCTTTTTCATAACGCAGCGTCAAATGGGCTGTCAGCCGCTTATTTTTTGCGGAACGGCGCTTTCACAGGGAACTTTCACCTGGCATTTGCCGCAGCCATAGCGGATTCTGCCGTGAGCCCCATGCGGAGGGAATGTCATCTCTTTTAAAAAGGACGCGCACAGAGGCTGATCCTTGCCCAGCGCCGCTCCGCGCGATTTATCTATCGCTCCGGCAGGACAGCGGTACTGACAAGCGCCGCACATGGTGCAATATTCAAAGGGCGAAGAGTACTTGCGCTCTGTGGCAGCTATCTCCGCATCAGTAATGACACTGCCGAAGCGCCCTGCCATTCCCCGCTCCGTAATCAGACCTTTGGAAAGTCCAAATGTTCCAAGTCCGCAAATATAGGCGGCATGCCGTTCCGACCAATTGGAAACAAAGGGGGTGATCAGGCGGAAACGCTTGTCAGTCGTGGGAAAAGCCGCGGCAAAACCGGCATCTCGCAGCTGAGACACGATAAATTCACCAAGAGCAGCCAGCATCATCTGTCCCTCGATACGTGAGTGCAGCCATTCATCTGATGGTGCTTCGCCATTGACGGCGTTAGATTTTTTCGTCGCCTCGCTAAAAGGCAGAAAGAAAGAGACAACGCTCTTCGCCCCAGGCAGCCAATCGCTTGGCAGCATCACTTGATGGTGCACCACACCATCACAGCGCAGCTTTGCAAAGAGAGGGTCTCCGGCAGCAGCAACACCCCAGAGAATCTCTTCAAAAAACCTCATTCCCGCCAAATCCGCCCGCAGCGCATCGTCGGGAGCAAGATAATTCCCCTCGGAGTCACGCAAAAAGTCAGCGGCAGCAGACTTTAAGTCCTCAAAAAAGAGGCTCTTCTCCATTCTTATGCCTTAGCGCTCGGCAAAGAGCGGCATAGCCCCCGCTATAATATCGCAATAGCCTTGGTCGGTAAGTTTCAATTCCGGAATCACCGAAAGCGAGAGAAAGGCCAGCTGCATAAAAGCATGGCTATTGGTGCAGCCCAGTGCGTCTCTGGCTTCCGACAGCGGTTTAATCCGCGCCCGCAGCTCATCAAGAGGCAGCAGACTCATCAGTCCGCCGACAGGAAGTTCCAAGCGAGCTAAAATCTTCTCACCATCTGCTACGACAATGCCGCCGCCCATGCTTGCCAACTCTTTAAGCGCCGCAGCCATTGAGATATCGTCCATGCCGGCGCAGGAAAAATTGTGCGCGTCATGGGCGATGGAAGAGGCCACAGCTCCGCGAGTCAGACCAAAATCCTTCAAAAAGCCCACGGCAGTGCGCCCTGTGCCGCGGTTCTTCTCCACCACGGCAAATTTAGCAATATCACGCGCAGCATCAGCCACGGCAAAACCGTCCGCAGTTGTCGGCTCAAGCAGCAAAGTTTTTGTCGCCACCTGACCTGGGATAACGCCGATAACATACATCTTCGCATCGGCATATGGCATAGCCACCTTTAAAGACTCGGGAGCAGGCGTCGTAACCTTGCCCGCGATTCCCGGAAGCGTAGAGACCACCGATGGGGTAATCTTCTGCTTGAGAACACCGTCTTCAGCGACAAGGCGGCCGCGCTTCCAAACCTTCAAAACACGGCAATTTTCCAAACTATCCACCAAAACGATGTCGGCAATACGCCTTGGAGCAAGTGCACCCCTGTCATCAAGGCGGAAGTACTCCGCCGGAGAAAGCGTCACCATACGCAGCGCCGCAAGAGGCTCCACGCCGGAGGCGATCAGCTCTCTGATACAGCCGTCAAGATGGCCGCGTTCGTGCATAAAATCGGGGGAAATATCATCACTCACTGCCATACAGCGACAGGAAAGAAACTTATCCTCACGCACTATCGGCGCCAGAGTCTCAAGATTTCTCGCCGTCGCTCCCTGACGAATCATCACGTACATGCCGCGGCGCAGCTTCTCCATAGCCTCGGCCTCACAGCTGCACTCATGGTCGGAAGTGGCGCCGCCCAAAATATAGCCGGCAAGAGTTTCCTCTGTCACGCCGGGAGCGTGCCCCGTAATCACCCTGCCGTGTGCTGCTTCCAGCTTCGCCCATGTATCACCATCGCCGAGAAAAACTCCCGGAAAATTCATCATCTCACCCAAATGGGTGCAGGTCCCCTCGTCAAAAAGCCTCGTCATATCAGCGGCAGAAAGAGGCTCAAAGGGAGTTTCGTATGCAGAGGCCGGAACACAAGACGGCGCGCCGAAATACATATCCACAGGCAGCCCTTGGCTTTCCCGCTTCATAAAGCGAATTCCCTCCATACCGCAAGTATTGGCAATCTCATGAGGGTCAGGCATTATTGTTGTCGTACCAAGAGGCGAAATTGCCGCAGCGAGATTTCTCGGCACCATAAAGGTACTCTCGATATGCATGTGTCCCTCAATAAAACCGGGAACCAGCACGCCGCCGGAACAGTCAACCACCTCTTCCGCTTCATAGCCGTGCCCCAATCCGACAATCACGCCATTTTTCACCGCAATATCGACATCTTCATACTCCAAAGTAAAAACATTAGCCACACGCGCGCCGGTAAGCAGAAGGTCACATGGCTCGGCCTTCATTGCCGCCTTAAGAAGTTCCTTCAATCAAATCACCCCTCCATAAAAACAGTGAAATTCAGAGAAACGCCGACTAAACAGCAAGCCTTTAACAACCGAATAACCGGCTTGTAGTCAGCCGTTTATCGGCAGAAAGTCTAAATCTATAACTTAGTGCTAAAGCAAGCCTCTTCTATCTATCAGTCACTTAGCTTATTCATCAAACAAAACTCTGCCCTGCCTATGATGCGGTCGGTGCAGATAATCAGCGGCTCCTTGACCATATTATACAGAGAAAAACAGCTTTTTTCCCAAAGATAAAATCCGCACTCCTTCATGCGGTAATAAAAAAACGCCCCTCTTACGAAGGGCGTCCTCTCTATCTGCTTGTCTGCTGAGCGACTAAATTCTCCGCGCAATACATCTTACGAAGCTTCGGCTTCTCTATCTTGCCTGTAGGATTTCGCGGGATTTCAGCGAAGATAACCCTCCTCGGCCGTTTATAGCGCGGCAAATCCAGACAAAACTCGTTAATCTCTTCCTCGCTGCATTCAAAGCCCGGCTTAAGCTCAATAATCGCCGCGGCAACCTCACCCACCCTGGCATCGGGCAAACCGATAACCGCCACATCTTTGATAGAATTGTGGGCGCGCAAAAAATCCTCTATCTGTACGGGATAAATATTCTCGCCGCCGCTGATAATAACATCTTTCTTTCGGTCCACCAGATAAATAAAACCCTCTTCGTCCCTCATCGCCATATCGCCGGTGCAAAGCCACTCGCCGCGCATCACGGCAGCTGTCGCCTCAGGGTCCTTATAGTAACAAGTCATAACACCAGGCCCCTTGACCGCCAGCTCACCCACTGCGCCGTCAGCCACAGGCTCGCCTTCTTCGTCAAAAATCTTCACTTCCCAGCCAAAACCGGGAACTCCAATAGCGCCTACGTGGCTGATATTTTCCATTCCCAGATGCACACAGCCCGGCCCGATGGACTCACTCAAACCATAGTTCGTATCATACTGATGGTGCGGGAACATCCGCTCCCACCTGGTAATCAGGCTGGAAGGCACGGGCTGAGCGCCGATGTGCATCAAACGCCACTGCGACAGTGTGTACTTATCAAGATCGATCTCTCCCGCATCAATTGTGTCCAAAATATCCTGCGCCCAAGGCACAAGCAGCCAGACAATCGTGCAGCGCTCGTTGGAAACCGTCTCAATAATGCTCTTGGGGCTGACGCCCTTAAGCAGCACACCCTTGCTGCCTGAGATGAGGCTGCCGAACCAGTGCATCTTGGCGCCGGTATGATAGAGCGGCGGAATACAGAGAAAGACATCATCATGAGTCTGCCCGTGGTGTGCCTGCTCCACCTTGCAGGCGTGCATCAAACTCTCGTGGTTATGAAGAATAGCCTTGGGAAAGCCCGTCGTGCCCGAAGAAAAATAGATGGCGGCATCGTCGGAGTCACAAAGCAGCACTCGCGGCGAGTAGCTCGATAAATTCGCCGCCAAATGCAAATAATTCTCCGCAAAGCGCGGACAAGTGTCGCCGATGTAGAAAATCAGCTTTACTCGGGGGATTTTCGCATAAATCTCTTCCAATCGTCCAATAAACTCAGGCCCGAAAAAAATCGCATCCACATCAGCCAAATCTAGACAATACTTAATCTCCTGCGCCGTATAGCGGTAATTAAGCGGCACAGCCAGGGCACCGGTCTTTAAAATACCAAAATAAACAGGCAGCCACTCCAAGCTGTTCATCATCAAAATAGCGACCTTATCGCCTTTCTTAATGCCGCGGCTCAAAAGTAAATTGGCGCAGCGGTTCGCCTTCTCGTCAAAGACACTCCACGATATCTCGCGGCGGTAGCTCTCAGTTGGACTGGACTCTATCAGTTCATATTCCTTCCATGTCACACGGCGGACTTCTTTAACCTCTGGGTTAATCTCCACCAGCGCGGTCTCATGGCAATATTCGTGGGCGTTCCTCTCAAGCAGCTCGGTGATTGGCATCATGTTTCCTCCTCAAAATAATTGTACTTTCAGGGAGGCGGGCACAAAAAAATCCCCGTCCTCCTGTTACAGAGGACGGGGAATAGTCACCCGCGGTACCACCTCAGTTTGGCGCAGCCTCACGGCAAACACCCTCGTCGGGTACGGAAAAAGAGCACTCTATACCCTATCGCTTTTACGGGCGAACCCGTCGCAGTCTACTCAGGAGACAACCCCTTTTCAGTGCGCCGCTCTGGAAATGTATTCAGCTTATCGTTTTCATTGCCTCGCACCGCCCGGCAACTCTCTGTAAAAAACGGGGCAAACCTACTTCTTTTCCGTCATCGCGTTTAATTAATTCACTATTTTCGTTATTTTACACATAAGATATTTTATGTCAAGGGATAAAATCGCCCGCAATCAATAGCCGGTAAAATGTCACCCTAATCGTTCAGTGATAATGTCATCTCGCAACGCATCTGAGGCAAAATCACCCCGCGCGGCACAAAAAAAGGCTGCCCTGCGGTGTTGCCGCGAGGACAGCCTGATTTTGCTTTTGCTGTAAACTATTTGCCGGTGCTCTGACCCTTAATCTTCTCATACTTTTTGGGAATCACGATATCGGTCGTGTGCATGTAGCCTTTGTGAAGAAAACGAAGGCTCCTTCCCTGCACATATCACCGAACAAGCTGGCAACCTCGCTTGCGGAACCAGAGCTTCCGTCCTTTTCCGCAGGATGCCGTAACAGTGTCTTATTTACAGCTATTTCTTTTCTTCAGCACCTTGACGAAGACACACCGCTCACTCTTGCTCACTTCGTTCAGCTTTTCTTCTTAAAGCAAAGGGGAACCATTCCCAAAAGCAGCATCAGTCCGCCGAATCCCGCGTTGCATCCGCTTGAACCGCTTGAACCTTCTGACTGCGGTGTCTCTCCTGCATGCGCAAGCAGCATAGGGTCGGAGATAACACCGACTGCCGGGTTTATGTCATATTTTGAGTTGTCTGTAACCGCAATATTTATGACATAAAGAGTGTCTTTCTCTATTACGTCGGTTTCCTGAAGAATTTGTGAATCCCCTTCTTTAATTACGCACCATGCGCCGTTTTTCATATCTTTGTAACTTGAAACTCTGCTTATCTTTTCCGGTGTGCCGTCATTGCATAATTTATACGCTATCAAATCTTTGACTGTGCCAACCGGTATCTCCGCTCCGCCGATTACCATCATCGAGAGCATCGCGGTGGCGTTCGCTTCTGTTTTTGATTCCGCTACTTTTAAAGGAATAAAAGCAGAACCTTCTTTTTGAGATATTTTTTCCGCTACTTCGTCTGCGACTACAAGTATTCCCTCTGCGCTTACTTCAATTTTGTTTTTCAGTTCTGCATTAATTGTGGCTATGTCTTTGCCGGGCAATGTCAAAACCGGGGTTACGTTGTTTGTTTCAAGTTCTGTCATTTCACTTTCTGTCAGAGGCGCCTTTAACGGCATATTCAGGTCTTCTGTGCCGATAATGGCCATGGCTTCGAGCTTTTCTCCGCCGGCTCCGTTCCATGTCGCTGTCAAAATCGCTTCGCCGGAGCGTGTTCCGCCCGTTATTATCGCCTTTGCTCCATTGGCTGCAACTGTGGCAATATCAGTTGATGAGATTTTCCAAGTCAGTGTCCCCTCTGCATTTGCCGGCGTAATCTTTGCATTGACCGTTGTTTTACCTGACTTTGTTACCTTACTTCTGACAGTGTCCAGCTCTATGTTCTCTGCGCCTATTGTCTGTTTGGGAAGGTTTTGAACTGTTATCACACACGTCTTTTCTTTGTCACCAACCACTGCGTTCACTGTAGCGGTTCCTGCTTTTAGCGCGGTAATCGTTATTGCCGATGATTCTCCGCCCACTGCCGCTATTGCGCCTTCCGCATCTGTTTTGCTCCATGTCACCGCTGTTACTTTCGCCGATGCGGGGAATACCAATGCGGAAAGCTCTGCCTTTTGCCCCTCAAACATGTTTATTTCACTATTGCTTAAGCAGATTGTTTGCGGCTTAGGCGCCCGTACTTCCGCCGTTATCGTATCTTTTATATCTGTGCTTTTTATTGCTGCCGTTATCTGCACTGTTTCCGCTGTGCCGCCCGCCGTCAGAAGTCCGTCTTGAGTTATCTTCGTCTTTTTGCCTGCCTCCACACTCCACTCTATCTCTTTTTGTGTGGCATTATGCGGCGTTATGTTTACACCCAACTTTCTGACTTCGTCAAATAGCAGTTCTATGTCGCCTGCCGCTATTTTTATTCCCTCCGCCTTTATTTCCTCCGGTGTTACCTTTACACTGCAAACTGATTTCACTCCGTCTGCCGTTGCCGTAATGGTTGTTTCTCCCTCTTTTATAAATGTCACCTTGCCGTCTTCGCATGTTGCTATATCTTCGTTGGCACTGCTCCATGTGACCGGCGTCTTTGCACCGGAGGGGAATTTAGCCGCCGTTATCGATGCGCTTGCTCCGCTGACTCCGGAAATGCCATTCTCTGAGAGAACGATTGATTTAACCGTGATATTTTTTACCGTTACGATGCTTTTTGCTTCAAAGCTGCCGGCTTTTGCCGTTATTACACTCTGCCCGGCAGCCAGAGCCTTGAGATTTCCATTTGCATCGATTGCAGCTACTTCCTGCTTTTCTGAGGAATATGTTATCTTTTCGCTTATCCCGCCGGGAATAAGACGTGCAGTGAGAGTAAAGGCATCTCCGATGCCAAGCTCCAGGGCTTCCGGTGTCAGTATGACTCCTTTTAGTTCGTAAGGGTTGTATCCTCCGTTTGACACTGCAATTTCACTCTCTATTTTCGTGCCGTTTATAACAGCACCGGTAAAGCTCATCGTGCTTCCTGCTCCGACAGTGATATTTATTGCGTTTGATGACAAGACGTAAAGCTGCGGTTTTCCAGACGCAATTCCCTTAACCTCTATCGATGCCGAGCTGTTTAGGTATATTTCTCCGTTTGCGGTAAAGTTACCTGATATGGTAAGCTTCACTCCGTTTGCCACTTTGAGCTTTGCCCCAGACTCCAGTGCCAAATCATTAAAAACAGTGTTTTCCGTTATTTTGAGTACCTCACCGGATTTAACAGTGCGGGACACGGGCATCGTATATTGGTGCGCCCCGATATCCACCAATGATTCAAATCTAATATGTCCAAGTTGGTCTTGGGAAGGAACTGCCGCCTTCACAACATTTTTATTTACAGATATCAAATGTTCTCCCACAGCAAGCCCTTTTGCGGCAGCCGAACTTCCTTCACTGATTTTATAAATGTGGACATCATCTAATGAAGAAGCGATCTCTCCGTTCTTATCATAAGCGGTCAGAAGAGGATCTGTGCTGATAATATTCGTATAAGTCCCCACGTCAGGCAAGTCGCCGCACATTACACAATTTTTTGCCGCCGGGTGAGCTATGCGCAAGGTTGTCTCACTAAATACTTCCCCTTTGATGTTGCCTTTATTGTTCCAGAAAATAGAATTAATAATCACCGGAGAACTGCTTTCATTATGTATTGTGGCGCTTGAAGTGCTATTTGTTTCATTGTCCGCGAAAGTGCAGTTAACCACGGTGATATCGCTGTAATAGTTATATATGGCACTGCCTGTTCCTGCCTGTGCGGAAGGCGGAGTATTAACCGCCTTATTGCCGCTGAACGTACAATTGACAAGCAGAGGATAGCTTTGCTCACTCTCTCCTCCGGCATTAAAGATCGCGCCGCCGCTGGCATTGACGCTATTGGAGACAAATGTACAATTCGCAACCTTTATATTGCTTGTATCCGTGTACAGTCCCCCGCCGAAAAAAGAGCTTCCGCCCACAAAATAGTTAGAGCCTGTACCTCCGGTAATGGTGAAACCGTCCATAATCGTATCACGAGCGGTAAGCAGCCCCGTCTTATCTTCTGTACCGACAGCCAGCACAATACTGCCGGCGTCCTTGTCCTGCCATTTGGTTTTGATCTTTCTAAGTATCGTAGCATTAGAAGTCTTGGATAAGTCCCGCTCACTCAACTCTGTTTCATTGCCGGCAAAACCGCCGTACATTTTCGCACCCTTTTCCATAAAAAGTGACTCTGTGCGCTCATAGTCTCCGCCGGCAACCCATACTTCAAGCGGAGGGACAGCATCTTTGCTTACCGCAGACTGAGCAACAGCCCAATCAAGCGAGGCCGGAGCAGCTGCGTCCTCCCATGATGTTCCCCCACCCGTTCCATCCAACTTTATATGAATAACATTGGCGGGGGCACTGACAACGTTATTCTGCGCCATTGTGGCTCTCACTGAATATATACTTCCCATAATAAATATTATCAAAACTATAAATAATAAAAACTTATATGGAAGCAGATTATTGTGACTTTTTTTCACAATTTTCCCCTTCTTACCATTAAATTTAAACAAAATAGTTTTATATTTAGCTTAATTTCTACAATAAAAACGCATAATTATATTATAATAACACTTTTGCAGCTTCATTACTTTGAATTTACATATTTCACCAAAGTTATGTTTTAATAAAAAAATCCGACCAACTTGTTTATCTACAAGTCAGTCGGATTGCGCAACAACAAATGTTGTCTGCATGAAAAATGCACAGATACAGAACTGTTATCCATGTTATAGGCAACCGGCTGCCATACTTTTAAATGTTTAGGCCCTTGGCTTTCCGTGCAACGCTTTCGCATTGTTTGGCTTTTCTTTGCAACATGCGGAACATAAAAAATGCATTATATTATAATTATGTTTATTTTTAATAAATATTTTACTTTAGCTTTTATTATTGATAGATAGAGCACCATATTTCATACTTTGCGGCCGCAGTCGTTGACAATTACGCGGGGTAAAACATAAAAGCCGATAATAATAACAAACACACCATTAACTTAACTTCAAATATAAAGCGTGACCTTCCGTGTTAAGACGTATTTATCATACACTAAACACGGAAAGTCCCGCTTGATTTGCTTTACTGCTTGCCGCAGCCGTTTAGCAAAAGAGCGGCTTAACTTAGCTGCTTGATGTATCGTCCCTTAAAAGAGCGCAGGTACGACAGAAAGATTAAATGCTCACTGCCGCGGCAGCGATGCTGCGTTATTATGGAAATTACATAAATGCCCGATTGAGGATAAAGAGCACCGCCAAAACGTACATTATCCAGTGAATATCCTTTGTCTTGCCGGTAAGAACCTTGAGAATGACAAAGCTGACAACACCGAACTCGATTCCCGCAGCAATGCTGTAGGCGAAGGGCATCATAAAGAACGCCATCATCGCCGGGAAGAACTCTGTCCAGTCGTCAAACTTCATATCCTTAAAGCCCATCATCATAAAGCCGCCGACCATAATCAACGCCGGAGCTGTGGCGCAGGCGGGGACGATGGAAATAATCGGATTGAAGAACATAGCCAGCAGGAAAAGAACCGCAACCACAAGGGCTGTGAGTCCCGTGCGGCCGCCCTGTTCCACGCCGCTGGCACTCTCAACAAAGGTGGTTACAGTTGATGTACCGAGTACAGCACCGGCGGCGGTGCCGACAGCGTCCGACATCAAAGCGGCGCTGGCCTTCGGCAGCCTGCCCTTGCTGTCCAACATGCCTGCGCGGCTGGAAACACCGACAAGCGTTCCCACTGTGTCAAAGAAGTCCACAAAGAAGAAGGTAAGAACGATAACCCAGAAGTTGGGGTTCATAATGCTGGAGAAATCCATCTTCCAGAAGATCGGCCCCAGCGAGGGCGGCATGGAAATTACCCCTGTCGGCAGCTTGGTGATGCCAAAGGGTATGCCGAGAATTGTCACAACGATGATACCGATAAGGATACCGCCGCGCACTTTTTTAACTTCCAGCGTGACCATCAGCATCAGCCCGATAAGAGCCAATACCGCCGGCATGTGAGCACGGAAGCTCGTCAGTCCGACAAGCACGGCGTCGTTCTTTACGACAATACCCGCGCCCTGGAGACCGATGAAGGTGATAAAAAGTCCGATACCGGCAGAGATGCCGATTTTTAAAGTTGTCGGTATGGAGTTAACGACATCTTCGCGGACTTTGGTCAGAGTAAGAGCGATAAAAATCAGCCCTTCGATAAAGACCGCAGCGAGAGCCGTCTGCCAGCTTATCTTCATTCCCAAAACCACGGTGAAGGCAAAGAAAGCGTTCAGCCCCATGCCAGGAGCGAGGGCAAAGGGATAGTTCGCCAAAAATGCCATCAAAAATGTCGCCAATGCCGCACCGAGACAGGTGGCGACCAAAAGACTGCCGAAAGGCATACCCGTTGCCGACAGAATTCCCGGGTTGACGAAGATGATATAAGCCATCGTCATAAAGGTGGTGATACCGGCTAATACTTCTGTCTTTACATCTGTTTTGTGTTCTTGCAGTTTAAACTGCTTTTCAAACCAAGACATAAAAAGACCTCCTTTTAATTTTCTTGAAAAAGTCGCTGTACCACCGCTATTCTACCCCATAGGTTATAAAAAGTCAGCAATAGTCCTAAGCGAAAAATTCCCGCACTTGCAGCAAAACCCGCCGGCTTTGCCGCGCATTATCCGCCGCCGCAAACAAAAGTGCCGCCGCACGCGGCGGCTAAATGCAAAAAAGAGCAAAAAGGACAACAGCATTTATTTGACGTAGTACACCAGAGGAGATTGGCTCTCTTCAACGGTCCGCACACCATGGTATCAGCAGCTCCGTTCACTTTTTAGTCACTATGGAACGCTAAATACTACCCTAAAAATAATGATCCGCGGAAACAAGCAAACAAAGCTGCGCACAGAGCGACTTTATGAGCTATACTATTACAACTCACACCCGCAAGGGGATGGAAACTTGATGACGCAGTGGGTTTTGAACTTGACAAGGATTACATTACAACTCACACCCGCAAGGGGATGGAAACTTGATGAGACAAGTATATCATATCTTACAACTCATTACAACTCA
>CAZFWP010000045.1:0-15762 GCA_964522805.1 uncultured Synergistaceae bacterium | reverse complement strand
AGATCTATCGCTGTGACTGGAGTTCAGACGTGTGCTCTTCCGATCTCATCATCGCCGGCGCACTAAGCGGCGTAATCTTGCGCCTCTAGCCGACTACAAATTATCACCGTTAATGAACAGCGCTGATTTGCTACAATTCAGCGCTGTTTTTTTATTTGAGAATATTTTAAATATTTATGTTGACATTGGCTTCAGGATTCGTTATATTCTAGCTGCTCATCTTTGACGTGCTGCATGATGCGGCAAAATTATGCGAGAGGATGTTTGATTTCAATGAAAATGACCGGTTCCCAGATTTTTTTGACTATGTTAAAACTATATGATGTCGAATATGTTTTCGGCCTTCCGGGCGAAACCACGCTTGACCTTTACAAACACTGGCTTGACTGCCCCGATATTAAGCACGTTTTGACTCATGATGAAAGGGCAGCCGCCTATATGGCGGAAGCCTACGCCAAGGTTACTGGCAAAGTTGGAGTGAGCGAAGCTCCCAGTCCGGGCGGGGCTCACCCAGCTCCCGGTGTGCTGGAATCTTACAGCGGTTCTGTACCGACAATCTGTTTCACCTCCGATGTTCCTTACAACAACGACAAAAGAAATATGCTTTCGGGGTTCGACCAAAATAAGCTTTACAGCGCCATTACCAAGGAAAGTATTCTCGCCACCAGAGCAAAAGACTTGCCGTTCATTATCCGCAGAGGCTTCAGGGTGGCTCTTTCTGGACGTCCCGGTGCAGTACATATCCGTATTCCCATGGATGTGTACAAGGAGGCAGTGGAGATTAATCCCGCAGACCTATACGCCGATCCCAGAGGCGGAAATTGGCCCGCCACACGTCCGGTTGCGGATTTTGAAGCAATAGAAAAAGCGATACAACTTTTGAGTAGCGCAAAGAGACCGGTAATTGTCTGCGGTCAGGGAGCACTGGTTTCCGGAGCCGGAGATGCGGTTCTGAAACTTGCGGAGAGGTTCAATATCCCTGTCGGCTGTACGATGACCGCTAAGGGAACTATTTCTGAAAAACACCCGCTCTCAATACGCCTAATCGGTGCCAGAGGCGGAACGAGCTTTGCCAACCAATTCCTCTGCAGCGCCGATTTGGTCTTCTTCGTCGGCTCAAACACTGACTCGGCGGGAACTGACGGTTGGACGCTTCCTGACAGGAACAATCCACCAAAGATAATTCACCTCGATATTTGCGGTATTGAAGCAGGAAACAGCTATCCTATACAGGTTCCGCTTATTGGCGACGCCAAGGCAACCTTGGAGTACATGTTTGAACGCATCGTTCAGGAAAATATTCAAGGACAGGCGGAAAACGGAGCCGAAGCGGCTGTTGCGATGAGTGCCCTTGATGAATCCATCACCGCCGCCTCTCGTTCCGAGCAAAAGCCCATTCACCCGATACGCTTTATGAAGGAGCTGGAAGCACTGCTGCCGGAAAGGAGCTATATCGTCACTGAACCAAGTGTGGGAAGTATCTTCTCCGCCGCCTATATTACGCAAAAAAAGGCAGGAAGGATGTTCCTCTCCAACTACTCCCAGGGCGCGCTTGGCTATGTTGTTCCCGCTTGCGCTGCGGCCTCCGTCGGCGACCCCGAAGCCACGGTAATAGGGCTGGGGGGAGACGGCAGCTTCCACTTTAACTGCGGCGAGTTGGAGACATATTCCAGACTGGGGGTAAATGTGAAGCTCGTAATTTTTAATAACAATGTTTTCGGCTGGATTAAGGGAGAGACGGCACATGTCTATCACTCAGACTTTTTCGCCACCAATTTCGGTTATGTGGATTATGTGAAAGTAGCTGAAGGATTCGGCGTCAAGGGCTTCTTAATCGAAGACCCGGAGAAGATCACCGAAACGCTAAGAGAAGCTTTGGCCTACAAAGGGCCGGCGCTGATTCAAGTTAAAGTTCCCGATGAGAGTGAGCTGGTACCGCCTATCCCGCGCTGGATTGAAAACGCCAAAGCGAAAAATCTGCCCCACAGTTATTAAAGAAACGCTGATTAGGTAAGCAAGCTTCCAATAGTAACCGGTGCGTAGTCCGCTGACTAGCCGCCGCAAAAAGACCTTTTCCGCGAAAAGAGGTGACCCTTTTTGACACAGGATCAAAAGACACAAGACGTCTTAATTATGGCAGACCGCATCGCCAGACTTTACTACTGGGTAGTAAAAAATTTGGTGGAAGAGCTTGGCGAAAAGAGAGCCGAAGAGCTTGTAGAGAAGATAATTCTTGACTACGGTAAAGAGACAGGCGAGTTGGCGAGAAAAAATGTCGAGGAGCAGGGTCTGACCCCTTCAATGACAAATTATAAAAAAAGCGGCGACCTGCCAAGCCGGGGTTGGGAGAGTGAAGTTCTGGAATCCTCAGAAGAATGTTTCCGCAAAAAAACAACATTCTGTCCTTTTGCCGATTCATGGAAAAGACACTACAGCGGGGAGAATTTTGAAAAATGGGCAAAAATATATTGTTCTATAGACCGCTCAAAGTATCAGACATTTATTCCCGGCTGTAAGAGTATCTGCGAAGAAAACATCATGGATAACGGTGAGTACTGCATTTTAAAGATAACAAAATAGGTTTTTCCGCCGCAATGGCGGCCCACACCATAAAATCAGGAGGTTTTTGTTATGAAAAAGAATCATCTCTTCGCATTTGGCGCATTTTTGGTTTTAGCAGTCAGCTTGCTTTCGCCAGCAGTCGGTTTTGCCGCAGATCCGGATCTCAAAATCGGAGCCAACAAAGTGGGAAGCACTTGGTACGTTCAGGCGGCCTGCATCGCTGACGTTGTAAAAAAAGCCAATCCCGATATGAAGATTGACGCTGCCCCCATCGCCGGCGGCATCGGCAACCTTAAGCTGCTCGGCAAAGGACAGATGAATATCGCTCTTACCATGGATAATAACAACCTCTGGGCATATAACGGGCAGGTTATGTTTGATAAGCCGATAAAGAATATCCGCGCCCTAGTCGGCGGCATGGATCAGTTCTATGTGGGCATTGCCGTACGCCGTGGCAGCGGCATTAAATCTTTGGAAGACGTGGCGAAAAACAAGCAGAAAATACGCCTGATGACAGTTCAGCGCGGCACTACCGGTGAGGCCTCCGCAGCCCACGTGCTTGAAGCCTGCGGGCTTAGCTACGACGACATCAAAGCTTGGGGCGGAAGCGTTGAACATACCGACTTTGAGGCCATCACCAACTCTATTAAGGACGGACGCTGCGATGTCTTTATCCAGGCGCTTTCAAAGGGACACCCCACGTTTACAGAGCTGGCGGTACTTGGCAAAATAGACCTTATCGGAGTTTCCAAAGCATCACTTAAGGCAATGAGCAAGTACGGATATTCGGAATCCCTGCTGCCGAAGAACAGCTTCAAAGGACAGGCGCAGGATCTCACTCTCCCCGGATACAGAACCACGCTTACAGTAACAGACAAAATGGATGACCAGACAGCTTACAAAATCACCAAGGCCGTTGTAGAAGGCAAAGACGCCCTCATTAAAGGACATAAAGCTTTTGAGCCATTTAACCCCGCAAAGGCATGGGAGCCTAAGAACCTCGGAGGTATACCGCTCCACCCCGGCGCAATGAAGTATTACAAAGAAAAGGGTTTGATGAAATAATCGATGAGACCGTGCCGCCCCGTAGTCGATATATCCCTGCGGGGCGGCCTGCAGGCGAAAGGATGGCTAAAATTGGATAATATTCGTAATAAGCTTTCGTTTTTTGTGGCGCTGTGCTGGCTTGCAGGACAAATCTATATCGCCTTCGCAGCCGTCCCGGGAATGGTAATCAGCCCTCTGCATGTCGGGTTTACTTTACTGTTGGTGTTTATCAACAAACCCTTTATGAAAGATAAGCCCCTCTTATCTGCGGTTGTTGACGGGGGATGTTTTGCCCTTACTCTTGCTTATATGGCTCATGTTGTATATTACGCAGACAGAATTGTCACCAGAGTTCCCTTTGTTGATGACCTTCTCTTTACGGATATCTTTTTGGGCATCGCCCTTGTGCTTCTGATTATGGAAGGCGGGCGCCGATATCTTGGCTGGTCTATGACGATGATTGCCGCTATCTTTATCGCCTACAGCTTCTTCGGCAAAAACCTGCCCGGCATCCTCGGACATTCCGGCGTAGACCTCTTAAGCTTTATTGAAAATCAGATAATGATGTCTGGGGGCATTTTCTCCAGTCCGATATCCGCGTCCGCAGGCACAATTTTCTACTTCATGATTTTCGGAGCATTTCTCGCCGCTACTCCTGCCGGTAAGCTATTTGTGGCCATGGCAAAGTACTCCACCAGAAACTCCATCGGCGGAGCCGGAAAGGCCTCTATCTTGGCTTCGGGATTATTTGGCATGATCAGCGGCAGTGCCGCGGCAAACGTTGCCTCAGTCGGAGTCATCACCTATCCGATGATGGAGAAGGGCGGCTTTAAACCCGTGTTCAGCGCAGCCCTTCTCGCTACTGCCGGCACAGGCGGCCAGCTTATTCCTCCGGTAATGGGAGCGTCCGCTTTTATTATGGCGGACATGATTGGCATCTCATATTTTAAAATCATCGTCTGCGCCATTCTGCCGGCCATTCTCTACATCGGCTCTCTTCTTTGGGAAGTCCACCTCGAAGCCTGCCGCCAGGATATCAAACCTATCCCCACAGACCCCAAAGAACTGCTGGCAACAATTAAAAGTTTCAGCCACTTGGTACTGCCTATTGTGGTGCTGGTAGCCCTCATCGCCATCGGACGCTCCTTGATGTTCGCAGCTTTGGTTTCTACCGTGGTGCTGATAGCTCTATGTCAAATGCGCAGCGACACCAGACTTTCTTTTAAAGAAATTATCGATATGGCAGTTGACGGCACCAAGGCTTCTGTAATAGTGGCACTGCCCTGCGCCCTTGCCGGCATCGTTATCGGAGAAGTGGTCTTTACCGGACTAGGACTGCGCTTCAGCTCCGTTATCGCATCTTTTTCGGCAAACAGCATGATCATCGCACTGCTTCTTTCCACAGTAATGATCATCATTATGGGAATGGGAATGCCAACCAGCGCAGCCTACATCATGAGCGCCGTGCTTCTTGCCCCGGCAATGCAGAATCTTGGAATAGAAGCGCTTGTCGCTCATATGTTCATCTTCTACTTCGCCAATATGTCGATGATAACACCGCCCGTAGCCATAGCTTCCTACGCAGCCGCAGGAATCGCCAAGACAGGGCTTTGGGAAACGGGGATTGAAGCCGTGCGCCTTGCGCTTGTTCTTTTCCTGATACCCTTTGTCTTTGTCTACAATCCGGCACTGCTGGGAATCGGCAGTCTGCCTTCCATCGCCTGGGTCTTTTTCACCTGCTCTGCGGGCATTGTCGGACTGGGCATAGGTATTATCGGATACTGGCGTATGAATCTCTCTAAGCCGATAAGAGCCGCATTTATTATCGCCGCTCTGCTGCTGATAATTCCGGAGACCATTACGGATATCATCGGACTGGGAAGCCTTTTGCTGCTGATGTTCTTTGTTTTTAAAAAATCAAAGTCCGCAGCCCTGTCGGCTTAGACAAAGCTAAAAGAAACGGCTCCCCCGCCGCCGGTAATGCCGGTTCGTGCGGGGGAGCCGTTGTTTGTCTGTCTGCGCTTAGGTGACGATGCGCCTTTGTCTGGGCTGCAAAAGGTTATGCGTTGGTTTTTTCCGCAAACAGCTCTTTGATAAAAGTTTCGGCTTTTTGGGCGAGCGGCTCTGCTGTGAGACGACCGTTTTGCATTACCTTAACGCCGCCTACGTAGAGTTCGTTTAAGCGTCCCTCTTTGTATACTTGGAAGTCCGCAGCCGCACCTTTGGTGAGAGTGCCTACTTTTACTCCCGCCATCTCAAATGGGGCGGAGAGTTTTTCCATGTCCTCTTTGGCAAGAGAGTGCGTGCGTACCAGCCACTCTCTTTCGTTTTTAATTGAGAGGTCGTCGTTGCTGGCCTCACCATCGGTGCCCACGTAAAGAGGTATTTCCATTGCAAGGTATTTTTTAACGTCGGCACGCCCCGCTTTGACACGGTCGTTCATTCTGCCGTCCATAACTACTGCCATGCCGTGCTCTTTGATGAGTTCTTTTTCATGGTCGTTGGTCCAGACACAGTCTGAGAGCACCATGTGGTCGAGGCGGGAGATTTTGCCTTGCGACAGAAGGTCTGCCAGCACTTCTACAGGTCTTTTGCCAAATTGAGCAAGGCAGAGTTTAACATCTCCCTCGTCTTCTGAGAGGTGGAATTGGATTTTGCGGTGATGTTCCGCACCGAGGTTGATGCCTTTAACTATCGCCTCGATGGTGTTGGCGTGAAAGCTGTGGAGCGCTGGGGCGATTTTCACCGTGGCGCACTCTTCGGAGAGCAGTTCGAGGAAGTTTTTTTCCGCTTCTTGGGGGCTTTCAAAGTATGAACGCTGGGAGTCTTGTTTTTCTTTGTAAGCTCCTTCGGTGATGATGTCGTAGTTCATGCGTCCGAAGAAGAGGCGGATTCCCACGTCTTTGGCCGCTTTTATTACCGCTCTGTCAAGTTCATTGCCGCGTCTGTTGTGGCAGTAGAAGGAGACCATCACAGAGGTCTCTCCGTATGAGAGCATACGGCTGAAGGCGCGCACACAGCCGTAGTAGACCCGTTCGGCGTCCATTTCCACGCTGTATTTGTAGATTGTTTCACGACACCATTTGGCAAGCTCCCAAGCAGGGTCGGCTATTTCAACGTAGATTGACTGTTCGGGGTGCGAGTGCGCGTTGAAGTCGCCGGGGAGAATTACATCGCCGTCAATTGTCACGTCCATACTGTGCTGATTTTTGATGATGTCGGTGATGAGACCGCTCTCTTTATCCGCTCTGATGGCTTCCGCATTGGCAAATCTGCCTTTAATGGTAATACAATTCATTGACATTGCCTCCTGTTGTTAGCGCTTTGGCTTTGTTAAATGATACTCTTATGAGCCATGATTTTATAGTTCCATGTGCTGATTTTGGCGAAGCTGTTTTTTCGGCGGCAATGGTTTTGAATTTTGGCAGCGGTTCGTTGTTTTGTTGGGCGCAATGAGCGGTTTTGCGTGACAGCGGCGTCTGGGTGCGGCGGAGCGATGGGTTTGGCAGCTTTCAGCGGCGATTGAGGAGTGTGTTTTTGAATTTAGCATGGCGATGCGGTGGTACCGCAAGGCTTGAGGTGATTTTAACGGTCATGTGCGGTTAGCAATCAGAGGTTTGCCTCAGTGTTGATTGGTATTGAAACAGCAACCCTTAGCCTGATGTTGCGAAGCACTTGTTGGGGCATCGCTGCGTTGCCTTGTGCGCGGAGATTTTGGTTTGGTGCGGTAAGTCACGGATAGCGAAAGCGGAAGGGAAAATCCCTTCCGCTTGAGTTTGTTTGGGTTATTTTTATTTGCGGTGCTTAGCCGACAAACTTTACGAGGCGGAAGTCTTTTTTGCCGACTCTTATCTGCATGTAGCCGCCGGCTAAAAGGTCGGCTTCGCTGATGGTTCTCGCCTGGTCGGTGATTTTTTCGCCGTTAAGGTAGACGCCGCCCTCTTTTATTTTGCGTTTGGCTTCGCCTTTTGATTCACAGCCGCCGCAAGCGACGATGATGTCGGTGACAGAACCTTCTGCTTTGGCAGCTATTTCCGCAAAGGGGATTTCCGCAGAGAGGGTTTCCAATAGGTCGGCTCCCGCTTCTTTGATGTCCATTTCGCCAAAGAGAACGGCGCTTGCGTCATGGGCGCGTTTTGCCGCCGCTTCGCCGTGTACGCGGCAGGTCATTTCCCATGCCAGCTCTTTTTGCGCCTTGCGGAGGTGCGGCTCTTTGTTGTGTTCCTCAAGCAGCGAGGCTATTTCGTCCAGCTCTCTGAAGGTGAAGAGCTTGTAGAGTTTTTCGAGGTCGCTGTCGTCGACGTTGATCCAGAACTGGTAGAATTTGTAAATGCTGGTGCGTTCTGAGGAGAGGTAGACCGCGCCGCTTTCGGATTTGCCGAATTTCTGCCCCTGTGAGTTGAGGAGCAGGGGGAAGGTGATGCCGTAGCACTGACCTGATGATTTTTTGCGGGTGAGGTCCATGCCGGCGATGATGTTGACCTGCTGGTCGTTGCCGCCCATCTGGAGAGTACAGCCGTATTCATTGTAAAGGTGGTTGAAGTCAAAGGCCTGGAGCAAGATGTATGATAGCTCGGTGTAGGTTATTGATTTGTCCGGGTCAAGGACACGGCTTCTGACGTATTCTCTGTTCACGAGGAAGCTGACGGTGAAGAATTTGCCGGTGTCGCGCAGGAATTCGATAAATTTTTCGTTTTTGAGCCAGTCGTTGTTGTTTACCAGGGTCGCGCTGTTTTCGCCGCAGTCAAAGTTGAGAAAGTGTTTTAGCTGTGCGGCGATGCAGTTGACGTTGTGCTGAATTTTTTCTTCGCTCAGGAGGTTTCTTTCAGCGCTTTTGCCAGAGGGGTCACCAATGCGCCCCGTGCCGCCGCCGGCAATGGCAATGGGGCGATGTCCCAGCTTCTGCAGCCACGCAAGCCCCATGATTGCTACGAGATTGCCTACGTGAAGGCTGTCGGCGCTCGGGTCAAAGCCTATATATCCTGTGACCATGTTGTTAATAAAGTGTTCTTCGAGCTCCTCATTATGGCTGCTCCATTCGACAAATCCACGTTCTTTGAGTACTTTTAGCGCGTTGCAGTGCATGTTAACGACCTCCGAATATTTTTTTGTCTTTTATTTTTGTATTGCTGTAATCTTGCAAGCGCTCCGCCCTTTTGGAGGCGGAGCGTCTTTATGCCGATAAATTTTATGTCTTTGCCCGCTATTTAGCGGCTTTAGGGACTTTTGGCGCATACCAGTTGAGGCGCCCTGAATCTGATTTTTCCCATACTATCAGCACTTTGCCCAGTTTTTTGAGCACGTTGCCAAAGGAGTCTGTTACCCCTTGGTCAAAGGGCGAGAATGACATTTCAGGCTGGAAGACTTCTCCGCCTTCCGGCTCTTCGCTGTCATAGGAGAAAGCTGGGTCGTCCTCTTCTTCTTCGTCTTCAACAAAGGAGTTCATTTTTGTCATGTCGCTGAGAGCGGCGCCGATTCTCGGCAAGTCGGCGACAATCCAGCCAATGGCCTTTTCGTCTTCTTTGAGGAAGCGTCCGAGTTTGTTTTTCGGGCTGACGGATTCCGGTGATGCGAGTCCTAAGACAGCACTGCCGCCGCGTCCCGCACCTATTACAGAGAAGGGCAGCTCCGCCGTGCCTCCGTATTCAAAGCCGCTGATTGGCTTCGGCTCTGTACCGAGGAATAGTTTCTTCCAGAAGACCTCAACAAGGTTCTGCATGTCTTTTTTGTCCCCGGTGAATTCAACCATGAATCCCGGCAGAGAGAACCAGAGGATACGATTTTGCCCGCCGAGAGAGAAGATAGTCTGCCCCGAAAGGACACGGCTGATTTGGCTGTCACTCAGCTCCATGGTCTTTCCCAGATCTCCTATTGAACTGAGAGGAAAGGGCCAATCCTCAGGCGAGCCTTTAAGCGGCGGCAGATTTATTCCCATAGAGAGGAGCAGCGGTTCCGGTATGAAGGAATTTTCCGTGTTCCATTTTTTCGCTGACAGCGCATTAAGGGCCAAGGAGCCCATCAGCGAGTCAAGTCCGCTGACTCTCCATCTGAGTTCACCGCTCGCCTCCGATAATTTTGTCGCTTCTGTTTTGTGCCATGACGCCTCTACTTTAAGAGGGGTCTGTTTTTTTTCTTTTGCCGTTAAGAGTCCTCCGTCACATATTTCTATATGTCCCGGCCAGCTTTTTTCTTCATGCCATTTTTTGCGTCCCATGGAGTTGCCCCTGCCGGCGGCAAGGTCCAGCATCAGGCGGAAAGAAGACTCTTCGGCAGCGAATATGGCGCGCTTACCGTCAGCTTTGCAGTAGACGGGCGAATCTGAGTCTTTGGTATGCAGCAGCCAAGCACCGTCTTCAGCTGCGGAGAGCGAGGGCGATTTCAGCACTTCTTTGATAGGGTCGGGAAGCTGTCCCTTCTTTAGAAGTTTCATGTCACTTGCGGAAAAACGCAAGGCCGCATATACCTCTGCGGAGCTGTTTTCTTTTTCTTCTATCAGCACAGCAGCATCCTCTGCAGCAGCAGCGATAGAGAGTATAACGTTGCGCGGCGTTCCTTCTTTGAGCGGCGCGTAAACGCCGTCTGTAAGGAATGAGGAAACAGCTGCGGGATATGTTTTATCTTTTGTCTCTATCAGCAGATAGGGTACATTGTCCGACGGCTGCGGCAAAGCGGCTGTCAAACTCGAAGAACGCGACAGGGCGAAAAAGAGGTATACCGCCAGCGCTATAAGAATCACCGCGCAGAGAGCGGCGGCCGTTATCTTTATTTGTCTTAGCATCTTAATCCCCCCATCTTGTTATGTTTGATATATTTTTCCCTTGCGATATTATAGCCTCTTTATCGCAATAAATGATAATGTTTAGATAATGTTCATGCAGATTTTTTGTCTTTTTTACCGAGATAGGCGGCAGTTTCCAGCAAAGTCCTAGCAGAAATGAGCAGCGGCATGATATCCCGGTAGTCTCTGTTCTCGATCGCCATATGCTGCATCTCTTCCGCGCGCGAGGTAATAGCACTCAGTGTCTGGGCAATGTCTTCCGGAGTGAGTCTGACTCTGTCGATAATGCGCGGTGAGAGCATGGGCATCTTCTCAATTTCCGCAGCCGGTTTCATCAGGTCAATTTCATCTTCTATCGCCGGCACGATCGCGGTGTAACCGTCGGCTTTGAGCGCCAAAGCCAGAGATTCCGCCGATTTTGGCTCTCCGTGAACGACAATGAAGCGTGCTTTTTTGGGGAAGCTTCCTGCCCATTTGAGCAGGTCATCTCTGTCGGCATGAGCGGAGAATCCGTTTAGAGTGTGAAGCTGTGCTCTGACCGTAACGTCTTCTCCGGCAATACGGATATCTTTTGCTCCGTCCACTAAGCGGCGTCCCAATGTGCCGTAGGCCTGGTAGCCGACAAAAAGAACGTGCGTGTCTTTTTTAAAGAGGTTGTGTTTTAAATGGTGCATAATGCGTCCGCCCGAGCACATGCCGCTGCCTGCGAGCACGATGCCGTCCGGCATGTCGTTGACAGCTTTTGATTCGTCAGCGGTGCGCACAAACTGGAAGTTGTGCGGCTCAAAGGGACACTCTCCGCTTATAATCATCTCTTTAAGATCCTTTGAGAGCAAGTTGATATGTTTTTCGTATATTTCTGTGGTTTTTACTCCCATTGGTGAGTCGAGAAATATAGGCGGCATTTTGAGTTCGGGGAATTTTTTCTGAAACAGACGAAATTCGTAAAGCATCCTTTGCGCTCTGTCAACGACAAAGGTGGGGACAAGTATCTTCGAGGCTGTATCAAGAGCCGCTTTGACAGCTTCCTGAAACTCAGCTCTGGTGTCTTCGAGAGATTTATGGAGCCTGTCGCCGTAGGTTGATTCTATAAAGACATAGTCCGCCTCTTCTATTAATGTGGGCGGTTTTTCAATTACGCCGTCAAAGGGGCCGAGGTCTCCGGAGAATACCACCTTGACCGGTTTTTCGACGCCTTCTTCGGATATCCATGTTTCTATAATGGCGCTGCCTAAGATATGCCCCGCTTCGCGGAAGCGCACGGAAAGTCCGGGCAGAATCTGCGTCACTTCATCATAGGCCAGAGGAGAGCGCAGAGCTGAGGCATCTTCCACGTCCGCTATGCCGTAGAGCGGCTCAACTTTGGGCAATCCTTTGCGTAAATTTTTTCTTGTGCGCCACTGCGCATCTTCCTGCATAATGCGGGCTGAGTCGTTCCAAAGAATTTCCACCAGCTCGCCGGTGGCATAGGTACAGAAAACTTTTCCTTTAAAGCCCTGTCTCACCAAAAGGGGGATACGACCGCTATGATCGATGTGAGCGTGAGTAAGGAGCACGGCATCTACATCTGCAGGGTTATAGGGGAAGGGTTCGCCCTCGTGCTTTTCTTCGTCCTGCCCCTGATGAAAGCCGCAGTCGATAAGCACTTTCCAATCTTTGGTCTCAATCATGTAGTTGGATCCTGTTACTTCACCTGCTGCGCCTAAAATACGTAATTTCAATATCTTCGCCTCTAGGGCTCCCACCTTTCATTAATCAAGTTAACGAATTCGGCTGCACTGTTTCAAGCGGCAACTCACAGCGAACCACCGTACCAAGCCCGGGTTTCGAGGTGATATTCAGGCTTCCTCCTACTATTGACATTCTTTCTTTCATATTGGATAGTCCTCTGTGCCCCTTAACCCGCAATTTGGCGATATTGTCGGGAACTTCAAAGCCATGCCCGTCGTCCTCGATTTGAAGCACTATCTTTCCGCCGGTTTCACGCAGCGTGATACGAACATTTTTCGCCTCCGCATGGCGCGCCGAATTGTTTACGGCTTCCTGAGCGACACGGAAAAAAGCCAGGGTAACGTCATTGGGAAGTTCGGTAATTTCATCAAGATCCAGATAAATTTTAATGCCCAGCTGAATACTTTGGCGTTCGGTCAGTTCTGTAAGAGCTTGAGTGATGCCAAGGTCAAGCCAGGGCGGAGTCAGATTGTTACACAGCTCGCGCATCTCTTTGACGCCGGTCATGGCGACATTTTCCGCTTCATCAATGCGGTTTTTCATTTTGTCCGGCGAGTCTGTATCCGCTGCCAGCAGCCTCAGCCTCTGGATAAGGGCGGTAACATCCTGCAAAGGCCCGTCATGTATCTCACGTGAGATGCGCGCACGTTCCTCTTCCTGCACCTTAACAATATCGTTGACATAACGGCGGGAGAGTTTAGCCTTTTCGATCGCCGAGTTTGAAAGCACCACCAAGGCCTCGCGCAGCCGCTGAAGCTCGTCAACCGCTTCCGGCGCATTCGCCTGAGGGGCCTCTTCTCCCCATTTGAGCATTGATACCTCGCCTTCGAGGTCTTTAAGAGGAAGGATAACTTTCTGCCACATGATATAGACGGAAAAAATACCCACCAGACCGAGCAGTCCCATAATAAAAGGCCACACTGTGGTCAGAGTCACCATCGGGCCCAAAAGCTGATTCCATGATACGGCGGCCAAAACATAAAGATTTCTTTGAAGCACGGGGTAGACGGCAATAGTGTAGTAGCCGCCGTCCGGGCCGCGGATTTTTTGCGGAGACATAATATTGAGAGGCTGATCCCATAAAATGGAAAGCAGCGGCACATCGGGAGTGCCGTAGACCAAAGTGCCGGTGTTGTCGAGAATGGCGAACATGCCGGGAACAGCCATATCGCCGTCAATAAAGTCGCTGAGTCCGCTGATGGAAGAACCAAACTGGTTGGGCCTCCAAGAGCCGTCAGTGCGCAGATCCCATTTGCTTGATTCCAGCCTGGCGGCGGCTCCGCGTGCAAGGTTTTGCACGTAAGAGCCGGCGAGGCCTTCCATCGTCTTTTCAAACTGGCAGAAGCCAACCCACGCAAGCAGAAAAGCACCGAGGCTCGGCAAAAAAATCGCTATCGTGAGCTGAACCAGCAGGTTTTTTCTCAATCCAGCAGTTCCTCCAAGGTGACAATGCCGTACTTGAGCGAAAGCAGCATCGCTTCCGTCTTATTTTTTGCGCCCAGCTTATCATAAATAGAAGCCAGATGTGTCTGCACCGTACGCTCGCTGATGAAAAGCTGCGTGGCTATTTCTTTGCCGGAAAGCCCGCGCGCCGCCAAAAGCAGCACTTCGCGCTCTCTTACCGACACCGGTTCCGGAACAAACTCGCCCTCTTCCTCCACTGCGTTGGCGACTTCGCTGTCAAGATAAAAACCGCCGCGCGCCACAATGCGAATGGCTTTTGAAAGAGTCTCCATGCTCGCTGTTTTCAGCACATAGCCGCGCGCACCGGCGCGGAGCGAAGCCATCACATACTGCTGCGCATCGTAAGATGTCAGCATCAATGATGATGTGGGCAGGCCGGAATCCTTTATCTTGCGCGCCAAAGCCACGCCGTCAATCCCCGGCATACGTATGTCAAGCAAAGCCACTTGCGGCTTTGTCTGCTGAATACCGGCCCAAGCTGACTCTCCGTCCGCATATTCTCCGACGATATTAAAATCCGCTTCTTTTACCAGATAACCCTTCATACCCTCTCTTGTCAAAGGATGGTCATCCGCGAGAACTATTGAAATAGACATAAAATTCTTCCTCCTTCCGATATTTGCGAAACTGATTACACACTGCCCGATGGCAGCAGTTAAAAATCGCCTTCGGTGAAATGGGAATAGATTCTATTCTCCCAATCCCAGCTCTTTCTCTATCGGCTTCAGGGACTCTATCGTCCTCTCGATAAGCACCTCAAGAGGCTCACCCATCAGCTCTGAACCGCGCTCAATCACATCTCTGTTAACGGCACGGGCAAAACCTTTATCCTTCCACTTCTTCTTCACCGACTTCACTTCCAAATCCATCAAGGACTTGCTCGGGCGCACCAAAGCCACGGCGGTGATAAAACCTGTCAGCTCGTCCACTGTGTAAAGAGTCTTCTCACAAAGAGTCTCAGGCTTCACCCCGGAATACTCCCAACCGTGAGCCAAGACCGCATGAACAAAATCCTGCGGATAACCAAGCGCCGTCAGCATCTCGCCGCCCTTCATCGGGTGCGTGTCTGTCGAGGGAAACTCTTCCCAATCAATATCGTGCATCAACCCAATGAGTCCCCAATAGTCCTCATCTTCGCCGAAGTGCTTAGCAAATCCGCGCATTGCCGCTTCAACGGCATAGGCATGCCTGATGTGCATCTCCTCTTTGTTATGTTCCCTCAAAAAGGTAAGGGACTCATCTCTTGTAAACATAACTCTGCCTCCCTGCTCTATGCTTTAATAAATCATCAGTCAATAATATTCTTAGGCAGTGATTCCGGCGGAAAATGTACCAACTCCACACCGGACTCCTTCATTATCGAACGCGCCAGCTCATCGGGATAGGGATGCAAATAAACGACACGGACACAGCCGGCGTTAATCAGTGCCTTTGTACAGTAGACACAAGGTTCGTGCGTACAGTAAATCCAACAGCCCTGAGTAGCCACTCCCGCAGCTGCAGCCTGGGCGATAGCGTTTATCTCCGCATGAGAACCGCGGCAGATTTCATGTCTCTCCCCGGACGGAATACCCAGCTTCTCACGCAGACAGCCTACCTCCTCGCAATGCGATACCCCGCGGGGAGCGCCATTGTAGCCGGTGCTCAAAATCTGTCTGTCCCTCACCAGCACGGCGCCGACTTTTCGGCGAAGACAGGTGCTCCTGCCGGCAACAACCTTGGCAATCATCAGACAATAACTATCCCAATCGGGACG
Organism: uncultured Synergistaceae bacterium; assembly: GCA_964522805.1. Taxonomy (GTDB): domain Bacteria; phylum Synergistota; class Synergistia; order Synergistales; family Synergistaceae; genus CAZBYL01. The sequence goes on along the minus strand of CAZFWP010000045.1, from coordinate 424 downwards.
ATTCATCGACATCTGTCTCATCACCATCCTATATACCCATTATAGTCAAATTTATATGTAAATGGCGATTTTAGCGATAGAAAAATACTGAGAGAAATGCCGATGAAACTATGTATGCGTTAATAAATGAAAATAAGCGGATATTTTTTACATTTTATAACCGGCGAAAAAGAACAAATAGGGACATCAAAATCTGCGCCGCGCTCATAAACCTCTTTGCACCCATGGAAAAACGGCGGCATAAAAACCGCCGCCGATAAAGTGAAAAATAGCTTAAAGAGACACTCCTTAAAAATTTCTTAAAAAGTTACATACGCGCCCCAGCCTTCAAAGCCAGCTCTTCCAAAAGAGGCTGAATCTTACCCAAAGCGGGGTGCTGAGAGAGACCATAACCCTCCGCAGTCTTTGCCATGTTCGGAAATCC
>CAZFWP010000044.1:0-16145 GCA_964522805.1 uncultured Synergistaceae bacterium | reverse complement strand
ATATACAAGTGTATAATAACTCAATAAAGCCGATGGCGGGAGGTCGAAGTATGCAATCCTTTGAAAAAGGCACAAAAACTAAGAATGGCGTCATCAGTCTCATTGACCTGCAGGGAACATGGAGGGAGATGGGGCGCCAATACGGTGGCCTCATGTCCGCCGAGCTCAGGGATCTTTACGAAAGAGGAATACAGCGCAAGCTTATCGATGAATGCGGCATGGATTCCGATGAAATGAAAAATACCGCACAGAAGTTCTATACTAATTTCCCCTTCAGATTTAAAGAATTATTTCGGGGAATAGCGGAGACGTCGGGGCTTTCTCTTGAACAAATTCAGCTGGTAAATGCGCTGGAGCTTATGGCAATGGGCAGCCTTAATCAGCCGATGTGTACCGGTATCGCTGCATGGGGCGATTATGCGGCCGATACTCTCGTTTACGGACGTAACTATGATTACCTGCCTTGGCTTAAAGAATTCAGCAGCGATCTCGTCCTTGCGGCGTACCACCCCGCTGACGGTTCTCTTGCCACGGCAACTATCGGATATGCCGGAGAAATATACGCGGTAAATGGAATGAACGAAAAGGGGATTTTTCTAGAGCTTAACAATGGTATGCCTTCGGGAGGCGCTCTCTGGTACGACAGCCGCGTCCCCTCTGTGGCGAAACTTTTTGAGTTTTTGTTGGACGGCGCCTCTCTTGATGAAATAGAGAGCTTCTTTCAGACGACAAAATCCAACTTCGCCTACATCGTTGGTGTTGCCGACGGGCAGACCGCCCGCTGTTATGAATGGCCTGTTTTCGAAATAAAACGCCGTGAGTCGCATTCGCGCCAGGGTTTGACTGTTCTCAGCAACCACTTTACGGAATTTTCCTGGGGACTGCCGCGGCCTGAAGACAAAGCCAACTGGATGACAAGAACCAGAAGACAGAACCTGCTTACACTGGCGAAACACTTTAAAGGAACAATCGACGCCAAAACCATGAAAAAGATTATGGATACCCGCATAGAGGATCTTGGCGCAACCACGGAAAATACCCTCTATCAGTTGGTGGTTGTTCCCGAGTCTTACGAACTGTGGGTGAAAGTACCAGAGTCGCAGGATTGGACGGAAATCAACATGAAAACTCTTCTGCGTCCCAGGGAAGACTAAGCTGGTTTTACTAAGTTAAATACTTAAGGGGCCGTTTTTCAACTATTTATAGTTGGGAGATGGCTCTTTTTTGACGGGGATATTTTAAAAAATGGGGAGGCAACATTTTGGCTAAGTATTACATTGGTTTTGACTGCGGGACGATGGGGACAAAAACGGCTATCTACAGAATAGACTCCACGAGGATGGCTGAAGCGTACAGAGAAAATAAAATATCTTACCCACAGCCGGGGTGGGCTGAAATGGATCCTCTCGGTTTTGTTCAGGCAGTGCGCGAAGGAGTGCGTGAGTGCCTGCAAAAATCGGGAATAAATCCCCACGAGATCCGGGGTATATCCGCAAGCGGCATCATTTGCGGCATAGTGGGCATTGATGAAAATTGGCATCCAGTCACCCCATTCGTCCCCTACCTTGATAACAGGGCGCGGAGCGAAGCGGAATGGGTGAAATTCAATGTTAAGCCGGTATGGTTGGAAGAGAGCGGCAACATCATCGTTGACGAATTCATGCCGCCGATGATATTGCGCTGGTTTCTAAACCACTACACTGGGTTTAAAGAAAGAGCGGTAAAAGTCGTCAACAACGGTCCCTTTGTACTGGGAACCCTTGCCGGACTGACTGCGGACAAAGCTTTTCTTGACTGGGCGACAATGTCGGGATGGCTTATTGGTTACGATGCCGTCAAACGCGATTGGTCGGAAAAACAAATGAAGGCGCTAGGCATTCCCATGGAGATTCTTCCTCGCATAGTCAAACCCTGGGATGTAGTAGGTTACTTATGCCCCGAGGAGGCGCAGTCCATGGGACTTCCATCAGGGATTCCAATCGTCGCCGGAGCCGGTGATACGATGCAGTCGGCGATGGCCTCCGGGCTCCTCGAGCCGGGGCAGAGTACAGATGTCGCCGGAACAGCCTCAATTTTTGCCGTGGCAGTGCCGGGGATGATAGAAAAAATTTCCCGTGCTCCTGGGATGATGCTTGCTACCGGCACACTGGAAAACTCATACTTCTACTGGAGCATGATCCGAGCCGGGGGACTATCACTGAGATGGTTTCGCGACAACGTGGCAAACAGAGCCGGAGACCCCTCTTTCTATTCCGAAATGGACAGATTGGCGGGAGAAGTCCCGGCCGGTTCAAAGGGAATATTATTCTGTCCCTACCTCCAGGGAGCGGGACCTGACCTCCCAGGGGCATGCGGTGCCTTCCTGGGGCTCTTCGGCTCCAGCGACAGAGCGGCTATGTGGCGTTCTATTCTTGAATCCATCGCCTTTGAATATGCGCAAATGATACAGATATACAGAGAGTGCGGTATGATGCTTGAGGAAATAATCGGTACGGAGGGCGGCAGCAAAAGCCCTCTTTGGACGCAGATAAAAGCGGACATCTTGGGCGGCGCATATAACATCCCCACCCGCAGCGAGGGAGGCTTAATGGCCGATGTGGCTGTCGCCGCCTATGGCGTAGGCGACATTGACAACCTCAAAGACACAATGAAGGAATGGGTCACTTTCCGTGGACGCTTTGAACCAGATCCCAAAAACAGAGCTGTTTATGCAAAAATATTTGCGCAAAGACAGAAACTTCTCGCAGCTCCGCTGAGAGAGACATTTAGAGGTCTGGAAGAGATACGCAAGATGCTGAACATATAGCCCGCTTATGCCGCATCTGCACGGCTGATTTTTGCGGTTTAACGGGAATATTACTGTGAAACGGTACTACTTTCCCAGTGCTAAGAGAACTGCGGCGGATCTTTTGCCGGATAATTTTGCTGACAGCTATACGAACCTAAAAGTGACCGGATGAAAATGCGGTCGCTTTTTGTTTTTATGGAATTAAGCGATTTAAAATAATAAATAACTGAGATGAAGATTATATAAAGAAATATACGGACGAATCATTAACTTTTAAAACAGATAACATATAAATATGCATAAAATTGACAAACAAATTTAAGCTTTAATAACAAACAATTAATTAACAAATGAAAGAGAAAATTTTATTTAATAAAATGAAATTCTATTGAGAACCGGCTGCAAAAAAATAGGTAACATCAAAAAGAGATTCAATATTGCATCTCTTTTGCGTAAAATACCTATCCAATATTAGGTAAAATATGATATCGTACAAATGCCAGCGAATGTTGGCAAAAAATATTAGGAGGTTTTAGGATGCGCAGATTTTTCGGTTTTGCACTTCTTGCGGTTATGTTGTTGGCGACCCCTGTATTTGCGGGCAATACTATCAAAATCGGTGAAATTGCTACTGTTACCGGTGACTTTGCAGCCTACGGCGTTGCTGAAGTTGAAGCAGTTAAAATGGCTGTAAAAGAAATTAACGCAAAGGGCGGTATCATGGGTAAGAAGGTTGAGGTCATCATGTATGACTGCCGTACCCGTAACGAAGATATGGTCAATGCAGCCCGTCGTCTCTCTCAGCAGGACAAGGTTTGTGCTGTAATAGGGCCGAGCGGATCAGGTCTCTGCATCGCAGCAGCCCCCGTATTTAACTCAAGCAAAGTTCCTCACCTTGGAACACTTCCGACAAACCCCAACGTGACAAAAGATGAAAAAGGCAAAGTAAGACCCTATAATTTCCGCATATGCTTCCTTGACCCATATCAGGGTAAGATGCTTGCAGTATTCGCCGCCAAAGACCTCAAAGTGAAAAAGGCCGGACTCCTCTATGACGTTTCCAGCGACTATTCGCACGGTCTCCGCGAATTCTTCACAAAGAACTTCACCGCATACGGCGGTAAGGTTGTAGCAGACGAAGGTCACCGCGGTGAAGACGTTGACTTCCGCGCCCAGCTTACAAAAATCAAACAGGCAAACCCCGATGTTCTCGTATTCCCGACAATGGGCAAGTGCCTTCCCTTGGCAGTCAAACAGGCTCGTGAAATGGGCATGAACCAGCCCATCATCGGCGGTGACGGCTATGGAGACTTCATGTGGGAAATCGCCGGCAAAGAGGCTATGAAGAACACCTTCTGGATCAGCCACGTTGCTAAGGAAGACCCCGCACTTAAGGATTTCTTCGCAAAATATAAGAAGCAGGCCGGAACAGAGTGCCAGGAATTCATGAACGCTGTTATGGCATATGACTGCGTTTACTGGCTCAAAGACGCTATCGAACGCGCTAAGAGCGACGATCCTGTGAAAGTGCGCGCGGCTCTTGAATCAACAAAGAACCTTAAGCTCATGCACGCTACTTTGACCATGGACAACTTCCACGATCCCAAGGACAAGGACGGATTCATCCTTGAAGCGAAGAACGGCAAGGCAGTCTTCTACAAAAAGATCAGACCGTAACATAAACATTCTCAAGCTTTAAAAAATATTTATTTGTTAAAATAAGGGGAGCGTTGCATAAAGCATCGCTCCTCTTTATTTTATGTGCGGCTCACATTGTGCAGCTCCTAACGCAGTGATAAAATATATACAGTAATACAAAACATAAGGGGGAATATTGTTATGGCGCAGTATCTGCATCTCGGAGTACCGGTAACAAAACCTCAGCCCAATGAAACATACTCTCCGGAAATGAAATTATTCCTTACGGATCCCAAAGACCACCCCTATCAGTATGAGTGCCTCCGCTTTGAACCTGACTCACAGATGCCTGAAGACCTCAAAAACTATCCTCATGTAGCCTATAAGGTCGAAGACCTCGCTGCTGAACTGGCACAGTGTGAAAAGATTGTCCTGCCGATTACAGAGATAGACGAACATACCAAAATTGCCTTTGCTTGGCGCGATGGGGTGCTTTTTGAACTGATGGAGTGCTGCTAAACGGCGCAAACTGACAGTATAAACGAAGGAGCTGGTTTACCATGGTAATGAAAAAATTCATTAATAACCAGGAAACACTAACCCAGGAACTACTTAAAGGTCTTGCTCTCGCTTATCCTAACAAAATTGAAATCAAAGAAAACAACCTTGTTGTCAATAAAAAAATGCTATGCTCAGACAGAGTTCACATCGTAACGCTCGGCGGTGCGGGACATGAGCCTGCTCTCAGCGGCTTTGTCGGAGAGGGAATGTTCGACATCTCCGTCGTCGGTGACATATTTGCCGCCCCCGGACCCTCACCCTGCTTTGAAGCTCTGAAAATGGCTCAGGGAGACAAAGGCGCACTTTTTATTGTCCTCAACCATGCAGGGGACATGATGACTGCGGAAATGACCATGGAGATGGCAGAAGACGCCGGCTTGAAAGTGGCCAGAGTTACCACACAGGAAGACGTCTCCAATGCGCCGCGTGAAGACGGAGGCAACCGCCGCGGACTTGTTGGCTGCGTGCCTCTGGCGAAGATTGCCGGAGGAGCCGCCGCTGCGGGAAAAAGCCTGGAAGAAGTCCGTGTTGTAGCACAGAAATTTGCGGATAACATGGCGACAATAGCCGTAGCGGCTAGGGGTGCTACTCACCCTGCTAACGGAGCGGAAATCTCTTCTTTTGGTGAGGATGACATGGAAATAGGCATGGGACAGCATGGTGAAGGCGGCGGCGGCCGTATGAAGATGAAGACCGCGGGAGAGACGGCAGCGATAATGACCGACGCTCTCATCAAAGACCTTGCCCTCAAATCGGGAGAAAAAGTCATGCTGGTTGTCAATGGCTCAGGAGCCACTACACTGATGGAACAGCTGATTGTCTTCAAAGATTGCGTGGAATTCCTCAAAGAAAGAGGCATAACAGTCGCTGCGCAGATGGTGGGAGAAATTCTCACCGTTCAGGAAGCGGCGGGCTTCCAGCTCTTCATCGCGCGCATGGACGATGAAATGCTTGACTACTGGAAAGCTCCCTGCGACACGCCCTATTACACGGTGCGGTAATGGAAAAATTAAGCATCGCGCAATTTAAAAAAATGCTTGCCAAAGCCGCGTTCAACATCGAAGCGGCGAAAGACGAGCTGACGGAACTTGATTCACAGATAGGCGACGGCGACCATGGCACGACAATGGTCAAAGTCATGAACAAAATCAGTGGCACGGCGGAAGCCTACAGCGGCAACGATTTTAAGACACTGCTCTCTGAAATTGGCATGTCGGTGCTGAACATGGGCGGAGGTGCCACAGTGCCGCTTTTCGGCTCGCTCTTTTCGGGAATGTCCCGTGCTGTGGCAGAAGGAATGGAGCAGCTCTCAAAAGACGAACTTAGCGAAGCCTTCAAAAGCGGTGAAGCGCGCCTGCTGAAATTTTCCAAAGCTCCGCTTGGCGCGAAAACCCTGGTGGACTCACTGACGCCTGCTGTGGCTGCTTTTGACGCCTTTGAAGGCTGCGACATTGCCGATGCCCTTGAAGCCGCCCGCCTTGCTGCTCACGAAGGCTGCATGAAAACCAAAGATTATGTGGCTCACTTTGGCCGCGCCAAAAATTTGGGAGAGAGGGCTATCGGCATTCCCGACCCAGGGTCGGTCTCTGTCTCGATAATATTTAAGGCCTTTGCTCAAAGTGCGCAGGAGGTGGAATAATGGCAGACAAAGAGGGAAACATCCTGGCGAAAAACTACGCTCTTGACAAGCCGGCGGATTCCAAAGGCTATTTCCTCAAAGGAGCGGAACACCTTGATTGGGGCATGAAAGACAGACTCAGCCGCATATTCAATCCCCAAAGCGGCAAAACAGTCATGTTGGCTTTTGACCACGGCTACATCATGGGTCCGACAGCGGGGCTTGAGCGCCTGGATTTGGCAATTCCGCCGCTTGCGGAATACGCCGATGTGCTGATGGCCACCAGAGGCGCTATCCGCACCTGTGTGCCGCCCACCTTCAACAAAGCTATCGCTCTGCGCTGCACCACCGACACATCAGTATTGCACGAAGACCTCAGCTACGGACACATAGGCGTGGACGTGGAAGACGCCATCCGCCTCAACGCCTCATGCATTGTGGTGCAGACCTTTGTCGGCTCAAAAAACGAAGTCGGCAGCTTTAAAAACCTCACCACGATGGTAGACGCGGGCTCGCGTTACGGCATTCCCGTGATGGGAGTTACCGCCGTAGGCAAAGAGATGGAGCGCACCAAAAGATACTTCCAGCTTGCCACCAGAATACTCGCTGAGCTTGGAGCGCACATCATCAAGACCTACTACTGCGAAGGGTTTGAAGAAGTCACCGCAGCCTGCCCCGTGCCTATCGTCATCGCCGGAGGCAAAAAACTCCCTGAGCGCGAGGCTCTGCTCATGGCCCGCAAAGCCATTGACGAGGGAGCTGCCGGAGTGGACATGGGACGCAACATTTTCCAGGCGGAAAACCCCGCGGCGATGCTGCGCGCGGTACGTGCCGTTGTTCACCACGGTGCTTCCGCAGACGAGGCCTATGCCCTTTTCATGTCGCTGAAATAAAACACAGACAGCACTATTTGCGGGCGTGTCTCTTACGGGCGCGCCCGTATAAATTTTGCGCAAGAAGAAGATGATACCATGGCGGTGGGTAACAAACTACCAAAAGAGGCAAACATCCTTGACTATACGTTGGTCCTAATCTGCGTAGCCATCTGGGCGGGCAGCTTTGCCGCGATGAAAGTGGCGGTGCAGGAGGCGCATCCGGCGGTGGTTGTGTGGTTTAGAATGATAATTTGCGTTCCCATACTTTTTATAGGCGCCAAGCTGCGAGAAACTTTTCGCCTTCCACAAAAAAACGAAATTGCGCCGCTTTGCCTAATGGGTTTCCAGGGGCTGTTTCTCGTCCTTGTACTACAGAGCTATGCAATGAAAACAGCCAGTGCGGCTACTGCCAACTGGATTATCATTTGCAGTCCGGCCTTTGTGGCTATCTTGGGAATGGTTTTCCTCAAAGAAAAAATGTCTCTCTTCGCTGTCGCAGGCCTGTTTCTTGCCGCTGTAGGCGTCACCGTTGTTTTACTCTTGGGAACAGTCAAAAACAGCATCGGACCAAATGGAGGAGCTGTCACTGTTGGCGACGGCCTGATACTTTTCTCCGCTCTCAACTGGTCAGCTTTTCTGGTAATGTCACGCAAATTCATCAGTGAAAAGCTCGACTACGCTTTTGTAATCTTTTGGGAAATGTTCTTTGCGATGGCGGCTTCCACTATACACATCATCATCTTGCGCTGTGACATCTCTTGCGCCGTAGCATTCTCGCCGCAGACTTGGATATCGCTATTCTTTCTTGGGGCAGGCTCATCTGCTGTCTCATACTTCTTCTGGTTTCATGGGCTATCCGTGCTGCCTGTTTCCAAAATAGTCGTCTTTCAATTTTTACAGCCTTTTGTCGGAGCTTTAATAGCCTATTTTCTCCTATGCGAACACTTCACCCTCTGGCTCTTCATCGGCGGCTGTTTAATAACGATGGGTGTTTGGATGGTTAATAAAAAATAAAAATAGCAGGTTACTCGGCGGTTTTGACAAGATAATCGAAGACGTCAATAAACTTTCTGTGCTGGGCGTCGGGATCTAATGACAAATTCTTATCAAGCATCTCATGCAGATAGCTCTGATGAACGCGCGGCATGATTTCATAAAGATAAGTCACACGATCATCTTTGATAAAACCCTCTTTTGCCAGCTCGGTAACCAGGGGCTTGTCCCTTAAATACATATTTCCCTGTGTCAACATACCCCTTACTGCATCAGTATGGTTTTTGATTTCATCGGGAAAGAGGTCATAATAGACGGTGATAATGTCTGTTAGTTTTGCTTTTTGGCTGCCGAAGAACATATTATAAAAAATTTCCGGGGAGCGGAAGGAAAAATAGTCAAACGTGACGTAAACCATCCGATAACGTTCCTTGGCGTTCTTGCAAGGGCGAAGGTTATTGCTCAAAGCTGAGACATATTCTCTTAAATATGATATCGAGGCGAACAGCACCAGATGCTGCAAATCATCAAAATAGTTATACAGGGTGGCACTGTTGTACCCGGCCATCCCGGCTATCTTACGGATGGTTATACCATCGACGCCGCAGGTGCTCAACACCTCACGCGCTGCCTCGATAAAATAGACCATCACACGCTTTTTCTTTATATCCATCTCTTTTATATCCACAATATACACTCCCGACTCAAAATAATGTTTACTGTAAATAATCCTCTGCCAATAAATTGATTCGGATTATAGTTTTAACATGATAAATAGTCAATGAAATATTGTAGTCAATACAGCAAGAGCCTACTCGCCAGGGTGCTGCTGCACAATGAAATTGTCGTGGAACTAATCGATTATTGCAGTGCTTGCCTGATGCCGCAGTGGGTGCTCTCTTTACGAAAAAAGTACTCATAGAGACTTCCGTATTATGGCGTAAAATTTATTGTATCTGCTTTTTCTGCCCTTGACTTTAATTTTGTATTAAAGGATTATAGACATTACAATAGCTAATTTAAAATAAATATAAATTATCATACAGCCGAAAGAGAGGATATAAAATATGGAAAAGTTTGATGTTATTATCATCGGTTTTGGAAAAGGCGGCAAAACTCTGGCGACAGAATTCGCAGCTCAGGGCAAGAAAGTGGCGATGGTGGAGAAGTCAGATAAAATGTATGGCGGTGCCTGTCCTAACGTAGGCTGTGTGCCGACAAAATTCCTTGTCAACAAATCTGAAATCGCTGAGATTAAGGGATTTAAAACCTTTGAGGAGAAATCCCAGTTTTATAAAGATGCTGTGCAGGCGAAGAAAAAGCTCAGAGAAATGATTCTCGGCAAAATGTTTGCCATGCTCAACAATAACCCAAATGCTACTCTCTACAACGGAACGGCGAAATTTATCTCCGCATCGGAGCTTGAAGTTACAGGCAAAGACTTCACTGCGCAGATATCGGCGGATAAAATCATCATCGATACCGGCTCCACTCCCTTTATTCCGGCAATCAGCGGACTGAAAGAAAGCCGCTGCATATACACCAGCGAGGGAATGCTTGATTTGGAAGAGCTGCCCAAGCACCTGATAGTCATCGGCGGCGGCAATATCGGTTTGGAATTTGCCTCTTTCTACAAAAGATTCGGCTCAGAAGTCACCGTACTCCAGGACCTTACAGAATTCATGCCCAATGAAGACGAGGACGTAGCGAAATGCATAAAAGACGCCATTGATGCATCGGGCGTCAAAATTGAATTTGGCGTACAAGTCGATTCCATCATGGATACCGATTCAGGCACAGTCGTACGTTACAAAACCGCAGGCGAAGAACGCTTTGTCAGCGGAGACGCCATCCTTATCTCCACAGGCAGAAAACCCGCCACGGCGGAACTCAACCTTGCAGCAGCCGGAATCGAAACCAACTCCTGCGGCGGCATAGCGGTCACAGACACCTTCCGCACGACAGCAGCAGGCGTCTGGGCAATCGGCGACGTTGTCGGCGGTGCGCAGTTCACCTATGTCTCAATGGATGACGCCCGCATTGTAAAATCAGACATCTGCGGCGGCACTAAATCCGCCAAAGACCGCCTCATTCCCAGCAGTGTCTTCATCTCCCCGTCCTTCTCAAGAGTTGGACTCACGGAAAAAGCTGCCTTGGAAAAGGGGTATAAAATCAAAAAAGCCACCATACTGCCCACTTCCATACCCAGATGCCACGTGCTGGCCAAATACACAGGAATGCTCAAAGCGGTAGTTGACGCGGACACAGACATGATCTTGGGCGTATCGCTCTTCTGCGAAGAATCCCATGAAATGGTCAACTTTGTAAAGCTGGCAATGGACTTAAAACAGCCCTACACAGTTCTCAGAGACCACATGTTCACCCACCCAATCATGAGTGAAGCCCTAAACGACCTCTTCATCGCCGTAAAATAACCAAACCAAAAGCCGCTTGCGGCACGTCATAAAAATTTATCAAAACAAAAAACGCCATAACCGTTACGCACATATCGGTTGTGGCGTTTTACTATTGTGCTGGCTGTGCTTGGGGGGGCGTATAACACAGGTTTGACAAACGGACAATAGATGCTGTCGTCAAACTATGACGGCGAGGAAATCTCAACCATTGCCGCCTTCATGGAACAGCATTGCCGCAAGACCATCTAACGTTGATTCAAACATTCATTTTAGGAAACAAATCCTTGTATTGCGATGATAATTGTTCCCCAAAACTCTACCTCTAATGGTGAGAAAATTTGCGTGTCTGATTTTTGACTTTTTGACTTTTTGACTACCGACTGACACCCTGCGCCCCAACCAATCAAAACCACCGACTAAGCCGTTGGTTTTGATTGGTTATCTTAATGCTCCATATCGCTTTTTCGTGTTGGATTTTTGAATTTTGGTGTTCCTGAACATAGAACATAGATAGAATTGATTTCCGCGTAGCTGTCAGCAGTATGCTTTTCATCATCGATAAGGCGAATTGAGAAAGCAGTCAGTTGTATCAGCTCCTTCTTACTTTTTGTATAGTACATTGTGTTACATATTTTTAGTATGTCCATAGCAGGGCATGTGCTAGAACGCAAGAAATGGGGCTCTGTGTGAGCTCGGTGTGCAAAATAACACTTGAGATTTGATATGAGAATTTTTCAGTAATGGCTAAAATAACGCCGGTAAAGCTGTCAGATTAGTATGTTGTGATTTTGAGGTGCAGCCTCATCGTATTTTGCAGCTTTGCTGCGGCAGTATTGAATGTGTTTGGATTTATAAATGTCGTTTATATACTTTTGTTTGTTATATTTTTTATTATTGAGATTGCTGCGCATAATGATAAAATGGAGACAAAGCGATACTCACCTGAAAAGAGGCATCCTATGAAAGTTTTTAATAACATCACGGATATACTTCTCGATGATATGGTATCAGCGATAGAGAAGGGAAGCAGGGTCTCCATTGTTGCGTCCTGCTTTTCCATCTATGCCTATAATGAATTGAAAAAACAACTTGAGACAATTAAGGATTTTCGTTTCATTTTCACCTCTCCCACATTCACAAATGAAAAGGCGGAAAAACAAAAGCGGGAGTTTTACATTCCGCGCTTGAGCCGTGAACACAGTTTATATGGTACGGAATTTGAATTAAAGCTACGCAATGAAATGAAACAGAAAGCCATTGCCAAAGAGTGCGCTGAATGGATTCGTAGAAAAGCTACATTTAAATCAAATATCACAGGAAACTACATGAGTGGTTTTGCTTCTGTCGATGCGCCGAAAGAGTTGGTCGCCTATATGCCTTTAAATGGATTTACCACGGCAGACCTTGGTTGTGAGCGAGGCAATAACCGCTACAACATGGTGAATCGCTTGGAAGCGCCATTTGCTCAGGAATATACAAGGCTCTTTGATTCTATCTGGAACGACAATGAACAACTTCAAGATGTTACTGATATGATTGTTGAAAATATTAGCACCGCATACAATGAAAACCCACCTAATTTTATCTATTACCTTACTCTTTACCATGTATTTAGTGAATTTCTGGAAGAACTTTCAGAAGATGTTCTCCCAAACGAGGCTAGCGGATTTAAATGCAGTAAAATATGGAACCTACTATATGACTTCCAAAAAGACGCAGCACTCGGTATTATCAGTAAGTTGGAGAAATATAATGGCTGTATACTTGCTGACAGTGTCGGTCTGGGTAAAACATTTACCGCTTTGTCTGTCGTTAAATATTACGAAAACAGAAACAAGACGGTGTTGGTGCTATGCCCTAAAAAGCTGGCTGAAAACTGGAATACATACAAAGACAATTACATTAATAATCCAATTGCGGCAGACCGTCTAAATTATGACGTTTTATTTCATACAGACCTTTCAAGAGAACATGGCACCTCAAACGGGCTGGATTTAGACCGGCTCAACTGGGGAAACTACGACCTTGTTGTCATTGATGAATCACATAACTTCAGGAATGGCGGTGAAACCGCAGGTGACGATAACAAAGAAAACAGATATCTAAAACTTATGAATCGTATCATCCGTGCAGGAGTCAAGACAAAAGTCTTAATGCTTTCTGCCACACCTGTCAACAACCGTTTCATTGACCTGAAAAACCAGTTGGCAATAGCCTATGAGGGCGACCCGGAACAAATCAACGAAAAACTGGGTACCACAAAATCTATTGATGAAATATTTCGCCAAGCACAGAAAGTGTTTAATGCATGGAGCAAAACAGATCCGTGTGCGCGTACTACAAACGCACTGCTTCGCACATTGGAATTTGATTTCTTTGAAGTGTTGGACAGTGTTACTATCGCACGTTCCAGAAAGCATATTGTCAAATACTATAATACCGAAAAGGTGGGTCAATTTCCGGAGCGTTTAAAGCCAATCTCGCTATGCCCTCACCTAACAGACTTGAACAGTGCAATAAATTACAATCAAATATATGAGCAGCTTTCCTTGCTGTCGTTGAGAATATATACGCCATCTGACTATATATTTCCCAGTAAGCTGGAAAAATATATAGACACTACCCGTGACAAAGGCAAAAACATGACTCAGCAGGGGCGTGAGCGAGGAATCATGCGCTTAATGAGCATCAACCTGCTTAAAAGACTGGAAAGCTCCGTATGCTCATTTAACCTGACATTAAATAGAATCCTCCAATTAATAACTGGCACCATAGCGGCGATTGATTCTTATGAACGGTATGGCGCGGCAGAAATCGATATGTACGAAATAGACAAAAGCAGCGATTTTGATATGGAAGATCAAAATACGGAATTATTTACCGTAGGCAAAAAAGTCCGTATTGAATTGGCTGATATGGACTATATCAGTTGGCGGAATGAATTAAAAAAAGACGCTGAAGTACTTGCGCTACTTACATTGATGGTTGCGGAAATTACCCCGGAACATGATACGAAGCTACAAACACTGCTCAAACTGCTCACAGAAAAGCAGAAACAGCCTATTAATGAAGGCAACAAAAAGGTGCTGATATTTTCGGCGTTTTCGGATACAGTGGAATATTTATATGCTCATGTCAGTAAATACATGAAAGACAAATACAAAATGGACACGGCAATGATAACCGGAAACATAGAAGGTAAGACGACTATGAAAGGGCTAAAAGCGAGCTTGAACAACGTTCTCACATGCTTTTCTCCCGTTTCCAAGGATAAAGACATGCTAATGCCGGCAAGCACAGCGGAAATAGATATCCTGATTGCTACGGACTGTATTTCAGAAGGACAGAACTTACAGGACTGCGATTATCTTATAAACTACGATATTCATTGGAATCCGGTGCGAATTATTCAGAGGTTTGGCAGAATTGACCGTATTGGCAGTAAAAATACCTTTATACAGCTTGTCAACTTTTGGCCGGACCTGACCTTGGACGAGTATATCAACCTGAAAAATCGTGTGGAAACACGAATGAAGATTTCTGTTATGACCTCTACCGGTGATGATGACTTTCTTAATGCCGAAGAAAACGGTGACTTACAATACCGCAAACAACAGCTTAAACGATTACAGGAAGAAGTTGTGGACATTGAGGACATCTCATCCGGTATCTCTATTATGGACTTGGGGTTGAATGAATATCGGCTTGACTTGCTCGAATATATCAAAACGAACACAGGTTTAGACAAGAAGCCATTTGGCCTTCATGCGGTAGTTTCTGCTAGTGAAGAAACGCCGCCCGGCAGTATATTTGTATTAAAAAATATCAACAATAAAATAAACATTGATAACCAAAACAGCATACATCCATTCTACATGGTTTATATCGGTGTAGATGGTGAAATTATCTGTGACCATCTACACCCGAAGAAGCTGCTTGATACCATTAGGTTTCTTTGCCGAGGTAAAGAAGAACCTATTATAAATTTATGTGCAAAATTTAACACCGAAACCAAAGACGGCAGAGATATGAGAGAAAGCTCCGAGCTTCTCAGCGAGGCCATCAACTCCATCATAGATACCAAAGAAAAAAAAGATATTGACAGTCTGTTCAAAAGCGGCGGCACATCTGCACTGACGTCTGCGGCAGTAGGCGCAGACGATTTTGAACTGATATGTTTTGTAGTTGTAAAATAGGAGGCGCGCAATGATAGGACTGCCGGCATCCACGGAGCTAAACAAACGTATTCCCAAGCAAAAGTTTTATGAGAATATCACTCTGACACCTGCTTTGAAAAAGTTCTTTGTAGAACAGGTAAAAATCATATACTGGCGAAATAAGATAGCCACATCCTCAGTCAATCTTTCAGCAGGTGCTTCGGTTACAGAAGTAGAAGTTTTTGAAGTGCGATTGAATCAGCCGGTGCTTGATGAAAGCGTCCTGCGGCAAATCGACAAGGAAATTCCATATCATATTTTGTTCCTGCTGGAGTACGAGGGAAAACATAAAGCAGCAATTGGATATAAGGAAGCTGCTGCATCCGGAAATAACGCATTTAAGGTGAATCGTTATTATTACACAGAATGGCTTCCGGCAGAGGAACTTCCTGTAAAACTGGATGGTCTTAGCATTGATACAGTCTATGAAAATTTTTTTCGGCAGATTGCCGGAAACCGGCTGCAAGCCAAACCCACAGAGAGTATCAAAGAATTTGTGGAGAAGGATGAAAAGCGTCAGCAGCTAAAGAAGCAGATTGATAAATTACAAAACAAAATCCGCAAGGAAAAGCAGCTGAATAAGCAAATGCAGATGAATGCGGAATTGAAGCAGCTTAAGAAAGAATTGGAGGAGCTAAACTAATGGATAAAATGCGTATGGAGTCAGTCGATATGACGGCTCAGAACATAGATAAAATCGGGGCAATCTTCCCAAACTGTATTACAGAAACCGTGGACGAAAACGACAAGCCGAAAAAAGCAATCAATTTTGAGCTGTTGAAGCAGATGCTTTCCGGCGATGTGCTTTCCGGCGATGAAGCCTATGAATTTACATGGGTGGGTAAAAAGGCTGCCATTGTGGAAGCACACAGGCCTATCCGTAAAACGCTCCGCCCTTGCGTGGAAGAAAGCAAGGAATGGGATACTACTGAAAACCTTTATATTGAAGGTGACAATCTGGAAGTCTTGAAGTTATTGCAGGAGAGCTATTTGGGTAAGGTTAAAATGATTTATATTGACCCACCTTACAACACAGGG
>CAZFWP010000043.1:0-16202 GCA_964522805.1 uncultured Synergistaceae bacterium | reverse complement strand
TATTTGGCAGTCCCTAGGGGATTCGAACCCCTGTTAACGGGCTGAGAACCCGCCGTCCTGGGCCCCTAGACGAAGGGACCACATCGCGAAT
Source organism: uncultured Synergistaceae bacterium (assembly GCA_964522805.1). Taxonomy (GTDB): domain Bacteria; phylum Synergistota; class Synergistia; order Synergistales; family Synergistaceae; genus CAZBYL01. Next base: position 16,111 of record CAZFWP010000043.1, on the reverse strand, counting down.
GATATGGCTGGGGTACCAGGATTCGAACCTAGATTACCTGATCCAGAGTCAGGCGTGCTGCCGTTGCACCATACCCCAAAAAGACCCAACTTGAACATTGCATGCTCAAGCATGACAAGAGAAGATTATATAGCTTTTTTGCAAGTTGTCAACCCACATATATGTTGCCGAAAGCTGCCTAATATTAAGAAAAAATACTGGATATTGGCGTAATATTAAAAAAAACTATGGCTCTTAGATGAAATCGGTGGTACGATACTAGATTGGAGGGAGATGTGTTTATGCCTGTATCCGATAAAAACAGACGTGCCCGGAAGACAAAAATATCATCTACCGGTGATTTAAAGATAATTCCATTGGGCGGGATGGGTGAGATAGGCAAAAATCTTACCGTGTTCCGTTTCGGCGACGATATTATCATCGTTGACTGCGGACTTAAGTTCCCTGAAGAAGATATGCTGGGTATTGATTTTGTAATACCTGATGTTCAGTACCTTGTTGACAATAAACATTTAATCAAAGGTATTTTTATTACACACGGACATGAAGACCACATTGGTGCTCTGCCATTTATACTTCCACGGCTGGATGCTCCGATATATTGTTCTAGGCTGACGGCTGGACTTATTGAGAATAAAATACTTGATGCCAGAACGTCTTACAGGCCGCAGTACCGTGAAGTAGCTCAAGGTGATGTTGTAAACGCCGGCGTTTTTACTGTGGAATTTATCTCTGTATGCCACTCAATACCGGACTCACTTGCATTGGCAATTAGAACTCCGATGGGAACGATTGTGCATACAGGTGATTTTAAGCTTGATCCTACTCCTATTGACGGTAAGGGAACAGATTTCAGCGCTTTTGCAGAGCTTGGCAAAGACGGTGTTCTTTTGATGATGTCCGACTCCACAAATATTGAGAAGAGCGGCGTTACTCCGTCAGAAAAAACGGTTGGGCAAACTTTCGAACGCCTGTTTCGCCTTTACAAGGATCGGCGTATTGTTATTGCGACTTTTGCCAGCAATCTCCACCGCGCTCAGCAAGTTATCAACACCGCCAGCCGTTTTAACAGAAAAGTGGTTTTGATTGGGCGCAGTATGCTGGCCAATGTAGAATTGGCGCAAAAACTGGGATACATTGATGTTCCTGATGGGATGGTTATAACTTCCCAAGAAGCAGATGACCTGCCGCCTAACAGAGTTGTTGTTTTGACAACAGGCAGCCAAGGTGAACCTTTCTCCGGCTTGGTGATGATGAGTCGTGGAACTCACAGAATGATCAAATTAGGGGCTAAAGACTTGGTTATCATCTCTGCTACGCCGATACCTGGCAATGAAAAACTTGTCAGCCACACGGTAAACAGGCTTTTTGCCTGCGGCTGCGAAGTTATTTATGAACGGGACAATAAAATACATGTATCGGGACATGCCTCTCGTGACGAACTTACGATAATGCTCAGCATTGTTAAGCCGAGGTTTTTTGTGCCGCTGCATGGTGAGTACCGCCATCTTGTCCGCCATGCTCAGCTTGCCCGGGAAATGGGCGTTTCTCCTAAAAATGTGTTCATACTTCAAAATGGTGATGTTTTAAAGTTTAAAAGTTCATCAAAAGCTCAAATGGATGAGAGAGTTCCGTCTGGTGCTGTTCTGATTGACGGTATAGCACTTGGGGGATTTGAAGGCAGCATTTTGCGTGAACGCAGAGAACTTTCTGAAAATGGTGTTGTGGTTGTCTCTTTGACAGTCGACAGCCAATACCGTTTGTTGGCCCCAGTACAGCTTCAAACTAGGGGCAGTGTTTTTTCTTCCGAAGACGGTGATACGTTTAGACAGCTTGAGAGGGCCGTCGTCTCTTCACTGGAACAGTTCGCTAGGATCCCTGGTGCTAAGCCAGAAACTTTGCCTACTGAAATCAGAAAGAGAATTAGAGAGGTATTCGGACACATTTCCAGGAACTATCCAACAATAGTTCCTCTTATTACGAGAATATAAAAGTCATACTGCTAGAATAAGGAGAGAGATTAATGTCGGTAACCTCAATTTTGCAGATATTCGCTGGAGTCGGTATTCTTGTCTACGGAATAATTATCATGGGTGAGTCCCTACAGGTTATTGCAGGGGACAGGCTTAGAAAATTAACTGGCTCACTGACAGGTACACCAATTAAAGGACTTCTTGTCGGAACAGTGGTTACCGGCATTCTGCAAAGCAGCAGCGCAACAACGGTAATGGTCGTCAGTTTTGTTGATGCCGGATTTATGACATTAACGCAGGCAATAGGCGTTATACTTGGAGCAAACATAGGCACGACTGTTACCGCTCAGCTTATAGCCTTCAAGATTACCAATATTGCATATCTCTGTGCCATTATTGGAGCGGGAATTTGTATTTTGAGCACTAGAAAAAGAAACAAACAGGTCGGTATCGGCCTCCTTGGTTTTGGTTTGCTTTTTATTGGTATGGAAATGATGCAGGGACCTATGGCTTTTCTTAAAACCCGCCCTGATTTGATTACTGTATTCGGAGATCATATCTTCCTTGCTTTCCTTTCAGGGCTTCTAATCACTCTTTTTGTACAATCCAGCTCGGCAACTGTAGGTCTGACAATGGCTATCGCCGCTCAGGGAGTTATTCCGCTTGAAACGTCTATAGCGGTCATCTTTGGGGATAATATCGGTACAACCATTACCGCTGTTATCGCCTCTTTGGGGGCCAATCGTTCTGCCAAACAGGCCGCAGCCTCTCATGTTTTGATAAAAATCCTCGGTACAGTTGTAATGCTGTCAATCCTTCCCCTGTATGCCGATTTCATCCGCATGACTGCCAGCGACATTTCACGTCAGGTGGCTAACGCCCATACAATCTTTAATGTGGTAATTGCTTTTATGTTCCTTCCGTTTGTAAAACAGTATGCTGCACTAATAAGAAAAATTATTCCCGACGATACCAATCAGGAGGAGGTTGGCTCACGATATCTCAATCAGTCTCTTATCACAGCCTCTCCCGCTGCTGCCGTTGACGCTGTTCGTAAGGAAATGATTAGACTCGGCAGCATGTCGCTTAAAATGATTGAAATGTGCAAGACGATGTTTATGACAAACAGTGATAAACTTTTAAACGATATCGACAGGGCGGAAATGAATGTCAATGAACTGACGCACGATATCGTGCGCTATGCTACGGAAGTAGGACAAACCGGTTTGTCCTCTGATCTGTCTATATTACTGAACTCATGTACTAATGGCGTCGGTGACATTGAAAGAATAGGTGACCACGCTACAAACTTAGTGGAAATGTTTCAATTCCTCCAGGACCATAAACTGCAATTCTCACCCAAGGCCATGGAAGAATGTCAAGAGATGTTTGACCTGGTAATCTCCGCGTTAGTCAGAAGTATACAGGCTATAGAGGAGGAAGATCCGAAACTTGCTCAGGAGGTTGTCGATCTTGAAGACAGAATCGATTATATGGAAAAAACCTTAAGGGCTCAGCATATAGCCAGGCTTAACGCCGGAGGATGCACACCGGGGGGTGGAGTTGTCTTTATCGACATCTTGAGTAACCTTGAAAGAGTCGGTGACCATGCTCATAATCTTGCAATGGTTGTCTTTGATATAGAGAGAATGCACAAGCGCAGTTTGTCAACAAAACATTAAACAGGGGTGTTTTATAATGAATACAGATGTGTTGTTTTTGGGATTAATACAGGGTTTTACAGAATTTCTTCCGGTTAGCAGCTCTGGACACTTGGCGTTAGCACAAATTTTCATGGGGACAGACATGCCGCCCCTGTCATTTGATCTTGTTTTGCATATTGCGACTGCTTTTGCGACGATAGTTTTTTTCTTTCCGGATATAGTATCTCTACTTTTGCAGTGGATAAAGGGTTTTACTAATAAAGAAGCGAGAAAGTCAGCAGGCTGGTCTACTGGATGGGCTGTTTTATCCGGTACTGCTATTACCGCAGTGATCGGAATTTCTGTGAAAGATTTTGCGGAAGCTGCGATGTTAAATTCGTTAATGGTAGGCTGTGGATTGGTTTTTACAGGCTTTCTGTTATTGTTTAGCAGTTTTGTGAAAATAGGTCTTGGAAGAGTGCGCCTAATAGACGGCTTTGTCGTTGGGATTGCCCAAGGATTTGCAGTTATGCCTGGTATCTCTAGATCCGGTATGACAATTGTTGCTGGGCTGATGTCAGGGCTAAGCAGAGAAGAGGCTTTTCGTTTTTCATTTCTTTTGTCAATTCCTGCCATTCTTGGTGCCGCAATTGTACAATCTGCGGAACTTGGCGGATGGCATCAGTTTATCGCTGCACTGCCGCACCAGTGGTACTTAGGGGCTATTGTGGCTTTTATAAGCGGTTTCGCCGCTCTAGTTGTTTTGCGTAAAATTGTCCTGAGCTCAAAGTGGTGGATATTTGGTGTTTACTGTTTGATTCTCGGTATCTCTGTTATTACTGCCACATATATGGGGGCATGGTAAATGGCTTTTGCAAAATCTTCCTCGTTTAAGTATGGAGTAATATTTCTCTGCCTTATTCTTGGAACATGGTGCGGTTTTTACTTGCAGCGGTTTTCTGCCGCCGCATCAATTTTTGCAAATGTTGTGGATTTTACAATAGATATTAATGAAATGAATTTTGTGATGTTTAGAGTGGCGTTTATGTTTGCTCTTAAACTAAACCTTGGAACGTTGTTGGGTGGTATTGTCGGGATTTGGACGGTGCGCTAGATGAATATTATTCTGGCTTCAGCCAGCCCTAGGCGCCGCGAACTACTATCTTCCATGGGCTGGCACTTTAGTGTTGAGCCCTCTTATATTACGGAAAAAACTGTTCCGGGGGAATCTGCAGAAGAGATGGTTTGTCGCTTGGCTCTGTCAAAAGCTGATGATATATTTTCCAGACGCGGCGGTTCTTGGGTAGTTGGTGCAGACACTGTTGTGTCTGCAGATGGTGTGATATACGGAAAACCCAGAAATGATGATGCAGCGCTTGATATGCTTATGAATCTGCAGGGCAAAACACATAGCGTGATTACTGGTGTTGCGTTGATTGCACCAGACGGCAGAAAAAAGAGCGCATTTGAAAAAACAACAGTAACCTTTCGTGCTATGACGAGAGAAGAACTTTCCGCATATGTGGCTTCGGGTGAGTCTCTGGACAAGGCCGGAGCTTATGCTATTCAGGATAAGGGTGCGCTTTTAGTGGAAAAAATAAATGGGTGTTATTTTAATGTTGTAGGGTTGCCGATTCAGCTTTTGAGCAAAATGTTCTCAGATATGGGTTGGCCTCTCTCTGAACAATGGGGGAAGTAAATGCAAATGCACATTAAACGCAGAAATTTGTTACTGGCGGCTGTTGTGATCGCACTCATAGCGGCAGTTCTGGGGCTTTATCATCGATACTCTGCTGAAAATAATAATAAAACCGTAGCCTTTGTCACTGACTATAAGGATATTATCTCAATAGCACGTCAGAGCGGTGAGAGTACTGATGCTGTATGGCAAAAAATCGGCGCACGAGGGGTGGTGGGGCTAACAATACCTGAATACACAGGTGAGGACGCGGCCCTTCTAACGCCACTGCCGCTTAAGTACGGTACCGCGTCATCGTTGGGGTTGAAAACAGACGCTGATTTGCAAAATATGGCAGCAGTGGTTATCAGCAATTCTTACGAGTATCTGCCGGTATTAAAAAAGTATATACTATTGAAAATGCCTCTGGTTAAATTGATAGAAAGCGGCAACGATACAGTTTTTATCTTGCCGGGAACACTGGAGGAATTTAAATATTCAGCATTTTTGCCTGATGTTCAGGGTTTAGAATTTTGTAAAAAAAATAATATTGTTACACTTTTTAGACCCGCCCCATGTAATCCTTCCGGTGGTAACGACGTTTCTGCCGCACTTGATTACCTTTTAAGTGAATACCCTGATATTAAAAATATTATTCCTGCAGGGATGATTATGTCAGGCTATCCTAATATGCTGCCGATTGCTGACGTTCTTAAAAGGCACAGTGTTTCGCTAGCCAACGTGGAATTTGTCAAACAAATAGGAGTAAGCCAGTTCGCTTCAATGATGAAGCCTTACGTTATTCCGTTGCACAGCTTGACAAGAGAAGAGATAATTACCAAGCGTATTTCACAGCAGCAGATAATTGAACGTTACGTCAGAGCTGTCCATGAACGATCAATAAGAATAATTATCGTGCACCCCTATGATTTGTATCTGGGGGACAGGCTGAATGTCTTTACCGAAGATCTATCGGCAATGAAAGATTCTATCTCTGCCAGGGGATATAACTTTGGCTGGCCGTCAACTTTGCCGAATTGGCCTATGCCTTTTGCAGGAGCAGCTGCCTGCTCTTTGATATTAGTTTTCTGCGGTTGGTACTATTTTATGCGGTTAAACGGTGAAGAAAGAGGCAATGCGGAAACAATAGAGTTTGTTTTTCTGATTTGTGCCTCGTTGATGCTTACGGCTGTCATTTACAAAGTTTCTTTCGCAGCAAAGCTGCTTGGCGGGTTTTGCGGCGCTCTAGCTGCCACCGAGGCGGCTATAACAGCACTGAGTTCATCAAAAAAACCCTGCAGAGGATCGGTCGTGGCTCTTGTTATCCTTATTTCAGGAGGAATGTCTATAGCCTCATTTTATGGTACGACAGATGCTGCTTTACGCCTAACTCCTTTTTCCGGTGTAAAGCTGACGTTGCTGTTGCCTCCGCTGCTGCTCTTGTTACATGACCTGCGGCAAAAAGTACACGATGAGTCAATTAGTGAAATACTGGTACGCCCAGCGGTTTGGGGCGAGCTGGCAATAATTGGCATAATGATGGTTGCTCTGCTCATTATGGCTCTAAGAAGTGATAATGTCTCATCTGTTCCGGCATTTGAAGTAGCTTTCCGTGATTTTATGGAAAGAACACTGGTTGTTAGGCCGAGGACCAAAGAATTTCTTATTGGCTATCCTGCGTTGGTTTTGTATTGGTATTTAATCAGACAGGGATTGGCTCCGCATTACCGTGAAGCTGTGCGAATCGCCGCTGTACTGGCTTTCTCTTCTGCCATTAATACCTTTTGCCACTTCCACACGCTGGTAGCACTTAGCTTTATCAGAGTTGTCAATGGCTGGTGGCTTGGCTTGTTGGTTGGTGTCATTTTGGTATTTGGATTGCACTTTGTCCTCTTGCCATTGCTGAAAAAAATTAGCGGGAGAACAGTGTAGTTGAGTAAGAAATATGATGTTGCTCTATTGGGCTACTATGGGTTTAAAAATCTCGGTGACGAATTGTTACTGGAATCAATAGTCGCGATTCTTAAAGAGAGCGGCGTCGATTCAGAACAAATGGCGGTGCTTTCTTCGTCTCCTGAAGAAACTTCAAATCGTTTGAAGCTTGTTTCCTATAACAGATGGAAGTTGTTGTCAATAGCCCAAGTGCTCAAATCCAGCAGAACGCTTTTGCTTGGAGGAGGCGGACTTTTTCAGGACAGAACCAGCGTGCGCTCATGTTTTTATTACTGGCTTATTATTAGGCTGGCGTCTGTGTATGGGGTCAAAATCTGGACGGTGGGACAATCTATCGGACCCCTTGGTACAACATTGGGACGCTGGTTGACCAAGAACGCTTTTCTTCATTGCGCCTATCGAGGAGTGCGTGACAATCGCTCCAGGGATATTTTAGCCAATTGGGGAATGTCTTCGGAAGTATCTCCAGACTATGTAATGGCTATGAAACCTTCAAGGTGCAACGGCGAGGGTAAGGAGATGCTCTTTAACCTCCGTCCAGGATATAGACCGCTTGCTTCTGAGGTCCTGCAGTGGGCTTTAAGATATGCGAAGAACAAGGGATTAACTCTTGTTCCTGTAGCACTCGCTTTGGAAGACTGCGAAGAGTTAAAAGCTCTTTTCTTAGAAAATGGACTGATTTTTGACAGAATAACCCTTGTCAAAAGTTTACCTGAGTTTGAAAATATTTCAAAACAGGCTTGCGCAGCGGTGGGAATGCGCTTGCACTTTTTGGTTCTTTCCCTCCTTTCCGGGCTGAGCGTAGGAGCAGGTGTGTATGACCCCAAAGTAGCCTCACTATGTGAATCTTTTTCCATCCCGGACATTTGCAAATGTGATAGTCTCTCCGCAATTTGTGATGATAATTGCCTGCAGAGAATTTCCGATGAAGTTAAGGTTTCTCTTGACAAAGGATTAAAGGCGGTACTGGAGGCATAAAATGGAACCTAAGAGAGTTGAAGAATTAGCATCCATAGCTGCCGAGGTATCTAAAGATATAGTCAGAATGGTTGGGGTCGCTAGGTCTGGCCCTTTGGAAATGCCGCTGGGGATTGTAGACTTATTGGTATACCTTTACTGGGAAGTGTTGCTTATCCTTCCCTCAATGCCAAAAAGAGAAGACAGGGACCGCTTTCTTTTAGGGATCCCCTCTTTTTCTCCAGCTCTCTATGCAGTTCTTGCCCGCAGAGGTTATTTTGACAGGGAAGAACTGTGGCACTATCGCCGGCTTGGTGCGATGCTGCAGGCAGCTCCGGATTTTAAGCGCACTCCAGGCGCAGATGCTCCTTGCATCAGCTCTGCTTCTGAGCTCTACATTGCTATCCCGTTGGCAAGATCTTTGCTGTCTTTGGCAGCACTCTCACAAAGAGTTTTTTGCCTATGTCCGATGGGTGACTTAAAAGATGAGTTTTTTATCATTGAGGCGAAAAGAGCCGCCTCTGAGGGTATTTCAAATCTAGTGTTGCTGATTATCTGCGGCGAGTCAGAAAAAATCGTCCAAGCTGAAGCGGACATTACTGAATATTATAAGGACTTTGCGGATTATGGATGGGAAACGTCAAAAATTGACGGACATAGTTATCTTGGCATGGAAAAGGTTTTTACGGACTTAGATTGGGATAGCAAAAAACCAAAGGTCTTATTTATCAAAGTACAGAACATTAAAAAGTTATCATTTATGGAGCGTTCACACAAAAAAACTCAATTATGTATGAGTATTGAAGAAATGGACCATGCTTTAGAAGAACTGGAGGGACGGGAGAATGAATAATAACAACGCTGCATCAACATGGGACGCGTTCTGCGGATATATCCTAAATTATGCAGCAGCTAACGAAGATTTTGTTATGGTGATATCGGACTCCCTGCCAGGAGCGGAAGTATTTGACACTCTGCCTGAGGAAAAACTTTCCAAAGCCTCTTCTGTTTCGTCGTTAATATTGGGCGCAGCCGGATATGCGATTGCAGGTAAAAAACCATGGTTGATTTCTGATTCTTCTGTTATAACAGCAGTAGGATATGGTCAGATTCGTGAGGCACTGGCAATTCCCTCATTGCCGGTAAAAATTGTTGTATCTGAGGGTGGTTTGTGCCGCGGACAGGAAGGCTTTTCATATAACATTCTTGAGGACGTCTCATTAATGAGAACACTTCCACATATGAATGTTTTTGTTCCCTCAGACCTTCCCTCATTTGTAGAAACAGCGGAAACAGCTGAGCGCGCTCAGGCGCCGTCATACATTAGACTCAGCCGCACACCATTGCCTACTTTTACGGATGAAATGGGAGACAGCTCAGTACCCAGAGGGGCTAGGATGTTAATTTCGGAAACAGGGGTGACGATTTGTGCTTGTGGCACAATGGTCAGCCAGGCGCTAAAGGCAGCAGGGATCCTTGAGCAACAGGGAATCGGAGCTGAGGTAATAGACTGTTATAGTGTTAAGCCATTGCCGGAACAAATTCTACTGGCTTCTGTGCGGCGAACCGGCTGTTGTGTAGTTGCGGAAGAACAGAGCAGGATTGGCGGGTTATGCGGCGCTGTAGCGGAATGTCTTTGCGCTACATATCCAGTTCCAGTAAGATTTGTAGCGGTTGATGACTACTTTGTAGGCAGCGGTATGCCTGAAGAATTACGTGAATACCATGGACTCACTTGGCAAGAGATAGTCAGTGCCGCATCGCAAGTATGGGCACTTCGCAGGAGGTAGTATTTGTAAATGGAAATTAATTTTTCTGGTGTAACGAAGATTTTTGATCCGGACATTGTCGCTTTGGAGGATGTTTACCTCCAGATTGACAAAGGTGAATTTGTCTATTTGGTGGGTGAGACAGGCTCAGGCAAAACGACTCTAATGAGATGCATTCTCCGCGACGTTACCCCTACACGGGGACATGTAAGTGCCGGCGGTGTGGCGTTAAGAAAGGTCAATCGATTCAATCTTGCTCTATTCCGTAGGGATATAGGCGTTGTCTTTCAAGATTTCATGCTTTTGCCCCATCTGACCGCCTTTGAGAATGTTGCTTTCGTCCTAGAAGTCATGGGATACTCGCCTAAAGAGATCTCTGAAAAGGTTTCTGAAGTTTTAAAAAAAGTAGGTATATGGCGAAGGCGCAACCTATATCCTCCTCAGCTGTCTGGAGGCGAACAGCAGCGTCTTGCAATAGCGAGAGCTATAGTTAATGAGCCTTCACTGCTGCTGGCTGATGAGCCTACAGGCAACTTGGACAATAATACAGCGGATGAGATAATGAAGCTGCTATTTGAAATAAATGCGGCTGGGACTACGATACTTATGGCCACACATAATGATTACATCGTTGATACATACCGTCACAGAGTTGTAGAAATACACAGAGGGCGTATCGTAAGAGACGAGCAGGAAGGGGACTACAAACTCTATGGCGGCTGTTAGATATGCGGTGAGGGATGGCTGGCGTCTTGTTATCAGACACTGGGGAATGAGTATTTTAACAATATTTACAGCGATGTCAGTGTTTTTTATCATTGGCTTCAGCGCATTGTTTGTTCTCAATATAAAAAATATTGTTCAAGTGATGGAAGACCAACTTTCGATTCAGGCTTATATGAAAAATGATGCGGATCTCAATAAAATTGCAAAACAGATTCGCTCTATTCCCAATGTCACAAAAGTTAGTATTATTACTAAAGAAATGGCTTTGGAAAGACTCCGCTCTAGAATAGGTGCGCAATCAAAAGCTGTGACATTACTTGGTGAGAACCCGCTGCCATCCAGTATTGAAATACATGTGGACGAGGCTTCTCAAGTCGGGAGCACGGCGATGAAGCTATCCGAACTTTCGGAGATAGAAGATGTGGTATATGCGGGACATGTTGCGGAAAAGCTGACAAAGGTATCTGGTTTTGTGGAGAAGTTCTCCTTTGTGTTGCTGCTCTTCTCTATTGCGGCGAGTACAATTGTGCTCTTCAATACGATTAGGATCTCCGTATACTCTCGTGAATCTGAGATAGGCGTGATGTTAAAAGTCGGTGCCACTCCAACATATATCATGCTGCCTTTTGTAATACAGGGTTTCATCCTGGGTCTTGTAGGGTCGCTTGCCGCTTCAATTATATTAGGCGCTACTTACTATTCGGCAATTGCGCGCCTTAAAGATATGCTGCCCTTTCTGCCTTTTATTGAATCTCCCAGACTTGTGCTTAAACTTGCCATGGTATTGGTTTCATGCGGAACCGCTGTAAGCTTGATATCAAGCCTTTTTGCTGTAGAGGGGTTTATCGGCAAAGCAGCGAAGCCGCTGTAGGCGAGAGGCGTATTGCTATGGGTAAATTACATTTTTGCAATTTTGTTAATTTAAAGACCTTGGCAGTTCTCACGGCAATTGTACTTCTTATTGCCGTGCTGCCTGTTGATGCAGCCCCCAATGTTAAGGATCTTGACAAACAAATCAAAGATCAAGAACGCGAATATCAGAAGATACAAAAGCAAATTTCCTCTACACGCCAAAAAATATCCGAAACTACCAGAAAAGAAAGGGACGTCTCGCGTCAAATCGAGGACTTAAGCCAAAAAATTACTCTTACGCAGCAAAAAGTAAACGTGGTTAATCTTAGAATAAAGAGACTGCAAAATAATATAGTGAGACTGACGCAAGAAATTGCGCATGCTGATACAGGAATAAAACATACACAAGACCTCTTAAAACAGCGGCTTATAAGCATATATAAATATGGCGGCATAGCCGAGTTTAACCTCCTGCTCTCCTCCAAGGGAGCGGAAGATGCTCTTTCAACTTCGTATCTTCTCGGCAAGATAGCGGATCAGGACCAGATGCTGATTAACAGCCTGTCAGACCAAAAAGACCGCTTAACGTCCGCCCAGCAACGACTGGTACAAGATCAGCAAAGTTACAAGGAACAGGGGGCGGAACTAAAAGTTCAACATAGAGAGCTCAACTCTGCGGCACAAGAACGCAATGTTCTGCTAGCGAAGGTCAAAAAAGATAAAGCCCTGTACATGAAGGAACAGGCAGAACTTTTGAGGGCATCAAAAGAACTGCAATCAACAGTAAAAAGACTTTTGGCGCAAAAAAGAGCACTAAACGCCAAGAAAAACCCGAATAAAAAAGAAGTTGTCTACTATCGCGGCGGACGTCTTGCTTGGCCGACACAAGGCTCGATTTCCAGTGTCTTTGGAACAAGAATACATCCTGTATTTAAAACAAAAATCAATCATACAGGACTTGACATCAGTGCTCCAAAGGGTACGGAGGTCACTGCCGCCGATGCTGGAGAAGTATTGTATACAGGCTGGATGAGAGGATATGGTCAGGTCATTATCATTGACCACGGAGGAAACCTTACAACTGTGTATGCGCACCTTTCAAAAATAGAATGCACTGAAGACCAGAAAGTATCGAGAGGAACAACGATCGGGCGCGTCGGTTCAACCGGCATTGCTACAGGAAATCATCTGCACTTTGAAGTCAGGGTCAATGGTGATGCGGTGAACCCCATGCGCTATCTGAAATAAATAAATTGCTTCAGAAAGGTTCGTGGTAATTATGGGTAAAAAGTTTAAAGACCTAGCTGCGGGGATACTAATCGGAGTATTGCTCTCTGTCGGAATATATATGGTGCCGCAGGCGGTGGGAGCGGACTGGGCCAAAGGGCTGCCGTTTACAACACAGCAGCTTGCCATAATCAAACAGGTAAAACTAGCTTTGGAAACATATCAGGTTGATGGTGACAAGGCTGGAAAAATTGATGAGAAAAAAATGTATTATGGTGCGGTAAAAGGTATGGTTGAGTCTGTCGGAGACCCATTTACCCGATTTGTCGACCCCAAAATGCTTGAAGAAGAGCAGATTGAAATGGAAGGCGAGTATGGGGGGCTTGGCATCTACATTACCACTAGAGATGGAAGAACAACTATTATTGCTCCGATAGAAGGCACTCCTGCCGATAAAGTCGGGCTCAAGCCTCTTGATGAAATAATAAAAGTAGAAGAAAAAAACGTTATGGGCATGAATAGCGATGAGGTTGTCAAGTTTCTCCGCGGCCCTGCTGGAAAAGCAGTCAAAATATGGATACGGAGGAAAAATGAAGACAAACTCCTTCCTTTTACTATCGTCAGGGAAGTAATCAAAATAAAAACTGTTCGCTTGGAAATGGCGGGGGATGTAGCTTATATCAAGCTGAACCAGTTTAACTTAAAAACAGACGAAGAACTCGAGAACGCACTGACTGTCGCGAAAGCCAAAAAGGCTAAAGGTGTTCTGCTAGACCTGAGAAATAACCCCGGAGGTCTGCTTGACGTTTGTGTAAACGTTACCTCTCAATTTATAAATGGCGGCGTGGTTGTCGGCATGAAGGGACGTTTTGAAAAGGCTAACGATGTAATGTATGCCCAAGAAGGCAGAGCGACCAAGCTTCCGCTTGTGGTTCTCGTTAATGAGGGCAGTGCCAGCGCAGCGGAAATTCTTGCTGGTGCTGTGAAAGATCATAAAAGGGGAACTATTGTCGGGACAAAGACATTTGGAAAAGGCTCTGTGCAGTCTCTCTTTAATCTCCCCGACAAATCGGGAATCTATATCACGATCGCACGCTACTCAACTCCCTCGGGCTACATTCTTGACCACAAGGGATTAGAGCCCAACATAAAAGTGAGCGGAGAACCCAAAAAGAACAAAAAGGAAGATAAACAGTATCAAAAGGCTCTTTCTGTTCTTAAAGACAGAATGGCGAGTAAATAGTACTGAAAAGAGGACAACATGCCCAGACATTTTAAAAAGTCAGGCAATGAGAAGAATATCGTTACCAGGATGGCTGCGCTGATAATATGCGTTGCCGTCCTGCTCTGTCTTGCAACAGCAGCGAGGCATTCTTCTATTGCGGAGATTTTTAACAGCGACTATGTAAAAATAAAAAACCTTATTACGAAACAAACAGAAAACAAAAAAGAGCCGAGAGAGGCTCAAAAACCAGTAAAAGAAACAGTTCTGCCCGGTGAAAATAAATGCGCTGACGCAAAAAAAACACCGATCACAACAAATAGCGTCCAAGGTGCTCAAACAGATGGGACCAAAGTTAAAGAAGTGAGCAACAGACCAGAAGCAAAACATGACGTGATCCCATACAGTGGTAAAGCAATGCTTGCTATCATTGTTGATGATGGTGGCGCAAATATTGAATATGCTCAAAAAATAGCCTCTTTGGGCATTCCCATGACGTGGGCCATTATGCCTTACGAAAGATACTCACAAAAAACAGCGGAAATAGCGTCTGCTAAACAAATCCCATATCTGCTGCACCTGCCAATGCAGGCAGAGATAGACAAAGAAGACGGGCCCTTCCTAATCGGCAAAGGAATGTCTCATGAAAAAATTTACAATGTCACCCGTGATGCGCTAGAATACCTTCCTTCGCCCATCGGCATAAATAACCACAGAGGGTCGCTGGCGACTGCTGACCGTGAGATAATATCACCAGTCATGGAAGTGCTGAAAGAAAAAGAATTAGTATTTGTTGACAGCCGCACATCGCAAAAAAGTGTAGCTTTTGATGTTGCGAGGTCAATCGGCATAAAAACTCTTCAAAATCGGGGGTTTCTAGACAACACAGCGGACAAAAATGCGATAAATGCTAGATTCCATGAGATTGTACAGATGGCGGTTAAAAAGGGGCATTTTGTGGTGATCTGCCACTTCCGACCGGCGACAACTCTGTTTCTAGAAAAACTTGCGGGCGAGTACAAAAGCCTGCCAGTTGAATTTGTTACCGTTCCGGAAATGGTGGAGAGGTTATACGGCAAGCAAGTTAAATAGTAGAACAGTAAAAATCGTGTCTACGGCATAAGCTATACTCATATGAAGCGGATATCTGCTTTACATTAAATTACAAATAAACAGGCGTGCGCAGCATTACATAAACAGCGCACGCCTATTTTTTATAAATGTCTCCTCTAAAATACGCTCTGACACCGTTACGGATCAGGGTTTGGCTGATTACAATGGAATATATAACCACATAGAAGATGCCCCAGTATTAATAGCTTATATATAACATACGGGCGCTGCCGCGTACAAACCACATAGCAGAGATGGTGCATGTGTAAATCGGCTGATGTGGCAATTGTAATACAACTGGCATATAGAAAGATTGGCCGGCACACAAGATAAACACCATTTGTGCCAGAGGGAGAAACACCCACATATAGACGTTGCGCACCGGCAACGGTTGTGAACTAATGCGTAGTATTTTTTGAAAGAACGGCATTGTTGCGCTTAGCATAAAAACGGTGTGCTTAGCCTTTATCTCTTTCAAGCGTGTCAAAATAACGACATTGTCCTTATTCGGGTACTATCTGCTTCTTATCACCGTACACAACAAGCTTAGAGTGGGCAACAAGCCGCTATCATACTTCCTGGCGGAGTCCTATCATCCCCCATGTCTTTGCAGATTTTCTGTTTCGCTTATAGTGAAATTAAACTAATTAGCGCTTTCCTTGCTATTGCAACTAGCCCATTAAAAAACTTTTCTAAAGGGGTGTTGACATCTGAGAAAAAATGACTATAATATCCACTGTTGTCGCTGACGCGGTACGGAGTGCGATGCGGGCGGATAGCTCAGCGGGAGAGCACCTGCCTTACACGCAGGGGGTCGTAGGTTCGAAACCTATTCCGCCCACCATACAACCTAAAAAGTGGAGCTGTAGCTCAATTGGTCAGAGCGCCGGCCTGTCACGCCGGAGGTCGCGGGTTCAAGTCCCGTCAGCTCCGCCACTTTTTCAACGCCACTGAGATGGCGGGATAGCTCAGTAGGTAGAGCAACGGACTGAAAATCC
>CAZFWP010000042.1:0-16208 GCA_964522805.1 uncultured Synergistaceae bacterium | reverse complement strand
AATAAAACATAATTCTACGAACTGACATTCATATGGTTTTATTTGGCATAAATATAAAATAACAAACTAGATTAAGATTAATTTAATATTTTAATCATATTTTTCACTATTAAATTATAATATGAATTAAATAGTTATATTATGATAGACTATAATACTATCTGCATCAAGGAGCAGTTGCATATTAATATGACAAGTGGAGCCCTACTTCAATGACATTATGTATCTGAGCTGAGCACTTGAATAAAGGCGGATTGACGTCGGGGAAAATTCAGGTTGCTATGTGCGGAGTCGTATTTTTTGTTGGCTCGCTTCCGGAAAGTTGTAGGTCTTGGTATGCTCCCAGCACTTTAACTGGAAGCAGTAGTCCCATAATGTTCTAGATGTGCCTTTTCCTGTGGTACGGGCTGCTTTGTTGCGTATTATCTTCATACATTTGTATGCAGTTATTTAGCTTGCGCCTCAAAACTGCTTTGCTTTTGTGGCTACTGATTGTCTTTGCAAGATGCATTATTTCTTTTGCTTGGTGTCAGATGCCGTTTTCACAAGGTTCCTATAGAATGGAACAAAGAATCGTTGTCGAGCGGTCTCATTATAGAAGTCCAAAATGTTTTCAATCTGTACAAGGCTTAAATACAAAATGAATAAGCAACCGCCAGTAAGACCACCGCTCTTTTGGTTCATGGAGGAAAAATGAGAATCTTACTTTGCACTCTTTTACCCTTCCGATACTCCTCTTATCCCTCTTTCTCCATTGATAGTGAGACTATACCAGGTAATGTGTATATGAAATTTTCTGTCACACTCAATTCACTTGCGCCAAGAACAACAAGTCTCGATACCTTATTTATTCCCCTCCGTACCGTTCTGCCTTAGTCTCGAACGCCATCTAGCTATACAGTCTGATAAGCTATAAATTCTGCAGTCTGTCTCTCCATTAGTATCTCTTATCGTATATTTTATGATTAAGGTTGATTCTCGTTTGCTGGCTTACATTTGTACCCAATAATGCCAAGTTATATTCTCGCGCGTCCCGCTAACACGCATACTAAATACATCTGGTGGGAAAACTAAGCTCGGTTATGGGAATATGAGATTTCTATCTCACTTGCCAATGAGGGATACCACTGCGACCCTAGCGACGCCAATTGCGTTTGATAATAACATTTTCAAACGGTCCGTAATGTGCATTTCTTAAACGTGGGATTTTACTTTAAACTGAACGGTAGGGTCATGAAGGCTCCTCATATAATGCCGAGGATGTGCGCTTGTCCATTTAGAAGATCTTTCGTATTTGAAACCTTGCATAGTATTTCTATATCTGCAAATAAAATCTGTTATTTTTATGTGAACAGATAAACATGCGGCTTGCACCGCAATTCTTAAATAAGCCTGCTATCTGTCCTTAGCAATAGCAATAAAAGTATCTTTATAAAGTAGCAAGATAGCTTTTGCACTTTCCATCACTACATTCTATTTTAGAGAAGTTGTTTTTTAGCCATTCAGCTGCGGGGTGCTGCCCCCAGCCAAGCCATGTCCCCACCTGTAAGTGCAGGCACTTGACAGCAAAACAAGCTTCGCTCCAATTTATCCCGCCGACACCTACGGAGATTAACTTCTCCAGTAATTTAGTATGCCTTTTTTGCAGCTCCGATTTATCAGAATCTGAAATAAGAGCAAGACGTAATTTGGCATATTCCTTATGCCATATGGCAATACTATCTGCTCGTACACTAAATATATTTTCAAGTTCTCGTATTTTATGCTCAGATTCTAACTCGCCACATCTTTTGGCCAAGTATGGGCACGTCAACCAGAATACTGTAGGGAAAGGTCTGTGATCTGCAGTAAGAGGCTTACAAAGAAGAACCTGGGGACAACCATGCGAACATCTTCGGGCAACTGCCAAAATCTCGGTTGTACTAAACTTTTTGCCATGATTTTGGCCCGTTAGCACAACTGCGTCGTCTGAGGTTAAGGGACTCCAAAAAGCCGGAAGACTAATGTCGTCCGGCTTATACAGTAAATCTGTATTATTTATAAGCAATTTATTTTTTCCCTGAAGCGCTGTTACCTGTTCTTCTCTTTGCAGCGCGCGGGTCCTTGCATTTGCTGTTAAGATCGGCGATTTTTTCATCGCTGAATTTTAAGAAGTTTGTGAGTTTTTTCTCAAAGTCTTCTTCTCTATGAACTGGAGGGCGAACTTCCTTCACCTGTGTAGCTTTGATTGAAAGGTCAATGCGGCCTTTTTCATCTATCTTAATAACCTTAGCAGTGACCTTCTGACCCATTTCCAGCACGTCTTCTACTTTTTTAACGTAGTTATGTGATAATTCAGAGATATGGACCATGGCCTTCTGCCCGGATTCAAGTCTCACAAACGCTCCATAAGGAGCAAGATGTTCTACTGTTCCACTGAGAACATCACCAATGTTCACCGATGACGCGGCTGACGTCTTTTCTACCATTTGCGGATCTAACCTCCAAAAATTTTAAGCTCCATTTAATAGGGCTTTATAATAACAGTGACTGTTAATTCTAACATATATTTATATTAATAGTACAACGCCGGTATATTTATACCAATTTTTTCTTTAGCGCTTTTTCCAAAGCCTCAATGACTCTCTCGGACTGAAGGGGCTTTATGAAAAATTCAGATGCACCGGCTCTGATAGCTTCTACAACCAAGTTTTGCTGTCCCATTGCACTTTGCATTACAGCACATACATCCGGGTGCAGCTCCTTAATTGCCTTGAGCGCATCAATACCGTCCATTACAGGCATTGATAAATCAAGGATTACAACATCGGGCTTGTGTCTGCTGTACATTTCAACTGCTTCTTTGCCATTCTCTGCTTCGTCTGTAATCTCACAGCCGTTATGAACCAATATTTCCTTGAGAATCATGCGCATCTGGGCAGAATCGTCTGCAATCAACACTTTCGCCTTCATTTGGTGTCCTCCTCGCCGTTGTCAGCGTAGTACGATGCCTAGCTCCTCTAGGAAAAGAGGGCTGAGTACTTTGATGTATGTCCCTTTCATTCCTAAACTTCTGCTTTCTATTATACCAGCACTTCCAAGTTTTCTCAGAGCATTTACAATTACGCTTCTGGTTACGCCAACTCTGTCAGCAACCTTACTGGCGACAACAACGCCTTCCGGGCCGCCAAGGTCTTCAATTATGTGGCGCACAGATTCAACTTCGGAATAAGAGAGTGCTCTCATGGCCATTTGTACTACCAGGCGTTCGCGGCCGCGTTCTTCTATTGTCTTGCCTCTGTCGTTGAGTATTTCCAGTCCCACGACTGTTCCGAGGTACTCTGCAAGTACAAGATCTCTTGTATCAAATGGGCAGCCGAATCTTGCCAAAATCAGTGTTCCAAGTCTCTCTCCCGAACCATTTATGGGAACTATCAGCACGTGCTTGTTGGAATATGTGCATGGCTGATCAGCATAAGCGCACAAACCATGGTCCGTGTGGTTAAGAACTGATTCGTGAAACTGGTTTACTTTCTCAACGTAGATTTGAGGCATCGCAGAATTGACAAGCATGTCAGCCATTATCGGGCAGTCATATTCACTTATCCAAGCATAGCCTAAAATGCGTCCCTCACGGTTAATAACATATACGTTAGCTGCAGAAATATCAGACATTAGCCTGGCCAGTTTGGGATAGTCAGGTGAACCACTGTCTTTCCTTGACTGTAGAGCGCGACTTACAACTCTGGTTTTTTCGAGCAGATCCTGCATCGCAGGCTGATCAACAATTTTCGGACGAGCTTCAATTAACTCTTTGGGTGTATCCATTAGAACAAATTCCTCCCTGAATTTTCCTGCACATTAAGCATGTGCTCTTGGATGAGATTCCATATAACTTTTTTTTATCTGCTCAGTCGTTATCGACAAGTAGCGTTGCGTCGTCGATATACTGTCATGCCCCAGAAGCTCCTGCACAACTCTCAACGGAGCTCCTCGCTCCAACATGTGCGTCGCAAAACAGTGGCGCAGTGTATGCGGAGAAACCCCGCTTAATCCTACGTTGGCGGCAGCACGGAGAACAACTCTGTGCACGGTCCTAACTGTCAGGCGTTCCGCCCCCTTTTCCGAAAGAAAGACGGGACCGTTTTCTTTTGCGCCGTTGACTAATTTCCAATCTGTTAGTAGCCTTGCAGATTCCCTGCCGAACGGGGCAATTCTTTCCTTTTCGCCCTTGCCCATGATTCTTAATGTCCTGCTCTCAAAATCCACCATATCCCAGTCTAGCCCGATTAATTCAGAAACTCTGAGTCCGGCGGCATACATGAGCTCCAATATCAGCCTGTCTCTGTTGTAATGCTTGCCCTGCTGCGGCCCTTTGGTAATAAGCATATCAGTATCCTCATAAGACAGAGCTCTGGGAAGTGAGCCGGGTAGTTTAGGCCCCTTAAGCCCCGTAACAGGATCGTTCTTTATTATCCCTCTGGTACTGAGCCACCTAATAAACCCTCTGACTGCGGAAAGTTTTCTTGCCGCTGATGTTTTAGCGTTGCCTACACCAAGTATGTTGCTAAGAAATATCCGTACCGCATCTGTATCGATATCCGCAGAATTTTCAATTCCCTCTTTTTCAAGATAATCGGCAAACTGTTTCAAATCAACAGAGTAACTGACCACTGTATTTTCAGAGCGTCCGCGTGATTTGATATATGATAAAAACAAGTCAATGTCTGTGCAGATATTCTTAACCATGAAGGGTATTCTATCAGGAAAATTGTAAAATTCAAGCGGAATTTTGAGAAAATTCACAAGAAACACACATTTGCTTACTATTTGAGTTTTGTAGTATTTATACACAATTTAACAACTTTCCTGTACAACAAAAAACAGCGTACTGTTAGTCGAAAAAACAGGACGCTGCTTTTAGAAAACGGCGCAATGCATTGTATTTTTATAATATCAAGGATCTTGTAGACATACTACAAACGGTTGTTTTTAAAAAAAACGTTATCATCAATAAATTTACTTATGGCAGAGGCGGAACGGTCTGCGTAAGCTTGGCATCTCTCCGTCCTCTTATGAATTTTCTTACCAGGTAATTTAGGAAATATGCCTAGATTTACATTCATTGGCTGAAATGTTTCGGGTATCGCGTTTGAGAGATAGTTAAGCAAGGAGCCAATGGCCGTCTCCTGAGGAAAAAACGGCATTAGTTCGCCGCAAAGGTGAGAGTGCATAAAGACAGCGGCGGCCATTCCCATGGCGATGCTTTCGACATACCCTTCAACACCTGTAATTTGGCCGGCAAGAAAAAGATCTTTACGCCCAATTGGTCTTAAACAGCCATCAAGGACTTTAGGGGCGCAGACAAACAGATTTCTGTGCATTACCCCTTTTCTGACAAATTCAGCCTCAGCAAGCGCAGGTATCATTCTGAAAACCCGCTCCTGGTCACCCCATTTAAGATTTGTTTGAAACCCGACAATGTTAAAAAGTGTTCCTTCTTTGTTATCCTGCCTAAGCTGAACAACGGCGTAATGAGTCTCGCCGTTGTTTGCAGATTGAAAACCAACAGGCCGCAGCGGACCAAAAAGAAGCGTCTGTTCACCGCGTTTGGCAATTACTTCCACAGGGAGACAGCCCTCAAAGTGGCGCATTTCTTCTTCGTCAAACGAATGCTTCATCGCTGTTTCCGCATTTATTAACTCGTTCCAGAAAAGGTGATATTCTTCTTCATTCATTGGGCAGTTTATGTAATCACCATCAGTGCCGTATCTATTTGCCCTAAAGGAACAACTTGTATCAATACTGTCCAATGTTACGATTGGAGCCACTGCATCAAAAAAATAAAGAAACCCATCACCTACAAGTTCTTTTAATTTTTCCGCCATCGCATTCGATGTAAGAGGTCCCGTCGATATGATGGCAGGACCGTCGGGAATTGCGATTATTTCCTCGCGTATTATTTTAATGTTTGGATGAACAGATAGAGCACCGTCAACTTTTTCTGCAAATAATATTCTGTCCACAGCCAGAGCATTTCCTGCTGGAACCTTTGTTTTATCAGCACACTCCATTAATAAACTGCCCATTGCAGTAAGTTCGGCTTTCAATATACCAGCAGGTGTTGTTGTCTTTTGCCCCCCGAGAGAATTACTGCAAACAAGCTCCCCAATCAAACCTGTTTCATGAGCTGGGGTAGCGTTTGATGGGCGCATCTCATACAGCGATACCTGTATTCCGCGTTCGGCAAGCTGCCATGCAGCCTCCGCTCCAGCCAGTCCGCCGCCTATTATCTTGACCTCGTTACATATCTGTTTCAAAGTTTACCGGCTCCTCTGCCTTATTTTCTGTTCCCTTATCAGAAGCCGTCTCTGGCTTTTTCCAAGATACAAAGTCACAGTCAGGGTATCGGTTACAGCCATAGAAGAATCGTCCCTTCATTTTGCCTTTGGTTGTCTTTCTCCTGATCAGCTCGCCTTCGTTGCACTTAGGACATTTTATACCGGTAGTATGTACTATTTTGCGTGTATAGCGGCATTCAGGGTAACCGGTGCAGGCAATGAATTCTCCAAATCTGCCCCGTTTGATAATTAGTTCATGACCGCATTCGGGACACTTTTCGCCGACCAGTTCAGGCTCCGGTCTCATTGTTTCAGCATTAGCGGAAACATCATCTAAAACAGGTTTGAATCCGCTCCAGAATTCCGCCATTACTTTGCGCCAATTCAAGTCTCCTGATTCAACCTGATCCAGCTCACCTTCCATTTTCGCCGTAAAGTCTACATTTATCAGGTAAGGAAAATAGCGAACCAAGAAAATATTGACTAATTTACCGAGTTTTGTAGGCATCAATTTTTTATCTTCTTCGCCCTTGTCAACATACCCTCTGACAGAGAGCGTATCTATTATAGTGGCATATGTAGAGGGACGGCCAATGCCCTTTTCTTCCAAAACCTTCACAAGCCCAGCTTCGGTATATCTTGCCGGTGGCTGAGTAAATTTTTGTTCTTTATCTATTTTCTCTACAGAGAGAAGTTCGCCTACAACAGCTGCTCCAAAGGTGACGTTTTTAACACCAAGAGGATAGATTTTGCCCCATCCGTCAAAGGTGACAACCACTCCCGACTGTTTGAGTGTGTAATCTCCGCTTACGCAGGTCAAAGTGGTGCGTGCGGTAATTGCATCTGTCATCTGGCTGGCAACATATCGGCTCCATATCAGTTCGTAAAGTTTAAACTGCTCGGCACTGAGATGGTCTTTTAACAGTTTAGGAGTAAGAAAAGGATCCGTAGCGCGAATAGCTTCATGTGCGTCCTGCGACTTACCCTTGGGAACGTACTCATTGGCTGTTGAAGGCAGATAATCATTGCCAAAATTTTGCGTTATATAATTACGCGCAGCATCAAGCGCCTCTGGTGCAAGCCGCAGACTGTCTGTACGCATGTATGTAATAAGGCCTGTTGGCCCCTTACCAGGAATTTCAATCCCTTCATAAAGAGATTGGGCAATGCGCATTGTCCTCTTAGGTGCAAATCCACAGCGGCGGGAAGCTTCTTGCTGTAATGTGCTGGTTTTAAAAGGAGGCATGGGCGCACGGGAATTTTCTTTTGTCTTAAAATCTTCTACCAATAATTTATTGTTTTTTATATTTTCTGTGACGACAAGCGCCGCTTTTTCATTTTCAATTATTATGTTCTTGTCTTGGTATTTTTCAACTCTGAGGGTGTAATTTCTATTAGTATCAGCAGATGACGCTTCAACATCGATAAGCCAATATTCTTCAGGAACAAAACGCTCTATTTCATCTTCGCGTTCACAGACAATTCTTAGTGCGACAGACTGCACACGCCCGGCAGAAAGCCCCCGCTGCACTTTGTACCAGAGCAAAGGGCTCAGCTGATAGCCTACAAGACGATCCAGAACACGCCTTGCCTGCTGCGCATCAACACGGTTAATATCGATATTATCAGGTTCTGATACAGCACTGGTGACTCCGTGCTTAGTTATTTCGTGCATTCTGATTCTACATTTTGACGCAGGGTCTATATCAAGAAGAGTAGCCAAATGCCAAGCTATAGCCTCTCCCTCACGGTCAGGGTCAGAGGCGAGAAGTGTTTTTTTGCTCACAGCCGCGGCGCCCTTGAGCCCTTTGATCAGATCTGCCTTCCCACGAACTTGTATATATTCAGGCTCGAAATCATTATCAACATCGATGGCAATGCGTCCTTTGGGCAAATCACGTACATGCCCGACACTGGCAAGCACTCTATACCCAGAACCAAGGATTTTTTCAAGAGTTTTGGCTTTAGCCGGAGATTCAACAACAACCAAAGTTTTACCCTCATATTCGGAGAATTTTTTGGCGCCTTTTGTACCGCGTTTGTCCTTAGCAGATGTTTTTTTTGTGGTTTTTTTAGCAGCCGCAGTCTTTTTAGCAGGTTTATCATTAACCTCTGTTGTCTTTGTTTTACTCTTTTTAGTCTTGACGTCACTCTCTATCTTTATTTCAGTATCGTCGGGTGCGGCTTTTTTTTTAGCTACCATACAGTCCACCTCTTTCAAGCTTTTGCGCTGAATCTGCCGGGACCTGATGAGTAAGTGTACCCCTTAGCAGATAGAATTGCTAATATTTTCATCACATCGGCGGCGCTCATTTTAACCTCAACCGCAAGGTTGTCAACCGTTTGTGATCCAGATCTCCACAGTATTTTCATAACGGACCTTTCATCTTGAGTAAGATCATCAGCGCTGTTCAGCGGCGCAGCATTGCTGAACAGTGATGATTGACCGTCACTTTTGTCGCAAAAATCAAAAAAAAGTCCATGAGATATGTAAGGAAACGCACCATCAAATATCAAGCGGTTAGAACCTTCTGAAACAGCTTCGTTGATGCGTCCAGGAACCGCCCATACTTCTCGCCCCAATTCGAGGGCTATTTTCGCTGTGATCATCGCACCGCTTTTTAGCGGTGCTTCGGCAACGATTAGTTTATCAGATAGAGCGGCAACTATCCTGTTTCTTTTAGGAAAACGCCAAGCTTCCCCGCCGCTACCGAGAGGAAACTCGGAAATTAGAGCTCCGCACTCTTTAATTTTTTCAAAAAGAAGGCGATTGGAGGAGGGAAAAACGACATCTACTCCATTTCCCAAAACGGCAACTGTTTCACCTTGATGTCCGCATGCACCGCCGTGGGCAAATCCGTCTATGCCGGCAGCACCTCCGCTTATTAATATCCTATGCGCGGCAGCACAGAATGCTCCTATCTTTTCCGCCGTTTCTCGTCCGTACGAACTGCACTTTCTTGTTCCGACAACTCCTACAGCTGAGTACGAAATGCTTTTCATATTGCCGTGCCAGTAAAGCAGCAGCGGAGGATCCTTTAAATCTAAAAGGTTGGCAGGGTAATTGATATCGTCACAGGAGACTATATCCACGCCGAGCGTGGAGGCACGCTCAAATTCAGACTCCGCCCATCTTGCAATGTCATTTTCTCTGATATGGGCAACCGCCCGTTCTGTAAGTCCGGTGATTTTCAGCCTTTCGTAGTCATCTTTTAAAATCTGGCACAAGTTAATGCCTGAGGACACTATCTTCTTCCAGTGACGAACATCAGCGCCTACACTATTCAGCAGAAGCTGTGTTTTTAATATTTCATCCATGACAGAGCTTCTCCCTCTCTATAGCTCAAGGCCTCTGCCACATGGACGATCTCAATTCTCTCGGATAATTCAAGGTCGGCGATAGTGCGGGATACACGCAGCACTCGCGACAGACCTCTGCCGGACAATCTGACTTTGTTCAGCGCTTGGAGGATAAAATTTTTAACATCTGGTTTTATTTGTATGTAACGTCTTAATATTTTTTCGGGAATTTCCGAATTACACTGAAAGCCAAAATTATTCCATCTTGCAACCTGCCGTTCCCTTGCAGCCTTAACTCTTTTGCGTACTTCCGAGCTGCTTTCGCCGCATTTGCCTTCAAGCGAGACAAGCTCTTCCGGCATGAGTCTGGGAACAGATATGTGCAAATCAATTCTGTCCAATATCGGTCCAGACAGACGGCGTTTATATTTGTCAAGCACACCTTGCGAGCAGGTACACCTTTCCACCGGATCTCCGGCAAAACCGCAGGGGCATGGGTTGCAAGCCGCAACCATAAGTACTTTTGCGGGGTAAACTACACTGCCCGAAGCTCTGCTTACAGTAATAAAACCGTCTTCTAGCGGCTGGCGCAGTGACTCAATCACGTCACGAGTAAATTCGGGAAATTCATCTAGGAACAGCACTCCTCTGGAGGCAAGGCTTATCTCTCCGGGACGCAGTTGAGTCCCGCCGCCGCAAAGTGCCACACTGCTGGCAGTGTGGTGGACAGAACGGAAGGGACGTTCTCTTAGTGTGGAAAGATCCAAACCAGCCGTACTTTTAAGCAACAGTACTTCCATCATCTCGCTATCGGAAAGAGGCGGCAGAATTCCTTTTAATGCTCTTGCAAGCAGTGTTTTTCCTGAACCCGGAGAACCGACAAAAAGAAGATTGTGGTGCCCTGCAGCGGCGACCTCAAGAGCCCGCTTCGCCACAGTCTGCCCTTTTATATCGGAGAAATCTGGGTCTGCTATCGGCTCGATATCATCAACCGTGGTGTATATGACCTTGGCAAGCTCAATTTCACCGCGGAGGTGGGCAAAGAGGTCACCAAGGGTTTTAACTCTATAAGCAGTGACTCCATCAACAAGCCCAACTTCTCTCGCATTTTCCTCTGGAATGTAAAGGTCCATATTGTTTTCTTTTGCGAGAAAGGCCGCAGGGACAGCACCTCTTACTTTTCGCAGTCTGCCGTCAAGTGCGAGCTCACCGAGGAAAAGAGAGGGCTTTTTGACTTTTACTCCGCCTTGTGAACAAGCAATGCCTACTGCCATAGGCAGATCCAGCAATGCACCCTCTTTTGGCATATCAGCTGGAGCAAGGTTGATCGCAACCCTCCCTCTGACATTGATACCTATACTTCGTAATGCGGCGCGCACACGCTCTCTCGCCTCTTTAACCGCAGTATCGGGAAGTCCGACAACTGACATTAAAAAAAGACCCCCTGTTGTCTCGACTTCTACTTCAACAGGTATGGCCTGTGTTCCACGTAGAGTGATACCAGAAACATAGTTCACCATATCCCCTCCGTAATATTCTTTATATGTTCAATTTTGGAGCTATTGTCGTTACTGAAAGTGATTGCTATTAAATCTATCCTCCAGAAACCTGTGTAGTTTCTTGATTCGGCCCATGTCCTAGCAGATTTTGTCAGTTTTTGCAGTTTATTGGGACCTACTGTCATTTCCGGCGGCAGCAGTATACCAACACTTCTTGTCCGAACTTCAACAAAAATTATCTCATCGTCGTACTGACAAACTAGGTCAATCTCTCCCCATTTGTATGAGACATTACGTGCTAAAACCTCATAGCCGCAAGACGTTAAATATTCAGCGGCAATGTCTTCTCCCTGGCGCCCAAGCCTCAGGTGCGGCGCTGTTTCCTCTGTTGGTTTCTCTTTTGAGACGCAATGTTTAGACTTATGCAGAGACTTTTTCACCGACTGAGAAAGGGCGCGCTCAAGGCTCATGAGGTAATCTCCGGAAGAACTCCTTTGAAAGAGAGTCTGTGCACGGGCGAAGGTCCTACTTGCAGTACTGTATCACGATGCTTTAAAGAAGGGTAGCCCTTATTCCCGGCAAACCCGTATTCGGGATATACTTTGTCAAGAGTCAGCATCACTCTGTCACGGAGGACTTTAGCGATAACCGATGCCGCAGATATCGCCGGGACTTTGTCATCCCCCTTTATAACATATTTTTGTCTGGTCATTAGAAAAGGTATTAATTTGTTTCCGTCAACCAAAACCATATCAGGAGCACAAGAGAGCTTTTCGACAGACCTCCTCATACACCAAAGTGAGGCCTGCAATATATTCATCCTGTCAATTCTATGCGGTGACGCCGCCTGCGCCGCCCATGTTACACCCAAAGAACGCATTTCTCTAAAAAGTATTTCTCTCTTTGGCTCTGTTAATTTCTTAGAATCTTTCAGACCGGCTTTTAAAAGCACATCTCTTTGTTCGTTCGTTAAGATCACCGCGGCAGCTACGACCGGCCCGGCGAGAGGTCCTCTGCCGGCTTCGTCCGTACCGGCAATGACAAATCCTTTACAGCCTGACACTACTTTAAGCACTCCCAAAGCGGCCGTTCACCTGGTAATTCAAGTGTCATTCTTCCTAGCTTACCTGTGGCAAAGGCATCAATAAATGAGCGTCCTGCAGCCTCAAGGTCAACGACGCCACCAGGGAGCAGCTTACCCAGGCGTCGTCCAACGCTCTCAAGGATTTCAGCGGGCTCTCCCTCAGCTTTAATTCCCCACGACTTTTCCACCCCGGACCAAAGATTCTTGCGTATCAAGAAATCGATACACTCTTTAGAATGCTCTTCCCAGCTGCCAATTACCTGACCGCGGGAAGAACCGATCCAAGAAATCATTCTGTGTGCACGGGCATCACTATGAGGGTCAAGTATACCTGGAGAGTCCACTAGCAGGTAGCCTTGTCCTTTAAACCAAGATACCCCCTTTGTAATACCGGGGATACCGCCCACAGGAGCGGCCTTACGGCCAACAAGCTGGTTTATAAGCATTGATTTTCCAACATTGGGAGTTCCTACAACAGCCATACGCAAATCGCGAAAAGCTGGCTTCTTTTCTGTCAGCATTTTTTTTATCAGAGACAGTCCGCCCTTGCGTAAATCCAGCGGCCATGCCGGAAGTTTTTTGCTTTTTAAATAATCAGCCCATATCTTAGTTGACTTCTCGTCTGCCAAGTCCGCTTTGGAAAGAACTACTAAAACCTGGATTTTAGGTGTGAAAATATTTAGTAACGGTGACGAGGAAAGAATCGGCGCTCGGGCGTCACGTACCTCTATTATCAGGTCAATATTATTTGCAAGAGCCTCCAGCTGGCGCTTGCCTTTTGCCATGTGTCCAGGATACCATACAGTGCGGGACATCTATTCTATTAATCCTATACGGTTAAGAGGCCAATATCTGAATACGGCGGGACCTCTAAAAAAGCTGCGTGGCACATACCCCCAAAAACGGCCATCTTGTGAATTAGGCCTGTTGTCCCCAAGGCAAAGATAACTCTCCTCGGGTACGGTCTGTGGCGGCATATTATAGGTATCGGTGTTTTTAACATATGGCTCAAACAACTCTCTGTCATTGATATATACAGTGCCATTGCGTATTTCAACTTTATCACCAGGCAGTCCGACAATACGTTTGACAAAGTCACGTCTCGGGTCAACCGGGTATTTAAAGACCGCTATCTGTCCGCGCTTAGGTTCAATACTGGGCAAAGCGTACCAAAATTTAAGGACTAAAACCCTATCGCCTATTTCTAACGTAGGAATCATCGAACCGCTAGGAATCCAAAAAGCTTGGATAACAAAAGTCCTAAGAATAAGGGCAAGGATAAGGGCCCAGAAGACCGTTTCAATTGTTTCACGCCACCATGGTTTTGGCATACAAAAAACCTCCATTAGTAATCAAGCATAGACTCTCCATGTTATAACATGAAAGTCTGCCTGTGAAGCAGTATTTTTCACTTAAAAATTAAAATTCCTAATATTTACTTTAACGCCTCTTCTGTGATATTCAGAGAGGCAACCAGAAGCGCTCCCCCTTCAAGTTCAGGGATAACTTTATCCGCAGATTCAAATACCAAGGAGACCCTATTCAGTCCTCCGGGATTCCACACATCTACTTTGGGGCCCGTAATGCCAATTAAAACAGAGGCAATGGCGCTGGCTGCCGATCCCGTGCCGCAAGAAAGCGTCAAATCTTCCACACCACGTTCATAAGTTAAAACATCAAGAGCACCTTCAAGACTTTCCCTTGCAACAACAAAATTGACATTCGTCCCCTCCGGGAAAAGGTCATGTCTTTCTCTTATTGCTTTTCCCAAAGCTCTGTAGCCATCATCGCTTCTTGAACGCTTATCTTCAAATATTACCGTATGAGGAACTCCTACTGTTATAAAAGTATAATTAAATTCTTCATCTCCCACAGCGATAGGCACGTCTACAAGAACCTTCTCCAAAGAGACAGGGGCAAGTTTTAAAGTAACTCTTGCACCGCTTACACTAGCGCACACCGCCCCTCCCAAAGTTTCAAAAGTCATACATGAGTTTAAAGCTATGCCGTTATCAAAGGCAAATCGTGCGACGCAGCGAGCTCCATTGCCGCACATCTCCCCTTCTGAACTGTCACTGTTAAAAAGCCTCATTTTAAATTCAAATGCTGCTGACGGCTCAAGAACAAGGATACCATCACCACCGACAGACTCTCTTCGTCGGCATAATTTTAACGCCATCATTTTCAGCATATCTATGTCGTATTTTTTATCCATATTATCTACAACAATAAAATCGTTGCCGTTACCGTTCATTTTCGCTGCTCTTATCATAAGGATTCGACCCTTCGTACAAAATTACCAACGTTATTCTACACCATTAATTTTCTCTTACAAGAAGTATTTTTCATTTCAAAATAGAACAATGCTACAGCGTAGTTATTACAACAGACATGTCACGTTCAAAAACCATTTTTATCTGCCTTGTTTTAACAGGTCACCGAGTTTCACGTTATAGAGATATTTTGTGCTGCACACTCCCGCATTTTAGGACAACAAGATCAATAGCTGCTGCCTATTCTGTTGTAGCCTTATGTGAAATTAAAACTTTCCCCTCAAATTTTCACAACTGTTGCTATTTAGCAAAAACCCAACCCATGAAATTTAGCAAAATTATAAAGATTCTCGACAACTGCCGTCTGCTGATTTTATCTATTTTTTAAAATATCACCCGCTGCACACTTGAAATATATTCCAACTGCAAGTATAATTCCTTTTGTTCGTTGCATGGGAGATTAGCTCAGTGGTAGAGCACCATCCTCACACGGTGGCTGTCGAAGGTTCGATCCCTTTATCTCCCACCAATACTGTAAATCAATGAAATACAAAGCATACGAAAAAGCCCGTCTTCGACGGGCTTTTTCTGTTTCTTGTTGGTTCCATTATATGCCATGATATGCAATAGGTAATTTAAATACCATATACTAGACCGTACAAAAACATGGCTCAAAAAAATT
Organism: uncultured Synergistaceae bacterium; assembly: GCA_964522805.1. Taxonomy (GTDB): domain Bacteria; phylum Synergistota; class Synergistia; order Synergistales; family Synergistaceae; genus CAZBYL01. Next base: position 1,050 of record CAZFWP010000042.1, on the reverse strand, counting down.
TTTGTACTGTTGGTGATAACAATGAACGTAAGAGGACTGACCAAATATATAAGTTAAAAGCACGCCCCAACCATCCTTCACGTACTAAATAATATAGATTGAACATGGCAATTTGCACTCACTTTGAAATACATTGAAAAAACCATGCAATAGAAACCCACTTCAAGTATTATTTTAAACACCGGCAAATACTAATATGAGCAAACTCTACACAAAAGCGGAACCCCTATATTATGCTGCCTGAAAATCTACTTTAACTAACAGCCATACCTTACTTTAACAATATGTAGACGTAGGAATTCGAAAGGTAGCTCTCACCTTAATAACGTAACCGCGCAGTACCACCTGTCACGGAGTCAAAAAATGAAGTGAAAGCAACTTATTAAACCTCGGGCATGTGTGAAATTAGCGGTCTCTATTCATGGGCTTGTCACTCTGTTCCCCCTCTGCTCATGTAATAGCGTCAGAATTTCCTTCTAATTTGCAGCAAGGATGTCAATTTTACATAGAGGTCATCAATTACCAACTTCCTTTTTAGGTTGCCATGTGGTTATTCTCAGGGTACCATCTATCCTTTGCATATTGGCGTGTCTCACGCACCATAACAGGCAGAACCAGTATCGCTGCAATGTAAGCGTCAGGCACCTGGGACACACGGGGTCTGTCCCAGGTATGGATTGTTTGACACTGAGGCTATACACCAAAGAATTTTGTTGTACCTATAAAAGCACTTTACCAAGGAGTTATCGTAACCTAAGACACTCTGCAGGTCATATGTTTGCTTTTCTGTAAAAGCCAGCTACATGTGAATATCCGTAGTGCTACATACGAGGTATCCCTGTTTGCCGCGATGATAAATTATAAAAATCTCATCTCTGTTGAGAATTCAAGTGTTTTATGGTATCAGGAATAGGTCAGAAGAATTTGACGCTTATGCAGTAGGAGGATGTTTCCAATAAAAAAGCCTCAGCTCTTAGCTGAGGCTTAATGTTTTTTGGAGCGGAAGAGGGGATTCGGACCCCCGACCCCAACCTTGGCAAGGTTAGGTAT
>CAZFWP010000041.1:0-16375 GCA_964522805.1 uncultured Synergistaceae bacterium | reverse complement strand
TGAGTCAGCTTTTCTTCCGGAGGAAATTTAAAGGCAATCGCCCACCGTGGCGCCTTTGCCGTAGCTCCGAGCGCAGCACGCGCAGACAGCTCATTCAGCTTGACCACTACACCGTCGGTATCGATAGGGTGCTGAAAACGCCCCTCTGTCCAAACATCAAGGTATCTTTCAATCTCCTCAATAGAAGCACAAAGAGCCTGCGCCCCCTGCGTCGGCAGCCCCAACTCTCTGATCCTTTCCAGCATCGTCTGCTGACTGTCAATATGATGCTTTTCCGGCTCCATTACTTGATAAAGAAAGACTTTGAGATTACGGGAGGAAGTGACCTTGGGGTCTAACTGGCGCAGACTCCCTGCTGCGGCATTGCGCGGATTGGCAAAGAGGGGCTCTCCCGCCTCTTCACGCCTCTCGTTGAGAGCGGCAAAGCCCTTTTTGTCCATGCAGACCTCGCCGCGCACTTCAAAGTATCCGCGCACAGGCTCAGTAAGCTTAAGAGGCAGAGTGCGAATGGTTTTTAAATTTGCGGTGACATCTTCACCCACCTGTCCGTCTCCTCTGGTTGAGCCGCTGATAAAAATACCATCCTCATAGATCAGCGAAACTGCAAGTCCGTCAATCTTCGGCTCGCAGAGCATCGGTACAGATGGCACCTCCAATGACAAGCAGAGCTTCTCATAAAAAGCGCGCAGCTCCTCTTTATTCAGAGCATTATCAAGGCTCATCATCGGCGCTTCGTGGGTGACTTTTACAAAACCCTCCCGCGGAGCGCCGCCGACTCTCTGCGTGGGAGAGTCGGGGCGCACCAGTTCGGGATGTGATTTTTCAATTTCTATAAGCTCCCTCATGAGGGAGTCATACTCAAAATCCGATATTTCCGGACTGTCCTGCACATAGTACAGGGCGGAGTGCCTAGCCAGCGCGGCACGAAGTTGTTCAGCCCTCTTCATCGGAGTCTCGGGCAGCGACATATATGTTATTCCTTGGGCTTCATTGTCGGGAAGAGGATTACATCTCTGATGCTCTTGGAATTTGTCAAAAGCATCACCGTTCTGTCCATGCCTATTCCCATGCCGCCCGTCGGCGGCAGACCATATTCCAGAGCATTGATAAAATCTTCGTCAAAGGGATGAGATTCATCGTCTCCCTCGGCCTTCTTCTTTGCCTGGTCAAGGAAGCGCTCCCTCTGGTCGAGAGGATCGTTAAGCTCGCTGAAAGCGTTGGCAAATTCCCAGCCGTTGATGAAAAGCTCAAATCTGTCGGTGATATCGGGGTTTTCTTTATTGCGCTTCGAAAGCGGCGAGATAACCGTGGGATGCCCGATAACAAAGGTCGGCTGAATTAAGTTTTCCTCCACATACTCTTCAAAGAAGAGAGGCAAAATATCAAAGCGGCTGTCCGTGGGCTTTACTTCCAGACCACGAAGAGCGGCTTGGCGGCGCGCCTCTTCGTCTGTAATATTACCAAAATCGATGCCCACATATTCATCAACCAGCTCCATCATCGTGGCGCGGCGGAAGGGCGGATTGAGGTTTATTTCGCTGCCCTGGTAGTTGATCACTCTCTCTCCAAGCTCATCAGCGCAGGCAACCAAAATCTCTTCCGCAAGGTTCATCATATCCACATAATTGCCATAGGGCCAGTATACTTCCAATGTGGAAAATTCGGGATTGTGACGCTGGTCCATGCCCTCGTTGCGGAACTGAGGCCCTATTTCATACACCCGTCCGAGCATGCCAACCACCAAACGCTTGAGGTAGAGCTCTGTAGCAATACGCATATACATATCGATGTCCAAGGTGTTATGGTGAGTGACAAAAGGACGCGCATTGGCACCGCCGGCGATAGTGGAAAGAATCGGCGTCTGCACTTCCAGAGTGCCGTGAGCATCAAGCACGCGGCGGAAAGTCTGGAATATCTTCGTCCTCTTGCGGAAAGTCTCGCGCACTTCAGGGTTGGCGATCATATCAGCGTAACGCTGGCGATAGCGAACCTCCATGTCCTTAAGTCCGTGCCACTTTTCCGGCATCGGGCGCAGTGCCTTGGAAAGCAGGCAGAAGCTCTTAACAGAGAGGGTCAGCTCACCGCGCTGTGTGCGGAAAGGGACTCCCACAATGCCCAAGAAATCTCCCGCGTCAATCCATTTTTTGAAAAAGGCATATCTCTCTTCCCCCAACACGTCAAACTGGAAGCAGAGCTGCATTCTGTCATTTTCATCTTCGAATGTCGCAAAAGCCGTTTTGCCGTGGCGGCGTAAAATCATCACGCGTCCTGCCGTCTGAATCTCTTCTTCAGCCCACTCTTCGTTGCTTAGAGAGTCATACTTTTCCTTCGCATAGGCAAGATTGTTTTTGACTTCCCAATGGTCCTGCTGAAAGGGGTCATAGCCTTCCTCCTCGCGGAGCCTCATCAATTTGTCTTTGCGCTGGCGGTAAATCTCTTCCTCCGGCATCATATTCTTTTGCTGCCCCTGCTCTGCGTTCTTGATTTCCTCTGACAACGTGACCACTTCCTCTTTCTATATTAATAAACTTTAATCTCTCTCTGATAACTAACAAAACCCTGATTTAACAGCAAACCTTCAATAATAACCGGCGTGTAGTCCGATAACCATAAACAGAAAGCCGAAATCGATGGTTTCATGCGAAAATCGAACTTAGCTTCTTAATCAATAAATCGGTTTTTCCATCAGAGTACACATCAATATGCCACAGCTACAGCCGCAGCCTGCTTGTAACACCGGTAATACGTGCCGCGGCGGCTTCCTGAAATAGCGGCAATCAGTTAAATTCACCGATTACCCCCCGCGGAAAATCTTCCGGTCTAAACTCCACCTCAGGAAGAGAGGGAATATCACGCCAGTTGATTAAAAGTTCCTCCATATCAGCCCATGTCCTCACCATAGCGCCTCTCCTACGAAGCTGGGCTGCGCCGGGAAAGCCCTTAAATAGGGCGGCCAGCATCCGTCTGGCAACCATCAAAGCAAGAGATTCACCCTCTGCATTATAAATGCTCCTGCCTAGTTTGAGTAAAAGAGCGGACTGGACCTCAGAATCAGGGTCGGTACTCTCTTGAGGAATATCCGCGCCCAACTGCTTAAGCACCTTGGGGATAATAAAGACATCTTTCATAATTCCCCGCCCCGCCAGCACGGAAGTACAGCCGCGGGCAAGATAGTCAGTAAAGTCAGAAACGGTATAACAGTCGCCGCTGCCGCCAATCAGCCCGGGAAATTCCGCGGCGATTTTCTCCACTGCATCGCGTGAAGCAACGCCCTCATATCTCTGCGCCGGAGTCCGTCCATGGACAAAAACATAGTCCGCCCCAGATTCAAAAAGCACGCCGCAGAAATCAGCGGTAGTGATATCATTCCACTCAGGCATAATGCGCACCTTAGACCACACCGGCAATCCCAAGGGCTTTAGGACCTTGATTATCGCCGCCGCCTCGGAGGGATTTTCCAAAAGTTTTGAGCCGCTGCCCTTTTTCGTTACCTTGGGCATCGGGCACGCCATATTAATCTCAATCGCCTCAAATTTTCTGATAGTCAAGGCAATTTCCGCTCCCTTGATAATATCCTCAGCATTTGAGCCAAAGAGCTGCAGTACCACAGGCCGCTCGCCATCATCTCCAAAAAGAAGTTCCTTCGTCTTTCTGCCACGGTGACAAAGCCCCAAGGCACTGACCATCTCAGTATGCACCAGCCCCGCGCCCAGCTCTTTATAAAAGTACCTCAGCGAGCCGAAAGTGATTCCCGCCATCGGCGCCAGCCAAATGGGATTATTCACTGCTACCTTGCCAACCGTACGGGGAAATCCGGGGATTAAATTGTTAATCATGGCAATTTTTTTTCTATCTAAGTCCGCCTGTATATCCATAGATATCCTTATTTCTCTCATAAATTATTCTCAAACCATCAAGTGTCAGCCATTGGTCTGACTCCTTAACAATTTTCGAGTACGATGTCAATATCGAAGAGTGACCGCCTGTGGCGATAACACGGCAGGGACCGCCCAACTCGCGGAAGATGTTCTCCAGCAACGTATCTACCATACCCACGCAGCCATAGACAATGCCCGACTGGATCGCTTCCGTTGTATCACCGCCGATATAGCGTTCAGGAGCTTCCAAAGCGATTTGCGGCAGCTTAGCGGTGCGGGAAAAAAGAGATTCCATTCCCAGCTCCATACCGGGGGAAATCGTCCCGCCGATATAAGCCCCTTCAGAATCAATCACATCAAGGGTAATTGCCGTTCCCAAGTCCACAACCACCAGAGGCGTACCATATTTTCTGATACCGGCGACGGCATTTAGCAGCCTATCCGCACCCACGCCCGCAGGATTTTTCACCTTGATATTAAGCCCAGTATCAAGAGTGTGTCTCACCTTAAGACAAGGGATGCCGATATATTGGCGCACACCCTCGGTGAACATCTCATCCAATGAGGGTACTACACTGGCATATACCGCACCTTTAATATCTTCTCTGCTTATCGAAGAGGCATTAAGCAGACCCTGTATCATAAATCCTACTTCATCAATCGTCTGTTTCTTGGATGTCAGACGCCAGTGACCTATAAGCGTCTCTCCTGAGTATATTCCCATCACGGTATTGGTGTTGCCGACATCAAGGACGAGAAGCATATAATTCCTCCAAAGCTGCGTTAATGCGCCCATACAGGCAGCAAAAGCAAATTTGATTACGCGAAAAAACAATAGAACACAGTACATGAGCAGATATCAGCACATGCGTATCTAGCTTATTTTACATCATTTCCAGCAAAAAGAGTGAACAAAATACAAATCCTATTGCGGCAAAGGGCACTCTTCTCACACTGACAGCGGAAGCTGCGGCAAAAGACACCCCGCAAACAGCCAAGGCCGCAAGCAAAAGAGGTACCGTATAAGCAACTGACCACGGCACACAAGAGGTGACCAGCGCGGAAAAAACATTCCAAGCGTCAAGAAAGTATTCCATGATCGCGGCCATTTGATAGCCCCATGGCAGCCCCAAAAGCGCCGGCAGTGAAAATAAAACCAATAGCGGAAAGAGCAAAGCAAAAAGCGGTATCGCGGCGGCATTCATCAGCAGTCCGGCAAGAGGAACCTCGCCGAAAACCGCCGCCAAGAGAGGTGCGGTTACAAACCACACCATTAAAGATCCATAGAGGGCAGAAGAAAGAGAGGGCTTGTAAACTTTGGCAAAGGCGGTGATAAAAAGAGCCGCCAGCATCGAAAGCCGCCAGCCGACGTCATAAAACGTCCAAGGGTTAAAAAGCAGCAAAATAATTCCCGCGGTGCTGACACTGTTAAAAGAAGATGATGGCTTGCCTGCCCAAAGCCCCAAAAGATAAATTTGCACCATCAAAGCAGCCCTTATTCCTCCCGGCGGCAGCCCCGCAAGAACGATATAGAACCACATTAAAAGAGATAAAGGCAGCAGTTTTAACTTACCGCGCCGAAAGAAGAGCGAAAAAAAGCTGACAATAATACCAACATGGAAGCCGGAAACCGCCAGCAGATGCACCGTCCCCGCACTGCGGTGCAGTGCCGTCAGTTCCTTATCGCGCACTCCCACTGTCAGGGCCAGCATGTAGGCGGCACAGTTTTGGGGCAGAGAGTTTTTTATCCGCTCCGTCAAAAGGTGACGCCAGCGATATATCCCCGAAGGTGCCTCCGTCTCCTTAAGCTCAAACAGCTCTATCCTCTTTACCGCACCTTTGCCGCGCCAAAAGAGTCTTTCATCAAAGCCGCCCTTTGGAGCAGAGGCCGTGCGGAAATCAAAAAGAGCGCCGCGCAAAAAAACCCGAGAACCCTCAGGCGGAGTATCCACGCCAAAAAGGTAGGCGGTAAAAGCTCCATAATCTGTATCTATCAGCAGTGCCCGCGCCCTACCCCACTCTCTGCTGAGAACAACTTTACCATCAGCTGTGAGTGTTGCCGGCAGAGAACGTGAACAATTCATCCTCAGCAGCAAAACAGCGGAAAACAAAAACGTCAAAAACAGCACCGCGGCAAAGGCAGGACGCCATCCGCCGCAGATAAAGGGAGTCCCCCCGCAGATCCACGCAGCAACAAGCAAAAGGGGGACAAAAAGAGAGAGATATAAAGGCAGTCCTGCACCGTTCAAATAAATTGAGCAGCACAGTCCTGCGAAAATAACCGATGCGGGCGCGGCGGATAGAGGCCCGCCGCTATTTTCCAACGGAAATCTGCTCCTTCATCGCTTCAAACTTCTTCGCGCCAATACCCTTCACCTGCATAACATCCTCAGCCCGGGCAAAGGGTCCGTTCGCCTCTCTATAAGCTACAATCGCCTGCGCGGTTTTGGGACCTACCCCAGCAAGAGCCTCGAGTTCCGATACAGAAGCACTGTTGATATTAACTCTGCCAGCCTGAGTCTTGCCGCCTTCATGTGCGAAAGTTTTCTGTGCAGCAGTGCCGTTTTGCCCCTCTTGCTTCTGGGCTGCCGCAGCCTCTCCCTTACGCGGGAAATGAATGTGCGCGCCATCAGCAGCCGCAGCCGCCAAGTTTATCGCCTCTTGGTCTGCCTCGGCGGAAAAGCCCCCCGCAGATTCAAGCGCCTGAAAAACCCGCGAACCGGAAGGAATGCTGTATACACCAGGTTTCTTCACCGCTCCGGTCAAATAGACCACCCACTGAGAGGAGGAGGCCGTTCCTCCGCCAACAGGCAGCACCTGCTTTGATTCCGTGCCGCCTCCATTCGCCGCAACATTAACGGTATCTTCCATCACTACCGTCTCCATCTTCGGTGAAGCTGTATCCTGTCCGAAACGTCCCTTAAAAGAATGCAGCAGCACCGCCGCCAAAACAAAACATACCAGTCCTCCGACAATCAGTGCCGCATTTACCTTGCGCTGCCCATACATAGCACGCCTCCGTCTATATCCGCTCGCCTTCCAAAGACCAATGGCTTCCGCGGGTAATTTTCACCTTTGCGAAATGTCCTATTTCATCTTCTGTGCCGCTGATAATAACCACTTTGTCAGTAACGGTGCGCCCCTGCAGCAGCCCATCACCGCGCGGCGCTGCCCCGTCGATTAAAATCTCCAGTTCCCGCCCTTTATACGCCTCGTTCAATTCACGTGCGAGACTAGACTGCATATCGTTAATCTCATTAAGACGCTCTGCTTTCACTCTGTTCTCTATCTGATTTTCCATCACGGCGGCCTTTGTTCCCTCGCGAGGCGAGTAGGCGGCGGTATGCACCACATCAAAGCGCACTTCCTTCAGCAAGTTAAAAGAGTCGCGAAAATCCGCTTCCGTCTCCCCTGGAAAACCAACAATCAAATCTGTCGTCAAACTCACGTCCGGCAGCACACGGCGGATTCTCCCCACCAGCTCCAAATACTGCGCGGAAGTATAGCCCCTGTTCATCTCCTGTAAAATTCTGTCGCTCCCCGACTGCACCGGCAGATTTATCGCACGGCAAATATCGGGTGTGGAAGCCATCACCTCCAAAATATCCTCGTCAAAATCCTTAGGGTGAGAGGTGGCGAAACGCAAACGCTTAATGCCCTCAATTAAAGAAACATCTTTTAGCAGCGCCGCGAAACGATAGCCGTCGTTCCTGTCCTTGCCGTAAGCGTCAACATTCTGCCCCAAAAGGGTGATTTCTGACACACCGGTGGAAACCAGAGTCTTCACCTCTTCAATAATCTCTCCGTGCGCACGCGACTGCAGCCGCCCTCTGACATAGGGAACGATACAATAGGTGCAGAAGCGGTCACAGCCGTAAGTGATCGTCACATAGGCCTTAAAAGGGTTGCCGCGCTCTGTGGGGACAACTTCCAAATCTGTGAGTGCGCGCGGGTCGTCGTCCATAAAAAAGCGCGGCACTCCGTCTTTCATCACATCTTCTATCCCCTGAGGTATCAGCCCCAAATGGCGCGGACCGGAGACCAACTTGACGCAAGCGAACTTCTTCGCCATCTCCCGTCCGATTCTCTGAGCCATGCAGCCGACAAGGACAACGGCGGTCTTTGCTTCTCCTTTACGGCAGCGAACATCATAACGCCCGATCTCACTTGCTACCTTCTGTTCCGCCTTTTCCCTGATACTGCAAGTAACCATAATAACTACATCGGCGCAATCGTCAGCGCACTCTTCCCAGCCTCTATGTTTCATTGCCGTGCGGAGTCTGTCTCCGTCATACGAATTCATTTGGCAGCCAAAAACTCTGATGGCAAATTTATGCAAAAGCCTATCCCCTTCAAAATCAATTTCGCCCTTCATTATATGTGTTTGACGCAAAACTTTCCACAATTGCATTGTATAATATCATCACAAAGATGGCATGAGAATAAACAGCAAGCGCGCTTTTCCCCTATGCCCGACAAATCAGGAGGTCTATAACATGAAAAAATTCACATACAGAGCGATAATGCTGGCAATGACCCTCTTCCTGCTCCAATCCGCCGCCGCAGCGCAGACGAAGCTCCCCGACATTCAGGGCTGGTCGGCGGGAGAGGCACGCGAAACCAAGCTGGAGACGGTCTCCGGCTATCAGGGAACTTGGATTGAAAGAGACTACAGAACGGTCTCAGGAGTACCCTTCCACGCTGTTTGGATAGATGGCAGCGGCCCCAAAGGCTGGACAACAGGCAAAAAAGCTATCATGGCAAACGACGGCGCTATCGGCTCAGGAGCCCAATACAAAACTCTAAGTGCGGCGGGGTACGAAGCCATACTTGAAACACACCCCATCACGGGGCTGGCTCTCTCGGTGCGCATGAAAGAGGGCGTACTGACGCTGGAATCACTCATCGCCTCGGAAGAGGAAGCCATTGCGGCAGCGGAAGCAATTATCAACAACATAAAATAACAATACCACGGCATACATATGAACATGCCGGTCTGCCGACAACTCCGATACATTGACGCAGCAAAAAAAGAGGACGCAAAAGCGTCCTCTTTTAATATTTATGATGGTAATTCAGATATTATCTAGGCTCAAGAAGACCATAGCCTCCTGCTTCGCGGCGGTAGACCACATTGATGGCGCCGGTCTCGTCATTCTTAAAGATAAAGAAGCTGTGACCCAGCAAATCCATCTGCATTGTCGCTTCTGCCGGTGTCATCACATCAACACTGAACTTTTTGGTCTTGACGATCTCGCGGGTGTCGCAATCTTTCTCACAGACAGCCGGAGCAAGCAAATCAGGGTCGATGTCGAAGGAAATATCCTGTACCTTAAGTCTGACCTTATCTGTCAGATAGCTCTTATGCTTCTTGACCTGACGCTCGATATTCTTCAGCGCTCTGTCAAAGGCCTTGCGTAAATCGGCCGCATAATCTTCGCCTCGCATCACCACTCCGTTGACGTTGGAGGTTATCTCAACCACATTCATGCCTCTTTTGAAGTTGAGCGCCACCTGCGTATAAAGGATCTTATCGAAAAATTTATCCAGTTTGCCAACCTTTTTCTCGATATATTCCTTCACATCTGCCGGCAGTTCCACATTGCGCGTTACAAAACGTACCTCCATAGCAACTCCTCCATTCTGCTCTGGTGCGGATAACTTTCTGCTGCCTACTGTTATTCTATCATCACAATAAAGTAATAGCAAATAGTAGATTACCACCATTTTTTGCTTGACATTTATACGTTGACGCATATACAAGTAAGGGTATAATCAGACGAACAAAATCAGCTGGAGGAGGATAAATTATGAAGCTTTCAAAGAGGATTCAGGAGATACAGCCTTCCGTTACTATCAGCATCTCCGGCAAGGCTAAGGCTATGAAGGCTGAGGGCAAGCCGGTACTTTCATTCAGCGTGGGTGAGCCCGACTTCAACGCACCCGAATGCGCCTCAAAGGCCGCTATAGAGGCAATCAACAGGGGTGAATCACACTACACATTAAACCCAGGCATCGTTGAACTGCGTCAGGAAGTGTGCAATTATTACAAAAGAAGTTTTGACCTTGATTTCACCCCTGCCGAAGTTATAATCGCACCAGGCGCAAAACCTCTGCTCTACCAGGCTCTTCAGGTACTGGCAGACCCCGGGGACGAAGTTATTCTCTTCGCACCTGCATGGGTAAGCTATGTTGAGCAGATACACCTTGCAGGAGCAAAAGAAAAACTCGTAGACACAGTCTCAACAGGACTGGAACCCACCCGCGAAAACCTCCTTAAGGCTATCGGTGATAAAACAGTTGGCATGATCATCAACACTCCCAACAACCCCACAGGAGCGATGATGTCCAAGGAGACCATGCAAATGATCGCCGAAGTGGCGAAAGAGAAAAATCTCTGGATAATATTTGATGAAATCTATGAGCGGCTGGCATATGACGGCGCAAAACATGTCAATATCCTCCAAGTGGCGCCTGAGCTGAAAAATCAGACAGTTTTGATAAACGGAGCCAGCAAAGCTTACGCCATGACAGGCTGGCGTATCGGCTATGCGCTCGGTTCAAAGGAAATTATTGCTCAAATAAACAAGCTGCAGACACACCTCACATCAAACGCAACCTCAATTGCCCAGTGGGCCGCTGTAGGTGCTCTCAAAGATGGAGACGCCGCTGTGGAAGAGATGCGTAAAGCTTTTGAGGAGCGCAGAAAAGTCATTCTCGGACTCATCCGCGACATGCCCTACGTCAAAGTAAGAGAGCCTGAAGGTGCTTTCTACGTCTTCATTGACATACGTGAATGCCCGCTTGCAGACGACCTCGAGTTCTGTGAAAGGCTGCTTGAAGAAAAACTCGTAGCAGCAGTCCCAGGAGCTGCCTTCTTCGCACCTGGCTTTGTCCGCTTCTCCTATGCCTGCTCCATGGAAAACATCAAAGAGGGCATGGGCAGACTGAAAGAGTTCCTTAGCGGGCTATAAACACAGCAGTCCTCCGATTATAAGCAGAGAGTATAAAATCGAGGATTTCCTGCGGTAAAAATTTGCATAAACCAAACCTAGCTTCGTCATCAATCGCTTCGGTCACTCCTCAAAGAGGCACGCTCTAGCGAGACGGTGTGTATGACCGGCAGCTCATTAAAACAAACAAATATAAACAAAGTGCGTCGGCTTCAGGATTTGCAATTCCGAAGCCGACGCACTTTATTCACTTATATTATCATGATTCCTTCCCCGCAAGAAAATTCCCCACGGCAGAAATCTCCCTTTGCCGGCGCCATGCGCTACGCTCTGCCCCTTCCAGATGAGGCGGAAAAGGCTCGCAATCAGCCTCCTCAATAACCCGCAAATAATCATTCAGACGGAGCACAAATTCTGGCTCTTCCTCATGATTATCCGCGGTGACAATCAAAGAAAAACCGTCATAGCCTATCGGGTTCTTGCGTATGGCGGCAAGCAAATCCACAATTTTGCCGGCATCTGACATCTTAGCAGGCAAATTATGCCGCATAATCACAAAAAGAGCACATCTGTACCAAACTGATCGAAAACCCAGAGCCTCTCTCATCTCTTTCAACACAGCAATGCCCCGTTCATCATGAACGCTGTGATGCGGCAGTCTTTCTGCGGGAGTTTCACTTTTGCCGATGTCATGAACCAGAGCGGCAAATTTTACCTCCGCCCTATCTGTCCGCATAGAAACATAATCCAAAACCGCCATAGTGTGTTCAAAGGCATCTCCATCAGAATGAGAAGAAAAAGTCCGGATTTTACCCTTCAGTCTATAAATCCAAGGGAAGAGAACTTCCAGCAGCCCCGCATCATCGAGAGCACGGAAATACAGCGAGGGGCGCGGCGCGGTTAGAGCCTTTTCAGTTTCGCCGATAATCATACCTTGCTGCTCATTACGCAGCTCCTCCCTGCAGGCACCCATAAGAGCCAACGTCTCTTTTTCAATGCTGAAACCCAACTGAGCAGCCTGCCTTGCCGCCCGCAGAGCCCGCACTGGGTCTTCCGAAAAGCGAGGAGAAACCGCCCGCACCACCTTAGCCGCGATATCCTCCGCGCCCTTAAATGGGTCTGTCAACTCATCTGTAAGAGGATTCCAAGCAATACTATTCATCGTCGTATCACGACGGGAAAGATCCTGCTCTATCGTGATATCTGCGGTGCAAGAGACCTCAAAACCCAGATAGCCGCTTCCCGTCTTGCGCTCCGTCCGCGCCAGAGCCACTTGACAAAAAAGGTCATCAACTACAACGCAAAAAACCGGAAAAACCCTGCTCAAACAAAGAGTCGTGGGAAAGAGCGATACAAAGTCCTCCGCAGAGAGCCCGCATACCACATAATCCCTATCGGCTGAGCTGCGGTGAAGAAGCATATCGCGCACCGAGCCGCCGACAAGGTAGGCTGTGCCGCCACTATTGGCAATTCTTGTCAAAAAATCCCTTTCGTTCATACAGCCACCTCCTTAAGCAAACGCGGCAAAACAACAAAAAAACAAGGGCGGCAGACCGCAAATCCTCCTAAGAGGACAGAGGTCAAGCCGTCCTTGTGTCGTTTAACAAGAAAATTAATAGATAATTACTTACTTATCCATTATTTCCTTTTCTTTTTCCGCTGAGGTCTGGTCTATCTTCTTAATGAAAGCGTCGGTCTGGTCCTGAGCTTCTTTTTGATACTTCTTCAGCTCATCTTCCGTAATCTTACTTTCCTTTTCCATCTTCTTCAAAAGCTCAAGCACATCACGGCGGACATTGCGCACCGAAATCCTAGCTTCTTCCGCAGACTTGCTGACCATCTTTGAAAGCTCAACGCGGCGCGCCTGCGTCAGCTCCGGCAGATTCAGGCGTATTGACTCACCGTCATTCTGCGGGTTGATACCAAGCTGCGATGTCTGGATAGCTTTCTCAATCGCCTTCATCGCTGTCTTGTCCCACGGTGTAATCACCAGCTGACGGGCTTCAGGCACGTTCACAGTACCCATGCTCTTAATCGGTGTCGGAGTACCAAAGTAGTCTACTTTGATATCCTCCACAAGTGCGGGATGGGCTCTGCCTGTACGGATACCCTGCAATGTGCTCTTAAGATGCTCAAGCGTCTTTTCACTGCGGGTCTTAAGGTCTTTGATCAAATTCTGAGGCACGCAGATCACTCCTTGAAATAATTATTTACGTTCCCTAAAGAACGTCTAGTCACTTACTGTAGAGCCGATATCTTCACCGTCAATAAGAAGTCTCTTTAAATTGCCCTTCTTAAGAACGTCAAAGACAACAATGGGAATCTTGTTCTCCTGGCACAAAGAAAAAGCCGCTGCGTCCATAACTTTCAGCTGCATTTGCAGCGCATCCATATATGATACACGAGGCATATGCTTTGCGTCAGGATATATCGCAGGATCCTTATCATATATACCATCAACCTTCGTTGCTTTCAAGACGCAATCGGCACCGATTTCAGAAGCGCGCAGAGCGGCAGTGGTATCTGTCGAAAAATAGGGTGATCCTGTTCCCGCAGCAAAAATAACAATGCGATTCTTTTCCAGGTGGCGAATGGCGCGGCGTCTGATAACCGTCTCCGCGATTTGCTTCATTTCAATGGCAGACTGCACACGGGTAGGCTGTCCCAAACGCTCCAAAGTATCCTGCAGAGCCAGAGCGTTAATAACAGTGCCAAGCATTCCCATATAATCAGCCTGGGCACGCTCGATGCTCACTGTCTGAGCACCGCGGATAATATTCCCGCCTCCGACAACCATGGAAATGGCAATACCTTCGTTCGCTACCTCCACTATCTGCTCACAAATGCCTCTGATTGCGTCATAGTCCAATCCAAAATGTGCATTACCTGCAAGTATCTCGCCTGAGAGCTTGAGTAATATCCTGTTATATTTACGCGCCATCGCAGCAGCCCCTCTCAGTTTATCAAAACAAAGGTTAGAAAAAAAGCGAGGGACGAAAGCCCTCGCTTCGATTAACTTATAATCTTACGCTTCTATCATAAAACGGGCGAAGCGGCGAACCTGAATATTCTCTCCAATTTTAGCGACGTTTTCGATAATAAGATCCTTAATCTTGACATCGGCATCACGGATATATCTCTGCTCGAGGAGACAGTTCTCTTCATAGTACTTATTGATACGTCCCTCGGCGATTTTATCCAGCATCTTCTCCGGCTTACCCTCTTCGAGAGCCTGAGCCTTGATGACTTCGATTTCGTGGGCTACTACCTCGGCAGGGACTTCTTCCGGCTTAATATATGTCGGGTTGGAAGCAGCGATATGCATCGCTATCTCATGGCCGAGGTGCTGAAATTCTTCTGTACGGGCAACGAAGTCTGTCTCGCAGTTCAGTTCGAGAAGAACACCGAGCTTGGCATTATTATGGATATAGCTGAAAATCATACCCTGTGAAGCATTGCGGTCAGCCTTCTTGGCCGCCTTGGCAAGGCCCTTCTCACGAAGGAAATCCACTGCTTTTTCGAGTTCTCCGCCGCATTCCACAAGAGCCTTTTTGCAATCCATCATACCTACCGATGTACGTGCGCGAAGTTCTGATACAAGTGCCGCTGTAATCTCTGCCATTTTAGTTCGTCTCCTTCATGCCCTTCTGCTCTTCAATAATCTTCTCGACCGCTTTGTCTTCCTCTTCGACGATTACATCAAGATGCTCGGGCATGACAGGCGCTTCCGCGTCAGCAGCCGCTTCTTCCACAGTCTCTGTTCTTGCGTCCTGACCCTGGCGGCCTTCAATGAAAGCGTTTGCCATAAGTCCGACGACAAGTTCGATTGCGCGGATAGCGTCATCGTTACCGGGGATCGGGTAATCAATGACATCGGGATCGCAGTTAGTGTCAACTATTGCGATAACCGGGATATTGAGCTTGTGTGCTTCAAGAACCGCGATTGTCTCACGACGTGGGTCAATGACGAAAAGAGCATCGGGAATATCTTTCATATTTTTGATACCGGAGAGATACTTCTCCAACTTCTCGCGTTCCTTGCGAAGCTGAATAATTTCCTTCTTCGGATACTTGTTGATAGAACCATCGTTCTCCATTGCCTCAAGTTCCACCATGCGGGTCACGCGGCGGCGGATTGTGGCGAAGTTGGTGAGAAGTCCTCCAAGCCAGCGCTGGTTGATGTAGTACTGACCGCACTTGATCGCTTCATCGCGGATAGGATCCTGAGCCTGGCGCTTTGTTCCCACAAAAAGAATGGTGCCGCCTGACTTGGAAACTTCGCGGACAAAATCATAGGCTTTCTCAAGTCCCTTGACTGTCTTCTGAAGGTCGATAATATAAATACCATTGCGCTCTGTGAAGATGAACGGCTTCATCTTCGGGTTCCAGCGTCTTGTCTGGTGTCCGAAATGCACACCGCACTCAAGAAGCTGTTTCATGCTTACTACTCCCATGTGAATCCCTCCTGTTTTTTCCTCCAAATGCATCTTCCCGCAAAACAACCTCTCGGCAACAATCTTGCAGTCCGCATCTGTGTGTCTTATACACCGCTCCTTAGTATATCAAGAGAGCGTACTAAATGCAAGAAGGATAAAACAAATATTGCGTGTTTGGGTAACTTAAGAAAACAGCATCCCCAGCAAACCGGCAGACTTAATCCTCTCACCGCTGAAAGTGTCGATAACCTCAGCTCCCCTGACGGCATAAATATGCCACACCAGCTTCATCTTGTCCGTATTCACCGCCACATTCCTATTGCGGATAATCATGCGCCAATTGCGGCAATCCTGCGGTACAGAACCAAACTCCGCTATCTCAGGCGCAGCCATGACGGAAACCTTCAGCTCCAGCCTCTCCGCAGTACCATAATCATCGGGGCAAAAATCCATCACCGGCACGACATCGGCGCAGTCAACAAGAGTCGTGCGGCCATCATAGCCATTCACCACCACAGTTTGATACAAATACTTCATACGCGTCATCAAACCGCGCTCCAACACTTCTATGGGGAAAATATACGCCGGGCACAAAATAAGGCGATCTCCGGGCTCAAAAGCGACCTTAAAAGGAAGATAACCACAGGGCTGAATATCCATCAACTCACCTCAAACGCCAAATTATCAAACACCATAAGTATAACATTGGCAGAGTAAAATTCATGGCAATAGCGTATCAAAAGGGGCAAAAAGCATAAAGATAACAACAAAATCAACAATAATTCACAAAGAACAAAATGGAGCAGGAAAATACCAGTTAAAGAAGATAAAAGGAGAAAAGACTTTAGGTGAGAACAGCTAATGGCTGTAACTGCCGACAAAAGGGCACAAAAATGGCGGAGAGTAGAGGATTTGAACCTCTGGCGGCTCATCACCGCAAACGGCTTCCAACCGTTCACCATAGACCTCTCGGACAACTCTCCGCATAAAAAAATATTTAGTTATTGTCGATTCTGCTGGCGGAGGAGGTGGGATTTGAACCCACGTGACAGCTCAGCACCGCCAAGACGATTTCGAGTCGCCCGCCTTCGACCACTCGGCCACCCCT
>CAZFWP010000040.1:1202-16431 GCA_964522805.1 uncultured Synergistaceae bacterium | reverse complement strand
GCCTTTTGCTGCAGCAGATTAAGCTCGTGTATCAGTTTCGCCACACGGGCATCAGTTGCGGGTTTTTTAAGAGCTGCTTGGGCGGACATGTCACGCTTCCAGTAAGCTTTGCTGGCGTCTCTGTTTTGGTTGATTACACAGCCCTCGATAGAGACTCCGGCAAATAGCCCCTTGGACATGGAGTAGCTGTAAATCGAGGCTTTGGCGCGTCCGTCAGTGGCAGCCGAGGCATCACGTCCCACCGGCCCTGCGGCGATTGCCACGTCTGCTCCGAGTTTGAAGCTGTTGCCGCCTGTGAAGGCGCGCAGACCGTCCTCATTAGTGATTACCAGCACCAAACCCACAGACTGTGCACCTATCTGAAAGCCTACGGAAGCTCCCGATAACCCCATGAATGCGGGGCCGTTCCAGTTTCCGCGGGAATCTTTTACAAAGACCACGCCTTCGCCCGTTTGTCCGCCAAGGACAAAGCCGGCTTTGGTCACAGCGGGAAAGATAGCCACACCACGCCCTGAGGCGATAACATCGGCAAGCCCGGAGGCATCACTTTCGTTCGCCATTTTATTAATCAGCTCTGCGGAAAGTCTGATTCTGCGCTCATGAGCTTTTTCTTCGGCGAAAGAGGCTGCGGTAAATGATAAAAGAAATGCTACAATAAAAACTGCGGAAAGGATCTTTGAATATTTTTTCATTGATTAGCCCTCCATATCGTGTTATTTTACATACGCTTTATTTATAGCACATTTATTGTGTTTTTGTATGTATAAAGTACGGTGACAATAAAAAAGGCGGTGGCAATTTTGGAACATATTTTCGCGCCTTGGCGCATGCAGTACATTCTTTCAAATTCCGATGATAATGACACAAAGGGCACAGGCTGTATATTTTGTGATTTTCCCAAAGAGGACAACGACGAAAAACGGCTGATAATTCACCGCGGCGAACTTTGCTTTGTGATTATGAACGCCTTCCCCTACAATCCCGGCCATTTAATGGTCGTTCCCTACCGCCACACGGCGGAGCTCGGCAGCCTTTCGGCAGCGGAGCTGGCGGAGATGATGTCTCTTTGTCAGACTTCACACCGCGTACTGACAAATCTGATGAATCCGCAGGGCTTTAACATCGGCATGAACATTGGTAAGGTGGCGGGAGCTGGCATCGACCAGCACTTGCACATGCACATTGTTCCCCGCTGGAACGGCGATACCAACTTTATGCCGGTACTGGGCGATGTGCGCGTGGTATCTGAGGCATTGAGCTCCACTTGGAAGCGGCTGAAGGAAGCATGGACGAACTAGGCGCAAGGTCAGTATTCACCGCGCCGCGGCGGGATATTGACACGGAATTTACCGTAAAACGCTCGCGTTTTATCGGCTCGGTGCGCACCGTTTTGTCGGCGGAAGAGGCAGCGGCGTTAATAAAAGACTTTCCGCTGCTCTATCCCAAGGCGAACCACCACTGCTGGGCATACCGTGTGGGCATAGATTCCCCCCTTGAACACTGCTCTGACGCCGGTGAACCGGCGGGAACGGCCGGGCGTCCAATCTTGGGCACGATAAAGCGCCACTTGCTTGACAATACCTTAATTGTCGTCACCCGCTACTTCGGCGGCGTCAAGCTGGGTGTGCGCGGGCTAATCGAAGCCTACGGCACGGCGGCGGAGATGGCGGCGGAAGAGGCGGGAGCGGTGGAGATGGAATTTCACCGCTCTTTGCGCCTGACATGCGGCTACGACTATTCCAAAACTCTGACCACGAATTTAAAAAAATGGGGCTTTCCCGAAGAACGGCAAAATATCGTTTACGGCGAAAAGGTGGAAATAGCTTTAGAAGTCCCCCTTTCCATGCAAGCGGAGCTGGCCTCGCCGCTTAGCGAAATGAGCGCGCGAAACTTCATCACCTCACCGCTGTGGGGCTATGAGCTTTTGGTGCGGGAAAAATGGCGGTAGAGCAATAGAGAAGCTTGCCGACAGCAAAACGAAATAACAATGAAGTCCGCGCGCAAGTTTCTCTCTATCGAAGATGCCAACGGCAAAAACAGTATTCACTTTGCCGCAGCATTACCGGCGTCAGCGCAGAGGCAACTTTGAACAAAGCACTAGAGCATATAATTTTAAAAACTGCACACAGCTGAGAGCAGGTACTTCACTAAACACCGCACCAGCCCGAAGATTTTGGGCTTGCAAGATGATGTCTGCCCAAAAAAGCACGCAGAGAAAATGCCTATTGCGGAGTTATACTGTGGTAATCTTGGCGTTGACCCTTAGCTTGGATGTCGCACATGAGCCGCTCAAAAACAGCCTCTTTGCGTTAAGGGGGGTTGAGGCTTGGTTAGCAGACGCGAATTTCGCAGCCGCCGCTATACTTGGCACAGTCGTTGGTACAACGAAAGGCACTTTTAAAAAGCCTTCTTTCATCCAAAGACAAATCCATACCGCAGACAAAAATCCTCTGCAAACACACAAAAACAAACCGCAGGCAAAGAAAAGCACACGGAGTATACGCTCCGACACAAAGCAGGTTTATCAGTCTGTATCCAGGCACGATGGTCTTAAATATCGCCCTGTAAATATTGCAGATGTCCTCTTCGCCGGCAGCTGCCTCACCGAAAACAACCTAAAGCAAATCACTTTTTAAAAGAGACAGTGCCCCGCCGATTTATAAAACATTGTTTGCGGATTTTACATTTTTTGCGATACAGAGAACAATAATTTTGGTGAAATAACAGGGGTAAATCAGCAAAACAGCCCGCTATTTCACCTCTTCCAGCAATGGCAGGTCTTCTTTCTCTTGTCTTTGACTTGAGTGCGCCACCTTTATGGTGACGGCGGCACCGCTGCCTTCTTCGTCGGTGACGGCTATTTCGTGGCGGCCTGCGGTCATTTGCCAAAAAGCACCCTCACCGCCGGTTTCTATCAGCTCTCCGTCAACAAACCAATATAGCGCGCCGCGCCCTCCCTCCGCTGTCAGAGGCAGACGCTCTCTGCCCGGGGAGAGTTCGTAGAGGGCGTTTTTGCGCGGCGAGGTGATTTCCACAGTGCGCACGGGGCTTTCGCCTCGTTCGGAGGAGAAAAAGCCTTCCAGCTCAGGCGGCCATTTCACTGCGGCGCGCCCATTTTCCGAAACGTGCATCGAGCATGGTTCGCCGTTTGAGACGTTTTCAATGTAAAGCCCTGAGGAAAGTTCGCCGCAAAGAGGGTTCGGGGACATTCCCGAGAGGGCGCAGACTCGGCGCTCTTTTACATTGGACGGCAAGTCAAACCATTTGGCTCCCGTGGGGGTGAGTTTTCTCATGATGCGCACTGCTGCGGGGGCGGCGATTTTCAGCCCCACCAGTGATTGGTGCGGTCTGCCTGTCGGGTCGCCGAACCATACTGCCAAGGTGTATTTTTTTGTCACCGCTGCGGTCCAAGCGTCACGGAGGCCGAAGGAGGTACCTGTTTTAAATGCTATTTTTGTGCCTTCCTCGCCGAAGATTTCACTGTAAAGAGGCATCAGCCTTCTTGAATCTTTGAGAATATCCAGTACCAGAGCGCAGGCGGCGGGAGAAATTGCCGGCGCACCCTTTGTCTCTTCATCGTTCTCAGCCCATTTAAGCGGCGCTGCAGTGCCTTGGTTGGCAAGGACACGATAGGCGGCCGCCAGTTCGAGAACGGTCACTTCACAGCCGCCTAGCGCAAGGCTGTCACCGTACCAGTCGGCGTCTTTGGTAAAATGGGCAAAGCCAATACGGCGATAGAGGTCTATTGTCCGTCTGCCGCCCTCACTGCGGAGGATTCTCACTGCAGGGACGTTGAGGGAGTCCGCGAGCGCACTTCTCACCGATACGGGCCCGCGAAAATGGCGGTCGTAGTTGCGCGGCGCCGTTCCTTTCATTGACAGAGGGGTGTCCGCCGTCATCAGCGATGGCGTCAGTCTGCCCGATTCAAAGCCCAAGGCGTAGATAAATGGCTTGAGCGTAGAGCCGGGAGAGCGGGGGGAGTCGGCGCAGTCCACCCAGGAAGCATCGGAGTGTGTATCTTCACGTGCGTTGCCAATGTATCCGCGCACCGCGCCGCTTTCATTTTCTATCAGCACCGCCGCGGCGGTGACGGAGGGAGAGAGGCGAGAGAGGGCGTTTTGCAGCTCCGCTTGAAGGAGGTTTTGCGCGCTGCGATCAATGGTGGAGCGCACATGCCCGAAGCGGTCGCGTTTTTGCAGCACCCCGCCGCTTTTGATCACTTTTTCCGCCGCTTGGCGAAATTCCGCCGGTATGGCAAAACGACTTTGCGGCAGCGGTTCCAACTTCGCCCGCGCCGCCTCTTCCGCCGTGGCAGCACCCCGCTTTGCCAAGGTGTCTAAGAGACGGTTGCGCAGAGCCAGCGCCCTTTGCGGGTGCCTGTCGGGGCGGTAGTAGGAGGGGCCGCGCAATATTCCCGCCAAGAGCGTCGCTTCCGCAAGCGAGAGTTCTGCTGCGGGTTTGTTAAACCAAGCACGCGCCGCCGCCTCGATGCCGCGGATGTTGCCCCCGAAGGGAGCGCGGTTGAGGTAGAGTTCTAAGATCCCCTCTTTGGTGAGCAGGTGCTCCAAGGTCATCGCCTGCCAAAATTCGATAATTTTGTTGGGTATTGTGCGCGGGCGTTCTATCGAAAGGCGTATTACCTGACTGGTGATGGTCGATCCGCCGGAGATGGTTTTTTCGGCGCGGCTGTTTTGTACAAGAGCGCGTATCGCCGCCGCCGCGTCTATACCGTTGTGCTGATAAAAGCGCCGATCTTCCAGTGCCACCACCACCGCCGGCATGCGGCGTCCCATCTGTTCGTAGGCGATGGGCAAAGACCATTCCTCAGCCGATGAGAGGCTGCCGCACAGAGGGATTCCCTCTCTGTCCGTCACTACCGCCGATATGGGCCAGCTGCATACGGCACGGTAGGGAAAGACGGCGATTATCAGTGCCATTCCCGCCGCCAAGAAGAGCATCGGGGCAAAGCTGCGGCTTTGTTTGATTTTTGTTAAAATCTGCATTAATTTCACTGCCGTTTCGCCCCTTTTAATTTTTTGTACGCAGCCGCGTCTTCTCGTTTTTGGTGAACTATGGCGCGCGGAGTTTTCGCCGATGCGGCCCGCTGCGCCCTTTAACTTTTGTACGGAAAGCGGGTTACGGTGCTTTTTCCTGTCACCGCCGGCCGCCCTCTTTTGCAGAGAAATATTTTTTATGTTGATGCATTCATGCGAAAATTTATAAGAATTTTCCCGCCTCGAGTCCGTTCCATTGCCCATTGTTTGTTTTGCTGCATATGGAGGGGCAAGTTAATGTTTGGCTGTCTTACGAATCATAAATCACCATATGTAAACCTTAGAACCGGCACAAGCGCAGCTTCTTAAGCCGCACTGCCGAGAACCGCTTTCATGCAAGCTGCATTCCCGCTGTCAGAGAATCCGAAAATCTTGTGATAAGACACTCTCACAAACCGCACCGTTGCGGAATCCTTTTATGAAAGTCCCGTTTCCGCCGTCCAATAATCTTCAAATCCTAAATCTTTGCGTTCCGCCATTATAAAACCTTAGAACCGATAACGCCGCAGCTTCACTAGCCGCACGGCGGCGAAATGCTTCTTTCCCTCTTATTTTCTTATATTATACGTCCTGCATTTTTAACTTTCTTACGTAGTTACCATCTCATAATGTTATTACTTTAAATATTGCCGCTCCGCCAATATTTGCTTGTCCTTGGTGCGAGCTGCGCATGGGGCGGAGCGGCGTTTTTTTATTTACCCTTGGTGATTTCCAGTTTGCCGCCGCCTGTGAGGCTTGTCACCGCCGGGTCATACATACATTCTGCCGAAGTCTGCGGCACGATGAAGTTTCCTTCTGTGACCGCCCTTATAGCGCAGCGCCATACCAGCGGTTTTTCCAAACGGCTGATGTAGAGGAGCAGACGGTCATCGCGTGCTTCCGCTCTGACATTGGGCGACGCCGATTCTCCCGCCGCCAGGTAGGAGGCCTTTTCAATTTCCAGCCCCGCAGCCAGCGGCATGGAGACGACTACTTCTTTTAATGTTCCCGCCTTGGGCGTTATGGTGAGGGTGGCAATCAGCGCCGTGCCGCGAACAATTTTCGACCCCGCAGCTTTACCCGACCGCTCCGTCAGTTTTACGCGCGCTTCAATTCCGTTGTCGTGGTTTTTAAGCGGAGTGAGGGGTACACCGCTGACCGTCCAAGCGGCGAAAAGTCGGGATTCACCGTTGTTCACCGCTGTGAGCGATGCGGGCTTTTTCAGCGGCACGATAAACGTCAGCTCTTTGCCCGCCACTTTGCCAAGAGTGAGCCTATCTGCTTCCAGTCTGCCTGATGGAGCTCCTTCCCGTGGCTGGGCGTGGAAGTATTTTGCCAGGGCGAGTAACGAGAGCCCCCCCTCCTGTGTATTGTAGTATTTCGCCTTGCTTAGTTTTTCTGTGAGCGAAGCAGCCTGTGAAGCGGAGTTCGCACTTTTGGGGTCAATATGCACGGCGGCCAGCAGGGAGATGGCGCTGTTGCGCAAATCAGAGTCATAATTATCTGTGCCGCCGGGTATTTTTTTAATTACCGCGAGTTTGCCTCCCGCCATTTTCGCCGCTTCATTTTTCTGTCCCGAGACGGCGTAGGCGGCGGCTAAAAAGAGTCTGCCGGAGGGATCAAGCGATGACGATTTATCACGCAGACTTTCCATCCAGCCTAGCTGCGGGTCGCCTGCAAGAGCCAGAACGTAGCAGCTGTAGGCGCGCCTGGTGAGAGCCTCTTTCCAGAGACTTTCTTTTTCCGTGTTTTCCGGGGACGATGAGAGCAAACGGCGAATGTAGGTGAGCGAGGCTTTGAGAACTTCTTCCGGCACTTTGACATTTGCCTTTTTCGCCTCTACGAGGAAGTGCGCTCCATAGATGGATTCCCAGGGCTGCGACCATGACTCACCCTGCCAGCGCACAAAACCGCCGTCGTAGTTTTGCAGAGCGGCGATTTTTTCT
Organism: uncultured Synergistaceae bacterium; assembly: GCA_964522805.1. Lineage (GTDB taxonomy): Bacteria > Synergistota > Synergistia > Synergistales > Synergistaceae > CAZBYL01. The sequence goes on along the minus strand of CAZFWP010000040.1, from coordinate 9,452 downwards.
ATTCTCACCGCCAGTGCTTTGCGCACCGCTTTGTCATCAGCTAAAGACGGGTCGGCGGCACGCGCCAAATCTGCCTGCAAAAGCAGCGGCCAAGCAGATGATACCGTCTGTTCAAAGCAGCCATGGGGGTAGGTGATGAGGAAGGACGCCAACTCTGATAGAGCTATTTGCGGCATCGCCGAGAGCATCGCCGTACCGCTGAAGGTACCATCGTACCAGCCTGCTGGGATTGTTGTTTTTAGGCTCTCTTTGGGTTTCACCAGCAGGGAACCGCTGATGCTGACGCGAGGCGAGGCTGGACGCACGGCGATTTCCGCCGCGTTTTTCTGTTCTCCGCCCTGCCATTTGAGCTGATAGGTTACTTTTGCCGTACCTGCCGCCGCCGCCTTGAAGGAGAGGGGAACGGTCAAAGAGCCGCCGGCTTTTACCGTGGCTTTGTAGTGAGCCTCACTTTGCAGTTTCAGCGGGCCTGAAGTTTCTACGGTCAGGGAGACAGTTTCGTCACGTCCCTTTTTATTGAATATTTGGCAGGGGGCGCTGAAGCTGTCCTGAGGCGCTAAAACACGCGGCAGAGAGGGTTCGAGAATCATCTCGCGGTTGATTTCCACTGCCGCCGCCGCCGTGCCGCTCTCTTTAGCCGTCACCGCCACTGCCATCAGCCGTGCTTTGCCGGCGAATTCCGGTACGACAAAGGAGAAATCACATTTGCCCGAAGCATCGCTGCGTACCGTTTTGAGCAGGGAGAGCATTTTAAAACGCTTCGCCTGTACCGGGTTTAGGCTGGAATTTTTCATAAACATGGAGTCCGCGGCTCCGCCTCCCGCAGTCAAAAGCGGGGTGGCGTGGGATTCGGGCGCGATTAGGACACCGTAGAGGTCATAGGTCTCCACAGAGAGGGCCTTTTTCGCCGTAAGGAACTTCCAGGGATCAGGGGTCTCATAGCCGGTGAGTCCCAGTACAGCCTCGTCAACCAGCATCACGGTGACATCGGCTTCTGTGCCGGCGCCGCGGTGGTTTTTAACTGTCAAGGAGAAGTTGTTCTTACCCGGCTCTATTTTGCCCGGCTTTTTAATTTCCACTGTCAGTTTGGAGGCGCTGTTGTCGAGCATCAGCGGCACAACGCCGTAGGCGCGGCTTTCGCCGCCGTCTTTCGGCTGAGGCCTGACAGCTTGGGCTGTTATCCAGCCATTTGGCAGCATTTCCGGCGTTATTTTGACTGTCAGCTCCGTCTCTTTGCCCTTCATCGTCACAATTTGGCGGCTGACCACTTTATAGGTCTCCACATTGAGCAAAATCTTACCTGCAAAGGGTGACAAGACCTTGACTTTTGCTGACTCTCCAACCTTGTAGCTCTTCTTGTCCGTGGTAATGCGCACCATGTCGGGCAGCACCGAGCCTTTTTCGTTGTTGTCGCCGTAGGCGTAGAGCCAATGAGATGCTTTTATTCCCGTAGCCGGATCCTCAACTCGCAGGAAGTATTTGCCTCCCTCGCTTGGCAGCACCGCAGCCGCAGCCTTGCCATTTTTGAGAGTGAGCGTGCCCGATCCTTTGGGAAGGAACTCTTCCTGTACCTTGCTGCCGCTTCTGTCGTTGTTTTCGTAGGTGACAGCGCGTTCCACCACTCTGAAGAAGGAATAGCGCAGCTCCTTAGCGGCGGCGGCTTTGCCGTCAAAGGTCACGGCCGCGGCGGTAAAGGGGACTTTTTTGCCCGGCGCCGCTTCTTGCGGCATGGAAATTCCCACCATCGCACCAGCGGGATACCAGGGAACGCTTACCGTCTTATATACCCAGCGTCCGCCCTCTTCCATAACGCCCGCGCGCAAGGAGACTTCCGCCATCGACGGCGCGGAAATTTCCCGCTCTTCCGCCGTGCCGGAGGTTTTGCCCTCTTTATTCAGTTTGCCTTCACCGACAAAGAAGCTGCCGGGGCTGAATTCCTTTTCCAGGTCAATGAAGGAGAAACCCTTCCAGTCTTTGTGCGTGAACTCTTTTTCACTGACGGAGAGTTCCGACTCCGTTGCCAGGCCCGCAGCCGGGCTGCCGAAGGCATACTTCGCCGAGATAGCGTAGTTAAGCTTTTGCTTGCCCACGAGCCTTTTTTCCTTTATAGACGCCTCGACAAAGAGGCGCGGCGCAACGAATTCTTCCACGTAGAATTCTTTAAATCCGGCGTTATTCATATCGCCGGGTGCGGCGGTCACAGCCGCAGTCCAAGCGCCGGTGGGAGCGCCAGGCGGAATGGTGATGAGCGCATTTAAAACGCCCTCTTTTGTCAGTTTAACGCTCTGCTTTGACCAGACTTTGCCGGTGGGGGAGTAGACAGAAAGCTGCGCCGGGAAGGGTTTTGGCGCTTCGCCATTGACATCGCGCAGCAAGGCGCGGAAGGGAATTCTTTCTCCGGGACGGAAGATGTCGCGCGGCAGGTAGCAGTAGGCGGTGTAGCCTCTGTTGACCCACGGTTCGCCGCCGGTTTCAAATTCACTGCGCCCGGCGAAGAGGCCGTTTTCCATCCTGATAAAGGCGATATCGCCGTCTTTTTTCACCGTTGCCAGCACGCCTTCGTCATTTTCACCGCTGATGTTCAGCGAGACAGCACCGTCACGGTCGGTCTTGCCTTCTGCCACGGGCTGATTGGCCCAGCTCCATAGCGTCACAGAGGCACCGCTTACAGGCTTACCCTCTTTTACTGAGTTAACCCAAAACAGCGCCGAATCGGGCCCTTTTTTCAAGGTCACGCCAAGGTCCGTGACATTAATGACCTGCCTGTCTTCTGCCCACTCGTTTTCGTCACCGTTTTGCGCCACAATTAAAAAGACGCCCTTTTCCGCACCGATAAGGGGCCCCAAATCCAACGCGCTGCGAACTGTTTTATTGCGTTCGCTCCTTACCTTATAAGTTTTATCAGCCTTTATTGAGGAGAGGTCGAGGGGATATTCCGCCCAAGAGCTTTTCATGCCAAAGGGGATGTTGTTTTCATAAAGTTTCCAGACAATGATGTGCACTCTGTCTAAATTCACCGTCTCCAAAGGCAGGCGCAGACCTGATTGAGGAGAGAGGACTCTGCCTGGGGCGGCGAGCTTGATACCGGCCTTTTTTTCCGGGAAGATAAAAGAACGGCTCCATTTCTCCGACAGCGGCTTACCGCCAAGTGCGGGGAAACCCTTACGCAGAGTAACCGTCACTCTGTCCTGGGGAGCAAAAGCGCCGGTAATGGCAAAACCGCGGTCACGCGGCTCAAAGCTGCAGGCGATTTTGGGAGAAAGCTCCACATAGGCTTCCGCCTTGGCAAAGTCCACCGGAGCAGATGTTTCAATATAGATTTCGCCGTTGTTAATATTGGATACAGCATTGGAGTCCAATATGTCCATCTTCGAGCTCTTGCTGAGGTCAACGGTCAAAGATTTTTCCAAGCCAAGAGGTCCGGACTCCGAGGGCAGCCCTGCGGCGAGTTTGAGACGCACCGCGGAAACGTCCTCGGCGGAGCGCACCGCCAGACGCACTTTCCGCGACACGACGGAGCGCACTACCTTATAATCGAGAGCGCGTCCATTTTTATCTGTCACATCAAGATAACCGCGCAAACGCAGCGGCGATACCGGCAGGGAAAACTCCAGTTCATAGACAGTCTCGCCCGTTTGCGGGTCAAAATTCACTTGGCGCGCACCGGAAAAACTCAAAGGCGCGGTGTGAAAAGAAAAAGACTGTTTACCTGCTAAAAGGCGCATTTCCGTATCGCTCAGCCCCGCTTTTGCGGTTGCGGTATAAGAGGTGGCGAAAGAGAGAAGCCCGGCTCTTGGGTGGTAAACAAAAGTTTTTTCATCTATCCACTTGCCGCTGCCGGAAATAGACGGAGAAAAAGAAAAAGGCATTTCCGCAGCAGTAAGGCTGATGCCAACCTTATCGGCGGCGACAACGGCACGATTAAAAACCGCCTTAATCTCCGCTCTGCCCGTGACTTGCCCTTGCGGAGAAAAGCTTTTGACCAAAAACTCCTTCTCTCCGACTCCGGGAGCGGGAACTACACCGACAGCCATAAGAACGGCAACAGCTAACATCAGTACTAAAGCGGCTCCGCCGTAACGGATACTTTTTAATTTCATCCTCTTCGACCTCCATTATATAAATTTACTGCTATATTATATCGACAAAAACCTGTATGCAAGAGAGAGGATATACCGAGTTAAAAATCCACGTTGAAGCAGCGTCCCTTTTAGCAAAAACAAAACCTTATTGATATACAAGCAAACAAATAGACAAATCCTAATATAACAATTTTTAAGAATCAAACACTCAAAAAAACAAAAAATTGCGGACATTACGCTTATTATTTGATAGAATCTTTTCAGACGCACATTTACTGCTAAAACAGAGTATCCCTTTGCTCTAATGCGTCCATTTTAATATGGGGGTCTTCTTATGGACTTAAGCACACCGCTTAACGCAACGAAACGCTTCCTTATCACCCACCTTGAAAAAAGAGACATCGAAGGTGCTCTCTCTATTTTAGCCGAAAACATCGCTTGGGTCGGTACGGGAGAGTCGGAAACCGTTCAGGGTAAAGAATCCGTAAGACGCCTCATATCTGAAGATATCACCCAAACACCCCTCGGATACCATGTTGAATTTCTGCAAATGTCAGTTGCCGAGGGTTGTGACAGCTGCGCTGCGGTAACAGGCAAAATACGCGTCACCGACAAAGAGCGGGGAAGTATCTTTGATTGCCGCTTGTCCTCTGTCTGTGTCAAAGAAAACGGCAGCTTCCGCATTGCCGCTTTACACAAATCTTTTTCCGCCATTACCCAAGAAAACGGCGAGTTTTCGCCGATATCTTTTTCCGAAGAGCAGCTGCGTAAAATAAAAGACAACTTTTTTGACCTCTCTGTACCGGCGGGGCTGACCTGCTGCGAAATCTCGGCGGATATGCAAATTACCTACGCCAACACATACATTCTCAACCTGCTCGGCTACCAAAGCTTCAAAGAACTGATGAGCGAAACCTCCGGCTCTTTCAGAGACATCGTCAGCACAGCGGAAGACATCGAGACATTGATTGAAGAGGCCAAGAGAATCAAAGAAAACGAAAGTAAAATGTTCACCTACAGGCTGCGCGCCAAAGACGGACACGACATCTGGGTGCGCGACTGCAGCCGCAGGTACAGTGAAGAAAACGGCAAAGAATTTCTGCTCTGTTACTGCACCGACGTTTCCGACCTTTTAAAAATGCAAAAAGACCTGCAGCTGCTCTCCAACAACATCCCCGGAGGGCTTGCGGTATACGAATACACGCCCGAAGGCATCAACGCCAAATACCTCAGCGACGGCATCTTCAAAGTCATCGGCCATCCAAAAGAAGAATACTTGGCCCGCTCCAAAAAAGAATACGATTACATTCTCTTTGAAGAGGACAAGCCCATACTGCGGGAACAAATAAAACGCCTGATTGAAAAAGATATCGACATCGACTGTACATACAGAGTCAACAGCAAATGTTCCGGTTACCGCTGGATCAATTTGCGTGCCACCGCCTTTGAAAGAGATGGTGACAGAGTCGTCATCAACGCGCTAATATCCGATGTCACCTACGCTAAAGAGGCGGAGGAAACTCTGCGCGCACGCGATGAAGAATACCGCGTGGCCATTACCCATTGCGGCAAAACTGTCTGCTTACACGACTTGGCCACAGGCACTCTCACCATGCCAGATGATTACGCCGCCAAACACGGGTTGAAACCAATACTCGAAGATGCTCACAATGTCATTTGCAGCAGCCTCACACACGACGAAAAAGTCAAAGAGAGCTACAATAATTTTTACAACAAAATCGTCAGCGGTGAAAAAAGCGGCACGCTGGAAATGCCCATCATACTTAAAGACGGAAGTCAGTGCTGGGAACAGCTTAAATTCGTCAACATCTTCGACCGCGACGGCAAGCCGCTGAAAGCCATCGTCACCGTCGAAGACACCACCTTACAGCACAAAATCAACGATGAAAACAAAAACATCCGCGAAAGCGAAAGGCTGCTGCGCATTGTCGCCGCACACTCCAACCGCAGCATCATGCGCTATGAAGTCGCCTCAAAAACCACCTACACCGATGAACAGACCGCCGCGGCATACAACCTCCCGGCGGTCGCTGCCAACATTCCCGAGTCCTTTATTGAAAAAGGCATTGTGCTGCCTGAAAGCATCGACGAATACCGCAAAATTTACGAAGACATCAGCGCCGGAAAACCTGACGGCTGCGCCAAAATACATATGGCTGCCTTTAATGGCAAGCCCCATTGGCTTGACTTCAAATATTCCGTCATCGAAACAGAAAACGGCAAAGCTTCAACCGTGGCAATCTCCTTTTCCGACATCACCGACACCCACGAAAAAGAACTCGCCTACGAACTCTACCGCCAAACAATCGAAAGCAACAACCGCCGCGGGCGTGAAATAGTATTTTTTGAAACAGACGTTACCCAAAACACCGTTGAAAAAACGGGCGGCAGACTGCTTCCCATAAACTTCATCAATCACAGCAACCGCAAAGAACACCTCTCCTACGTTGCGGAAAACTTCATCGAAAACAAAGAAGAGCGGCAAAAATTTATGTCCGTCTTCTCCAGAGAAAACATCATCACCATGTACCAAGACGGGACACGCAGTATACAAAACAGCTGGCACACGCTGTTCCCCAACGGAGAGCACCGCTGGCTGCAGACGGAGATCAAACTGATAGAAGATCCATACAGCCACAACATCAAAAGCTACACCATCGTAACCGACATTACCGCAGAAAAAAAAGCCGCCCTCAAAGCTCAAAAACAGGCGGAAACAGACGGCATGACCGGCTTATACAATAAAACCACAACAGAAACCTTGGTAAGAAAACAACTCGCCGCCGACAAAGGACGCCCCTGCGCCATCATCGTTGCCGACTTGGACGACCTCAAAAACATCAACGACAACTTGGGACACGCCCAGGGAGACATAGCCATCAAAGGATTTGCCCGTGTATTGTCATCGCACTTCTGCTCCACGGACATAATCGGCCGCATTGGCGGAGACGAATTCATGGTCTTCATTGACGGCGCTGTCGGCGGCAGCAAACTCAGCAGTCAAATGACCGAACTCATCCGCAAATTTGCGGCGCTGCGCATTGGTGAAAACTCTGATATTGCTGTACACGGCAGCATCGGCATCGTCACCTCGATAACAGGCAGAGAAACCTTTGACGAACTATACAAAAAAGCCGACAAAGCCCTCTACCACACCAAACGCAACGGCAAAAACGACTATGCCTTCTACACGCCGCAAATGGAACTGGCCTCCTACAAACACACGGGCCACGGCGAACTGTCGCTGCAATACGCCGACACCTTTGACAGAGCGGAACTCAACCGCCTGCTATATGCGCTCTCCTCATTCTTCCCGTTGATATTCTCAGCAAATATCAGCCAAAACAGCTACTACATCATGCAAAGCAGCGGCTTTGCCTCCCAAAGCTGCCTCAAAGGCGGGGACTTTGATGAAATAATTAACAGCGGGGCGGAAACATACCACCGCGAAGACAGAAAAGCCTTCCTCGGCAAATTTTCCCGCGAAAGCCTGCTGAAAGCCTATGAGCGCGGAGAACAAAGTGTCTGCTTCAAAGGCAGAGAGCTCGGCGATGACGGCAAATACCGCTGGATACGCTCTGATGCCGCCTTCATCAGCAGCAAAGGCAATGATGACATCCAGCTGATAATCATGGCAAGAGAAGTTGACAGCGAACACCGTGAAGAGCTGGCAAAACTGCGCTTAGAAAAGCTATTGGAGCTGGCAGTATCCTACATCTTTGAATACATCTGCATCATCTACCCCGAAAACAACGAATACGAGATATACGCCAGCGACGGCGAAAACAACCTCGGCATCCCCCATGTCGGCAACTTTGATAATATTACCCAAGAAATAGGGCAAAAATATCTGCCTGCTGAAGAGATGAAAGAATTCTTCGAAAAGGCGAAAATCAAGACCGTGCTCGAAGAGATGAAAGAACACCGTCACTATCGCTACACCTACACATTTTCAAATGAAACAAGAGAGGTTGATTTCTACTTTTACGAACCAACGGAAACCGAACTGCTGATGACCGTGAGAAAAATTAGCGGCTAAACGCCCCTACAGCAAATCAAGCAGCAAGCAGCACTAAAAATCACCGCCGCACGGCACAGCGCAGCCAAAACGCGCTGCACCGCAGCCTAAACGCACCAAGCCAAAAAA
>CAZFWP010000040.1:0-1102 GCA_964522805.1 uncultured Synergistaceae bacterium | reverse complement strand
CCCCCCGCAGCGGCAGACAAAAGAAAAAAACGCACACAAAAGACAACCGGCTAAAAACGCCACATACTGCCCCAACCCTTGCTGTGAGAGCGGCGGGCTTGATTTTCCATTATTTTTACCAAAGTCCATAACGGTATAAAAACAGCACCCAAAACTCCCAGAGAGGCTTATCTTGGCAAACAGCACCAGCCTTGGCGAAGATAACCATTTATAACATCAGTAAAAGTCAATTTCTTTATACACATTTTTTATCCACATATCCAGATAAATGCCCCAAAAAATCAAAAAAGGGCAAAAAAAATGACCCTCCAACGGAGGGTCGTTAAAACTTATCAAGTACTTTCTGATTTGGGACGGCGGTATTCACACTCACCGATACTGTTATGGGTAATGTGTTTAATATCGCGAAGCGGGACATTGAGCCAAATCTTCTCTTTTGAATCTTTATAGACTATCTTAAAATCGCAGTTGCCGTAAAAATTCGGCCGATCAAGATCTGTACTCATACCCTTCTTCAAAGGCCTTTCATCACTGTCGAGAAGATTTTTGCTCCACTTATCCGCTCCCGACTTAGAAACATAAATACCGACGATGCCCTTATCAGAATTATTAATGAAAAGAAACTCGTCCGCATCAACCTTGTTGCTTGCCGCAGAAACAGCCGTAGGTTCCAAATTCATCGCCGCCCCCGCACCCAAAACAACCAGAGCGCCAATGAACGCCGCCGCGAAAATGGCTTTTTTGCCCATTGCACCACCTCCAAATTACAATGATTATAAAATCCACATTACTAAGCACGCACCGTAGAAAGACCTATATATAAACATCTCAACGTAAAAAAATACCTATTTCTCAAAATCACGGCAAAACCATGAGCAAACAGCCCCTCAAATCCACAAAAGGCAAAAAACAACGCAACGTCAAAATCATTCCACTCGTTGAGATAGACGTTGCGTCAAGAATTCCAAGCTCAAGGGAATAGCCGGGCGCAAACGTTGCGTTAAAAAATTTTGACAAGTTAAAAACAGGCGTTTGGTCGGGCATCTCAAACCCATGGAAACAGCCGCGCGCTGACGCTGCGTTAAAGACTTTCGGCATGTTG
>CAZFWP010000039.1:6630-16863 GCA_964522805.1 uncultured Synergistaceae bacterium | reverse complement strand
TGCCGGACCTGCTGTCAAATCTGTGCCATGGTTGTCGCAGATAGCTCTTTTTGTGAGTTTTTGGTTTACGGCTATTATTATGAGGGTAACTGTTGTTCCGTTGTGCTGGAAGCTGTATGATAAATTGACAGATTATTAACCACCTGTTCTCTCTGATAAGATCGTGTGGATACTTACGGCTGCGGCATCGTCTATGATTCTGATAGGAATTATGGTTGTCTCAGCAGAGAATGCCGCCTATTGATTTTGCATAATATCAAAAGGTAATGTTCTCTTGCGTGTTCTGCATGTTAGAATACATAAGTTAGGTAGAGAAAAATAAGATAGTTTATTAAATATGGGGGTTCGCATGGAATGGCTGGAGAGACAAAGAGCTTAAATTTTCTTGAAGAAATTATAACAAAAGATATTGACGGCGGCGCAGTAAAGTCAATTGTAACTAGGTTCCCGCCGGAACCAAACGGATATCTGCATATTGGGCACGCAAAGTCTATATGCCTGAATTTTGGTTTGGCAGAGCAGTTTGGCGGTAAGTGCAATTTGCGCTTTGATGATACCAACCCAGCAAAAGAAGAGACGGAATATGTCCGCTCAATAGAAAATGATGTCAAATGGCTTGGTTTTGAATGGGAAAATCTCTGTTATGCATCAGACTATTTTGACCAGTTTTACAAATGGGCGCTTGAATTGATCGCAGCCGGAAAGGCTTATGTGGATGACCAAGACGCCGAAGAAATACGCTTAAACAGGGGCACTCTTACAAAACCCGGAGTTGACTCCCCCTATCGCGAGCGCACTCCGGAAGAAAACCTTGAACTTTTTTCAAAGATGACAAACGGTGAGTTTGAAGAAGGCAGCTGTGTTCTTCGCGCTAAAATAGATATGGCGAGTAATAACCTTAATTTGAGAGACCCGATTATATATCGTATCCTCAAGCGTGAACACCATCGGACCGGTTCGAAGTGGTGCGTTTACCCTATGTATGATTTCGCTCATGGATTTGAAGATGCGATAGAGGGTGTAACGCATTCCATCTGCACGTTGGAATTCCAAGACCATCGTCCTTTGTATGACTGGTTCATTGCGAATGTCAGCACGCCTCACACACCTCATCAGTACGAGTTTGCACGTCTGAATATCACTTATACTGTTATGAGCAAGAGAAAGTTATTGGAGCTTGTCTCTCTGGGGATTGTCTCCGGATGGGATGACCCAAGAATGCCGACAATATGCGGTTTTAGACGGAGGGGCTATACACCGTCTTCCATCAGACGCTTCTGCAAAGAGATAGGCGTCGCCAAAGCTGACAGCATGGTGGAAGTCGAGCTTTTGCACCATTGCCTAAGAGAAGAGCTTAACAAAACGGCTGTACGAGGAATGGCTGTGCTTCGCCCGTTGAAGGTTGTGCTAGAAAACTGGCCCGACAATTTTGTTGATGAACTTCCTGCTGAAAATAACCCTGAAGATGCGGAAGCTGGATGCCGTACTGTCAGAATGGGCAAAACTGTTTATATAGAAAGAGACGACTTCATGGAAGAGCCGGTTAAGGGCTTTTTCCGTCTTGCACCAGATAAAGAGGTGCGTCTCAAATATGCCTATATCATTAAGTGTAAAGATGTCATTAAAGATGAAAACGGCGAGGTTACTGAACTTCGTTGCATAGTTGATATGGATAGCAGAGGCGGAGACGCCCCTGATGGACGTAAGATTAAAGGTACTCTGCACTGGGCGTGGGAGGGCGATGCTGTTTCTTCTAAGGTGAATATCTACGGGCATCTTTTCACTCTTCGTAATATGGGGGATATGGAAGAGGGAAAAGATTATAAAGATTATTTGAATCCCAATTCCCATATAGTGATAGAAAACGCCCTTGTCGAACCCTCTCTTGCCAAGGCCGAACCTTTGGATAAATTCCAGTTTCTCCGTCACGGATATTTCTGTGCGGATACAGAATCAACAGCGCAAAAACCGATATTTAACCTTACTGTCTCACTGAAGGACTCATGGGGAAAAGAGCAGAAAAAAGCTTAGATAAACATAGGATAAATTAAAATGGAAGCCCCTGCAGGGGCTTCCATTTTTTTATATTTTAGGCGAGTATTTTAAAAGCAGCTGCTAATCAACCAGGTTATAATATTCAAGCCTTTTGCGACACTCATCGCGCCCTAGCTGTTCTGCCACCTCAAATACCCCTGGGCTGACTTTGCGTCCGGTCAGAGCCCAACGCAGAGGTGTCGCCGTCTCTTTCATACTGCTGTCATTAGCGGTGACCCAGTCTTTTGTGAAAGCCTCCATTGCAGCTGAGCGCCAATTTTCTGATTTAAGAAGTTCCCCATAAAATTTCTTTAGAACAGGCCGGCGCTCTTCTTTGATTTCAGAGGCATCATAGCGCTCTTTGACTGCCTCAAAAGTGATGAAGTAGTCACTGTATTCAGCAAGCTGAATAGTTGTCTGTCCTCTGCCGCCCATTGCGAGTAGGGAAGATGCGAGGTATTCATCGGTCAATCCTGTTAAATCAAGTCCCCTTTGCTTCCAGAATGGGCGTATTACCTCCAGCAGTTTTGCTGGCGGCATTAGTTTCATTTGTTCCTGGTTGATGTGGTTTAGCTTATCGATATCCAGGACAGCCGCTTTTTTTGTTACATTGCTCAAGTCGAATAGTTCCACTGCCTCATCTCTGTTAAAAATTTCCTGCCCATTTCTGGGAGACCAGCCCAGCAGAGCTAAGAAATTGAATACACCGTCCGGGAGGTATCCAAGGTCGTTGTACTCAAAAACGCTTGTGGCACCATCTCTTTTGGAAAGTTTTTTCTTATCTTTGCCTAGAATCATTGGCAGATGCGCAAAAGTTGGAGCGGAAAATCCTAATGCATCATAGATAAGCAGCTGTTTCGGGGTGTTAATAATATGGTCTTCACCCCTGATGACCGTATTGATATTCATTGTGTGGTCATCAATGACAACAGCGTAATTGTATGTAGGCATACCGTCACGTTTCATGATGACGATGTCTTTTATTGAACCGTCTTGGTTGACGCTGGCTTTCTCGCTCATTACCTCGATGTGTCCGTAAACGGCATCATCAAATATTAATTCTTTGCCGGTTGGAACTTTGAAAAATACTGCTCCGTCCTGTTCGTAAGCCTGGCCTGAATTAATTAGCTGATCGGCATATTTTTTATATGAATCCATACGCTCCGATTGTCTGTATGGACCAAAGTCTCCTCCCTTGTCCGGTCCTTCGTCCCAGTCCAGTCCCATCCATCTCATGCCGTCCATAATTGTCTGTTCGTACGCGGCGGTGGAGCGCTCTCTGTCGGTGTCTTCTATACGCAACACAAAAGTGCCGCCCATGTGTCTTGCCCAAAGCCAATTAAAAAGAGCGGTATGAGCTCCTCCGATGTGGAGAGAGCCTGTAGGGCTCGGAGCAAATCTTACACGTACTTTATCTGTCATTTTTATACCTCCAGTAGGCTATAATATAATCCGATTGTCTTTGTGAAAATTAAACGCGGTTATCTGCAATTTTCTAATTATAGCGTAATATTCGCAGTGCGTCAGTATCAGCACTTGATTAAACGCAACCGATTAGGTAAAAGATATTGAATTGTTAAAATAGAGGAATGGTGTAAATGGATAAGAAAATGCTGCTGATTGATGGGCACGGTTTGGCTTTTAGGGGGTTTTACGCGCTGCCGGAAACTTTGACTGCCGCAGATGGAACTCCGACTAATGCCATTGTTGGATTTACAAACATGCTGATGAAGTGCATTGACGATATGGAAATTGAAAACGTGGCGATGTTCTTTGATCCAAAGGGACCGACAAGACGCCATGATATGTTTAAAGAATATAAGCAGGGGCGCAAGCCTACGCCGGAATCGTTTAAGAGGCAGCTGCCGATAATAATCGATATATGCGGGGCTATGGGAGTGCCTGTTTTTATCCGTTCCGGTATAGAAGCGGACGACTATATTGTATCAACCGCCAAAACAGCGGCAGCTGGCGGCTGGAATGTAACGATACTTTCCGCAGACAAAGACCTCTTTCAGGTTATCGGCGAAGGAATATCGGTAATGAGACCTACAAAGGGCGTGTCTGAATTCCGCTCTTATGATGAACAGTTTTTTACTGAAGAATATGGTTTTACACCGGAGCTGATGGCTGATTACCTTGCCCTGATAGGTGATGCCGTGGACAATATTCCCGGTGTTCCTGGTATTGGAGAAAAGGGCGCTAAAGATTTGATTGTTAAGTACGGAAAACTTGAAGAAATTTATAAAAACCTTGATGATATTGCCAAAGGGCGCAGAGCAAAGCTTGAAGCGGGTTACGATCTCGCCTTCAGCAGTCGTGATCTCGTCATTCCTCAGCCTACGGATAGTGTGCCTATTGAGAGCATTAAAATGTCTCCACCTGATTGCGCTGCGCTTTTTGACTTGTGTCGGCGCTTGGGACTAAAAAAATTGATGCAGAGATTTTCAGCATCGTCGGATTACTTAAAGCTAGAAGAGACAAGAGCTGACTTACCACTGTCCTATGCGGATGAAATTTCCGCCGCTAATAATTTTACCCCAGTCGCCCTAGCTGAAGTTTTAAAGGCGAATGAATTGGCTATGGTTAAAAAGGGCTCCGCTGCCAACGGTGAATTTGTCCTCGCTGACAGGGAAAAAAGAACAGCGCTTTTGCACATTGAGGATGAGTCTGAGATCTCGATGTTTAATAAATGGATAACATTTGGAACTCTTACTGTCTATGGCTACAGATCTTTATTGGCTAGATACGCAGTTGATCTTCCGAGCGCCGAACGTATTCATGATGTTGAGATAGCGCACTACGTCCTTCACCCTGACAGGGGAGGCAGTGCGATTGCAAAAACGCTGGAGATGCCTTTGCCTGAAGATGAATGCCTCGCATGTTCTCTTATGCCTCTTTGGGACTCTTTTTACGAGGAGATTCTTTCTAAGGGTCTTGTAAATATCATCAAAGATATTGATATGCCTTTATGCCCGGTTTTGGCACTTTTAGAAAAAGAGGGCTTCCGTGCTGATAAGAGCAAACTGGCTGATCTTGAAGAAGATTTACAGGAAAAAATATCGCTCACAGAAAAAAGTGTCTCGAATATGGCGGGTGAAAAAATTAATTTGAATTCCCCAAAACAAGTTGGTTGGTTGCTTTTTGAACAGTTGAAACTTCCTCCTCTCAAAAAAACTGCCACAGGCTTTTCCACGGACATGAGTGTTCTTGAAGAGCTTGCCCGTCTTCCTGCACCCCTTGGAGATGTGCCTTCAAAACTTATCGAGTATAGAGAACAGTCAAAAATCCTTTCCGGTTTTGTTGAACCGTTTATAAAATTGGCTAATGAAGGTGATGGTTCTATACATTCCACTTTTGATCACCTGAGTACAGGTACGGGACGCCTTGCCAGCCGCGATCCCAATGTACAGAATATGCCGGTATTCGGTGAGTGGGCTGTAAGATTCAGAGATTGCTTTGTGCCGGCAATGGGTAAAATATTTGTTGCCGCCGATTATTCACAAATAGAACTGAGAGTTCTTGCACATCTTTGCGGAGAAAAAAAACTCATTGACGCATTTAACGAGGGAAGAGATGTCCACCTTGAGACTGCATCGTGGGTTTTCGGGCTTCCAGCGGAAGACATCAGCAGTGAGCAGCGCCGGTTCGCCAAAGTGGTGAACTTCGGGCTTCTTTACGGCATGAGCGCTCATGGGTTGGCTCAAAGGCTGGGAATATCACGTCCTCAGGCTGCGGCAATGGTTGAAAGATACTTCAGCGCTCTGCCGAGTGTCAGATCCTACCTCAGCACCAGCGTAAAAGAGGCCAAAGCTGCAGGATATACTAAATCAATATTTGGCAGGATAAGGCCGCTAAATGAAGTCACAACAGTTGAAGGCAGGGGGAACAACCCTCTGGACAGAGTAGCTGTTAATACGCCGATCCAAAGTTCAGCTTCCGACATTGCAAAAATAGCTCTGGTGAGATTCTCAAAGGTAATTAGGGATGAATTTGCGGAAGCGAAGATAATTTTACAAATACATGATTCAATTGTCTGTGAGTGCCGTGAAGAAGATGCTGCTCTTGCGGAAAAAAGACTGATTGAAACAATGGAAAGTGTCAATGTCCTTTCAGTGCCGGTAAGGGCCGAGGCTAAAAGGGGATACTCATTAAGTGCTATGTGATATTACCTGTACATTCTACAAAATTAAGATAAAATATATGCGTATGGTAAAGTAATTGCCATAAGTTCACAAAAAATCCTTGCGTCTTTCAGCGACCTGCAATATAATGTGTTGCTGTATGTTAGACGTACAAGTACATCTGGAGGTGCAATACATTGAAGAAAGACATTCATCCGAAATATGAGACATGCAAGGTTACATGCTCCTGCGGCAATACATTTGAAACCAGGTCAACAACAGGAGACATGAGAGTTTCAATATGCAACGCCTGCCATCCGTTCTACACCGGCAAAAAGGGCCGCGTAATTGAAGCCGGACGCCTTGAGAAGTTCCGTCAGAAGTATGCCGGCGTTGACTACGGACAGAAGAACGTCGAAGCCACAGCAGAATAGCTTTTATCCGCAGAGGGGAGCTAGCAAGCTCCCCTCTTTTTTCTTTTAATATGTTATCAGAAAATATATAAATGCCCTGAGGAGGTATCTTAATGGCAATAACAGTTAAACTTATCGCCAGTACGCCGGAGGCGTCTAAGGTAGTTGCCGCGGCAGCGAAAATTTGCTACAGCGCTTCCGGTGCCGCTGATATTCTAGAAGGGCTTGACCGGGGTAAGATTTCTAGGTTTCTAAAGATGCTGAATGAATCCGGGCATCTTTCTCCATTTGAGCATGTCTCTTTTACATTTGCGGTCGATGGGCTTAGCCGTGTAGCGACGCACCAGCTTGTGCGCCACAGAATGGCCAGTTACTCGCAGCAAAGCCAGAGATATGTTTCTATGAAAGAACAATCTTGTATTGTTCCCCCGTCTATTTTGAAAAATGAAGAAGCCTTAAAGCTCTTTAATGAACAGATAAATTCTTCGTGGAATACATATGAAAAGCTGGTCTCTTTAGGCGTCGATAAAGAAGACGCGCGCTTTATTCTGCCACACGGAGCCGAAACCAGAATTGTGGTAACTATGAACGCGAGGGAGCTGCACCACTTTTTCACTCTCAGGCTTTGCAAAAGAGCGCAGTGGGAAATACGCGAGCTCGCTAGAAAAATGTTGACCCTCGTCCGTGCAGCTGAGCCTGACATTTTCGCTTTGGCCGGCCCTTCTTGCGTGACAAGAGGGGAGTGTACGGAGGCTCATTCTTGTGGCGTTCCCTACACCGATATGGAGACGATGCTTTCAGAATGAAAATATTATGGGTGATGCAGGTGCTTGTGGCCTCATTTATGAACATTACTGAAAAACGTATACCTGTTGGTGGCCAAGCCGTAATAGAAGGAGTTTTGATGAAAGGCCCCGAACATTGGGGACTTGCCGTTCGTGAACCAGGCGGAAAGATCTGGCTTAAAGCTTGGTTGGGGTCGGATTGGCTCAAGCACGGAATATGGAAATGGTGGATAATCCGCGGCTTTGCTACGATGGTGGAGATGATGAAAATAGGCATGAGAGCACTTTCTCTCTCTGCTGAAATCAGCCTTGGCGAAGATGACAAAATTACCCCGCTGGAAATGATAGCCTCCATAGCGGTAGCTTTGCTTGCTGTTGTTGGTCTTTTTGTCGCACTGCCAATGTTTGTCTCTGAATATCTGACATCTCTCATGGGACTTTCGCATATTTGGAAGAACACCGCCGAGGGTATCATGAGAGGCATAATATTTATCGGCTATGTGGCTGTAATAGGCATGTGGAAGGACATTCGCCGTGTATTCGCCTATCATGGCGCAGAACACAAAACAATCAACGCTTATGAACACAATGCGGAGCTGACACCTGAATCTGTTTCACTTTATTCTCGCATACACAGACGCTGCGGCACTTCTTTTTTGCTTGTGGTAATATTTGTGAGCATAATTATTTTCTCAGGAATAGGCGGCGGTTCTGTTATTTGGAGAATCGGCAGCCGAGTTGTGCTTTTGCCTTTCGTTATTGGTCTGTCGTATGAATTCATCAGAGCGGCATCAAATTCTGAAAGCTGGGGCAGAATCTGCATAATGCCGGCGCTTTCGCTGCAATATTTAACAACCAGAGAACCCTCAAATGACCAAATAGAAGTTGCCCTTGCCGCTTTGGATTTGGCTCTTAATCCGGAAAAAGAAACTCAGATATCACAGGTGGTGTAATTAAATGGAGCTAATGCAGAAATTAAGGGAAATTGAAGCCAGTTATAAAGAAATAGAAGCTCGCATGGCGGATCCGGAAGTTGCTAACGATCCGCGTGAGATGCAGTCTCTTGGCAAAAAACATGTAGATTTGACCCCGATTGTAGATGCCTTTATGCAATATGAAAATGTGCTTAAAGGCATAGAGGACGCCAAGGAAATGATGAACGGGGAAGACGCTGAGATGAAGGAACTCGCCAAGGAAGAATATTCTTCTTTGGAGGAGCAAAAACTTGACTTGGAACACCAAATTCAAATTTTGCTTCTTCCCAAGGATATTAATGACGACAAGAGCGTCATGATAGAAATTCGGGGCGGAGCCGGAGGAGAAGAGGCGGCGTTGTTTGCTGCTAATTTGTTTCGTATGTACACTCGTTTTGCGGAACGCGAGCATTGGCGGACAGAAATCATTTCCAGTAATGAGACAGGAATCGGCGGGTATAAAGAAATTGTCTTTCGCGTAGATGGTATCGGTGCTTTTAGTTCTTTGAAGTTTGAAAGCGGTGTGCATCGTGTTCAGCGTGTGCCTGAAACTGAAGCCAGCGGCAGAATTCACACCTCTACTGCTACAGTGGCTGTCCTTCCGGAAGCTGAAGATGTGGATGTCGAAATCAGAACAGAAGATCTTAAAATAGACACATACCGGGCGAGCGGTGCAGGCGGTCAGCACGTAAATATGACTGACTCTGCGGTAAGAATCACCCATCTGCCGACAGGAATAGTCGTCACTTGTCAGGACGAACGTTCTCAAATCAAAAATAGAGCTAAAGCGATGCAGTTTTTACGCACTAAGCTTTATGACGCACAGCTGCAGAAACAAAACGCCGAGATGGCGGCAGAACGCAAAGGACAGGTAGGAACGGGAGATAGGTCTGAGCGAATCAGAACATATAACTTCCCACAGAACCGTTTGTCAGACCATCGTATTAACCTTACACTATATAAGTTGGACCAGATTTTGGACGGAGATATTTATGAATTAATCAGAGCTCTCTCTGAGGCTGATCAGGCTGAAAAGTTAAAGATGCTATCTGTTTAGTGGCTGCTTATGAATGTCGGATATATTAGAAAGGTTTGCATAAAACAACTTTCTGATTCCGGAATCGAAAGACCTGCCTATGTTACAGACCTTATTATTTCGAACATCCTTGAAATAAACAAGGCTTTACTTATAACAAAATATGACGATGAACTATCCCCTGATCAAAGCGAGGGGATTTTTCATATGACTGCGGAACGTGTTAAAAGAGAGCCGCTTTCGTATATCTTAGGTGAGGCTGAATTTTATGGAAGAGTATTTAAGGTCGGGGCGGGCACATTAATCCCGAGACCGGAAACGGAACTGCTTGTTGAAGCAGTGCTAAGGTTGGCTCCTAACGCTGAGAAGTTTGCTGATTGGTGCACCGGCAGCGGCTGCTTAGGAATTACAGCTCTGCTTGAAAATACGAACTGCACAGCTTACGGTGTTGATTCCAGTGAAGCTGCGTTAGAATGGGCACAAATAAATAGTGCCGCGTATAATCTTGAAGAACGCTTCTGCTTAATGTGCAACCCAGAACCAATTACTTGCGCCATAGAGGCCCGCTCTTTGGATTATATTATTGCCAATCCACCATACATACCATCAGGAGAAATCCCTTTTCTTATGGATGATGTAAAGGATTATGAACCGCATGAAGCCTTGGACGGCGGTCAGGACGGGCTCGACGTTTATCGCAAATTGATATCAGCTGCGCCATATTTTTTGAAATGCGGCGGTTATTTTGCGGTGGAAACCGGGGGCGATTTACAGTCTAGTCAACTGCTTAATATTGTGGGGGATAATTTTAGTCTGAGGGACAAAATTTATGATTATGACGGGATATTGCGTCATTTAATATGGCAG
>CAZFWP010000039.1:0-6530 GCA_964522805.1 uncultured Synergistaceae bacterium | reverse complement strand
TCAACACAGAATTTAGAGACTGCACAGTAAAATCAATAGAAATCAAAAGTGGCAGCAAAATTGTTGTAACAGACAAAGGCGAGATCGAGGCTGAAGCCATTATCCTTGCTACAGGTGCAAGCTTCCGCAAATTGGGCTGCCCCGGGGAAGCTGAGAAGACCGGAGCCGGCGTAAGCTACTGTGCTGTTTGCGACGGAGCTTTCTTCGAAGATGAAACAATTGCCGTTGTTGGCGGCGGCAACGTTGCCGTTGAAGAAGCCGGATACCTTACACGTTTTGCCAAGAAAGTTTACATCATTCATAGACGTGACGAGTTCAGAGCTGACAGGCTTGCCATTGAGCAGGCACTTGCCAATCCTAAGATCGAGCCGGTATGGAACAGTGTTGTCGAGTCGATTGAAGGCGATGGGCTTGTAGAGAAACTTGTCCTCAAAAACGTCAAAACAGGCGAAAAATCAGACCTTCCTGTGGCTGGTGTATTTGTCTTTGTTGGGACAGAACCCAATGTAGCCTACCTTGGCGAGGCTGGATCTGTTGTCAGGCAGACAAGAGGCGGTTGGATCGATACAAATGAAAAGATGGAGACCTCAGTAGAGGGCATCTTCGCCGCAGGTGACATCCGTGATAAATTCCTGCGTCAGGTTGTAACTGCAGCCGGAGACGGAGCAATCGCTTCAATGGCAGCATACTCATACATCACAGAGCAGCTTCACCTTCGTTCCGTGCTCATGGAGCCCGAGCATGTATTTGCGCTTCTCACCTCCAGCATTGACCAGGCTCAGGTTACACTTCAGGTTGAGGCCGAAGCCTTTGCCAAAGAAGCAGGCAAAAAGCTCGCTTTCGTAGACGGTTACCGTAACTCAAGAATGGTTGAGAAGCTTGGCTTGGCATCACTCCCCGTGCTCGTGGAGCTTAAGAATGGTGAAATTGTAAAGACCTCAGAGCCTAAGAGCATCGAAGACGTAAAGTCCTTTATTGCCTAACAATTACCATAACAACTGTAAGAGGAGGCCCTTTGGGGTCTCCTCTTTTTTTTGACCGTAATATGACCCTTGTTTCATTGGTATCAGATAGTATTATTATGCATGGAGGTGATGTTGATGAAAAATAAAATAACTGTTGCCTTTTGTACGGCATTGATGATCTTTATTTCCGCACTCTCTGCTTGCGCGGACGCTTCACCCACTCCCACAACAAAGACAATTAAGCGTGAAATTAAAATAGGTACAAAGGTCGCAGCAGAAGTGGAAAAACAATATCCCAGAGTTCTGGATCCAGCACAGGAAGCAAGGCTGGCGATGATTGCCTCCAAACTTACGCCCCACATGCAGCGAAATCTTGAATATGACGTTAAAATAATAGAATTAAAAGAGCCCAATGCCTTTTCGCTTCCCGGCGGCAGGACATACTTTACCACAGGAATGCTAGCTTTTCTGAAGAGCGAAGCGGAAATCGCCGCTGTCATGGCTCATGAGTTTGTACATGCGGACAGAGCTCATGGCATTGTGCAGTCCGCCAGAAACAACCGTCTTAGCTTTCTGACTATCGCTGGGATTATCGCCGCAACTCAAGGCGGCGGTGCAGCGGCGATGCTGCTTTCCAGCGCACTTCAGACCGCTATGATGAATTCTTACAGTATTGACTTGGAAAAAGAGGCTGATGCCAGGGGGATCGATGCTCTCTATAAAGCCGGCTACAACCCTGCGGCAATGCTTACGATGATGGAGAGGCTTAGGATTGAAAAATTAAAACACGCCTATGTTGACCCCGGTATTTTTCAAACGCACCCTGAAACAGAAGATCGCGTTGAGGCGGCGCTAAAATATATGAAGAGCAAGGGACTTGAAGTGCAGAGAAAAGATGTTGTTCAGAGTCTTAAAATAGATACGGTTCATGTTTCCGGAGATGTGCGTCTGACCGTAGACGGAGCCTCTTTAATATCACTGAAAGACGACCCTGCGTCATCGGTATTACTGGAGAAACTTGCTGCGAGACTTACCGACCGCTTAGAACTTGAGCTGGCGCCTTATGACTTACAGGTTAGCCGCGTCAATGGCGGCGATGTGCTAATGATACGCGGCAGAGAAGTTCTCTCTGCTGCTGACCTTCTGCCTTCTATGCCGACATTGGCGGAAATCCGTAATAGGATTAATGATGCCCTCAATAAGGCCCGCAGGGGAAATCCTCTGACTGACTATTTCAAATAATTTTATATCGGCTCAAGATTGATTATTTACTGTAAAATGTAGGGGGAACATGGGAGGGCTTTCATGTATATTTCACTTTATCGTAAGTATCGTCCGCAGACTTTTTCCGACATGGTAGGTCAAAGTGCGGCTGTCAGCGTTTTACAAGAATCGCTAAAAGAAAATAAACTTGGGCATGCGTATCTTTTTTCCGGCCCCAGAGGCTGCGGAAAAACTTCCGCAGCTAGGCTTGTGGCGAAGAGCCTTAACTGTCAGAATCTCTCTTCTGACTACGAGTCATGCGGAGAGTGTTCCAGCTGTATCGGCATCGCGCTTGGCGAACATTTGGATGTTATAGAGATAGATGGTGCTTCCAATAGAGGAATAGGTGAGATTCGCGATTTAAAGTCACATGTGAATCTTAAGCCGCTTAGCGCGCCCTACAAAGTATATATAATAGACGAAGTTCATATGCTCACGGAGCCAGCGTTCAACGCTCTGCTTAAGACACTTGAAGAACCCCCGGCAAATGTCATCTTTTTACTTGCAACAACAGAACCGCATAAAGTCCCTGTCACGATACGCTCTCGCTGTCAGCACATTCCTTTTCATCGCATTTCTATTGCTGATATGATATCGCGTATTAAATATGTCTGCGAAAAGGAAAATATCAGTTTTGAGGATGAAGCTGTTTGGGAGCTTGCTCGGCAAGCAGACGGAGCTTTAAGAGACTCCCTATCCCTGACGGAACAAGCTGTGGCACTTGGACGCGGCAATCTGACACTGGAGAGTGTCAAAGACTTAACCGGCGGCAGCAATAGGACAGAGCTTGAAAAATGGACGGAAAGTCTCCATAAAGAGCCGGCCGTATCGGCCGTGGAGTTAAATAAAATGCTTGCTTCGGGGATGTCTCCGGAGCGTTTTTGTGAATCGTTGTTTGCTATCTTCCGGGATCTATGGATCTACAGCCTTTGGAAGGATAAAGGGTTGGAGGCGCTTGAGTTATCTGACTCAGGCAGAATCTTCCTGCAAAGAGAGTCCTCATTTTGGACGGCTCAGCAGCTAAGATCAGTCTGCCTCTTCTGCAACTCACTGCTTCCCAGGACAAGATATGGTATGAGGATTGAGGTCTTTGCCGGACTAATAATGCTTGAACTTACAGGTGTTATCGAGGGAGCATCCGTAAATTACGAATTGAAGCCTCAGCCTTTTTATACAACGGCGCCTCAGCCTTTATTAAAACCTAAAACCACCGAACCGGTGATATGTGTAAGCGGTGAAGCTATTTCGCCTGCAGCCGCAAAAGCAACAGAAACGCAACGTACCGCCGATTTTGCCTCTGTCAAAAACAGTCCCGACCCCGATGTGGCGGCAGTTGTTCCTGATATTATCAAAAATATGATCTCTGCGGCGGCGCCGTCAAAGGCGAATTTTGACACCTCTCGGTTGTCCGCAGAGCTTGGCACTTCTGATTATGCGGATCTCGTCACGGCCTTGGAGACAAAAAACCTCTTAATAGGAGCGGCTCTTTTAAACGCCAGGCTTATTAGAACCGACGAAGGATGGAAAACAGAAACTACCGCAGACTCCCTATCGGAGCTTGTGCTTTCAATGCCGCAAAACAAGCAAATTCTTTCTGATGCTATAAAAAAGCTCTGGAATATAGGCGGCGACGAAACGTCCTTAAATAAACAACCGCAAAAAGAATCTACCGTGCCGATGCCTATGCAGATTACGCCTACGCAAGCTGTCGCTTTTAATTCTGCTACAATGGAAGAAGACAAAAAAACAGAGGAGGCGTTAGCGGCTCTACCTGCAGCTGACATTTCCGGCAGAATGCTTAAATTGATGGGTGCGGAAATTTTATACATTCATGAAGCCGGATTTAGTGATGAAGATGAAGAAAGTTGTGAACATAATGGATAATAAACCTTTTGTGCATCTCCACGTTCATAGTGAATACAGCTTGCTGGACGGTGCCAATAGATGCTGTGATCTAGCCTCAACTGCCAAAGAGATGGGGATGAATTCTGTTGCGTTGACGGACCATGGTGTCATGTACGGATGCTATGAGTTTTATACAAAGTGCCGAGCCGCAGATGTTAAACCTGTGCTTGGCTGTGAGGTCTATGTTGAGCCCAACGGCTATACATGCAGAGACAGTAAAAGTTCCTACCATCTTATATTGTTAGCGGAGAACCAAGAAGGCTACCATAATCTTGTGCGCCTAGTATCAACCGCCAGCACAGATGGTTTCTATTACAAACCGAGAATCGACCACGAACTTCTCGCCAAATACAGTAAGGGACTTATTGGGGCCTCTGCTTGTCTTGGAGGGGAAATCCCCAACATGATCATAAAAGGTGATATTGAGGGAGCTACATCAAGAGCAGAACTTTACCGCGATATATTAGGCAAAGATAATTTTTATCTAGAAATTCAGCATAATAGCATTCCTGAACAGGCAATTGTCAACAAAAATCTGGTTGATATTGCAAAGAAAGCTAGTTTCTCTCTCATTGCCACAAATGACGCTCATTACATGAAGCGCAGCGATGCTTCGTGGCATGATATTCTATTATGCGTCCAAACAGGCAATACTGTTGACACGCCCAATAGATACCGATTCACGGGAGACGACTATTATTTCCGCTCTCCTGAGGAAATGTGGAGTATCTTTGGCGCTGAATTGCCGGAGTCTCTGATAAACACCCAGCTTATAGCTGATAGATGCAATGTTGAGTTAAAAAAAGACAGATATTACCTTCCCGAATTTCCGCTTCCAGAAGGAGAGACTTTGGAAACACACCTTAGACGCCTTGCCGGAGATGGGCTGAGAAAGCGACTCAAGACAGAGGAGCCGCCGCAAGATTATTTGGAGCGGCTTGAATATGAGCTGGGCATTATTGAGAAGATGGAATTCCCTGGCTACTTCTGCATTGTCGCTGATATTATCATTGCCGCTAAATCACGCGGCATACCTATCGGCCCAGGAAGAGGCTCTGCGGCAGGTTCGCTGGTGGCATGGTCGCTCGGTATAACGGATCTTGATCCTATCCGCTATAATTTGCTTTTTGAACGTTTTCTTAACCCTGAACGCATAAGTATGCCCGATATTGATACAGACGTCTCTGATAAGAGGCGTGATGAATTGATTGCCTATATAGTTGAAAAGTATGGCAGTGATAAAGTGGCGCAGATTATCACCTTTGGCTGCATGAAAACCAAAGGTGCGATTGCAGATGTAGGGCGCGCGCTTGGTATGCCTGTTTCTGATGTTAAACAGGTTACAAAATTAATACCGGACTCTATAAAATCGGGGATTAAATCCATACCGGAAGCGATCGAAGCTGTTCCCGACCTCAATGCTCTTTATAAGAGCAATGCGCAGGTAAAAAAACTTTTGGACATTGCCCAAAAAATAGAAGGTTTATCACGCCACTGTTCGCAGCATGCTGCCGGAGTTGTTATAACGCCTAAACCGCTTGCGGAGATGGTGCCTATCCGTAAATTTGGAGAAAGTCAAATTGTGACACAGTATTCCATGGAACCGGTTGAAAAGCTGGGACTGGTGAAGATGGATTTTCTTGGACTGAGAACCCTTTCCGTCCTTGAAGGAGCACTGACAAATATTGAAGCGAATGGCAAGGGCACGATAGATCTAAATGAAATTCCCATGGACGACATAAAAACATACGAAATGCTGCAACGAGGTGAGACGCTGGGAGTGTTCCAGCTGGAATCCGCCGGTATGACTGCTCTTGTCAGAAGGATGATGCCTGACTGTTTTGAAGATTTAATAGCACTTGTTGCTCTCTACCGTCCAGGCCCGCTGGAAAGCGGCATGGCGGACCAATATGTTAAGTGTAAGCATAAAGAGGAGCCGGTTCACTACCTGCACCCCAAACTAGAAGCTTCGATGAAAGAAACTTATGGAGTTATTCTCTATCAGGAGCAGGTTATGCAGAGTGCTTCTCAACTCGCAGGCTTTACTCTTGGTGAAGCAGACTTGCTGCGCCGAGCTATGGGTAAGAAAAAAGTAGAGGTAATGGCAGAACAGCGGCTCAAGTTTGTAGAAGGCTCTGTCAAAAATGGAGTCGAAGCCAAAACCGCCGGGAACATCTTTGACATTATCGAAAAGTTCGCCGGCTATGGCTTTAATAAGTCACACAGTGCCGCCTATGCCTTGATAAGCTACCGTACTGCCTGGCTCAAGGCAAACTACGGACCGGAGTTCCTCGCCTCCTATCTGACAAGCATCGTAGGATCAAAAATGGAAGTTCTTGGGCAGTATATAAGATCGGAAGAGCGTGTGTAGGGAAAGAGTGTCTTCGCCTGTGTAGA
>CAZFWP010000038.1:0-17400 GCA_964522805.1 uncultured Synergistaceae bacterium | reverse complement strand
ATAATCGCTACACAAACAGGGCAAGGGTATGACATGAGCGAGAGACAAAGAATCGTTGCCTTACGCTTAAATACTCTCCGCAATGAGTTCTCTCTTATTGACAGACTATTTCTTTAATTCGCCATTATCATCTTTGAAAGTTTTTTTACACTTTGGGTTGCGGCAACCCCAGAAATATCCATTACGCCCGTCAATGCGGGCTGCCACTCCGCCGCACATGGGACATTCTGCAACTTTGGGTATGCGTCCTTCTTCATCGGACAGAGACAGTCCGCAGGTGTGACACTTCCAAAACTTACCGTACTGTCCATTGTGCAGGAACAGTCTTCCCTCACACTCTTTTTGCGGACATTTATACCTAGTCTCATTCTGCGCGGCATCTTTGCGGACAATGTATATCGGGTGCTCGCTCATTCTCTTTTTTACTGTCTGCCGCACCTGGCTTATCAAAGATTCGATAAATTTTGACGCATCTTCCGTGCCATGTTCGATATCTTTTAAGCGCATCTCCCATACAGCAGTGGTATCGGGTTTGCTGAGTTCATTGCCGACACTGCTGATGAGTGCTCTGCCCTTTGGGGTGGAAACTATCCTTTTCCGTGAGAGCTTTATATATTCTCTGTCTTTGAGCAGTTCGATAATATTGGCTTGCGTAGCGGCCGTACCTATTCCTGAGGTCTCTTTGAGCGCTGCTTTTATCTCCGGATCTTCGACAAAGCGATGAATGTTATTCATCGCTTCAATCAGAGTGGCCTCAGTAAATTTTTCCGGAGGAGAGGTCTTTTTTTCCTCAACAGCAAAAGCTCCCGCAATGACAGGCTCTCCTTCCTCCGCATCGGGAAGTTTACTCCTTATGCTTTCGCCATCTTCATCTTCGTTTTTATCCTCTTTGGTGTTTTTGTATAAAACCTTCCAGCCAATAGAGACGCACCTTTTGGAACGAACACGAAACAGCTCTCCTTCTACCTCCACCTCAATCAGAGCTTCATCGTGCTCCTGCGGGGGGAAAAACTGAGCCAAATATCTTCTGGCAATCAACTCGTAGATCATCGTTCCTTCTTGCGATAACCCTCCAGCAGACCCAGTAGGGACAATAGCATGGTGTTCTTCAACCTTTTCCGTATTCCATGCCTTCGTTTTGATATCCATATCAGCCGCCGCGGCAAACTCAGCCAAGTCCGCCACCATCTTGGGTATGCAGGCAATCGTCCGCGCCCTGTCCTCATAAAGAGTCTCCGGCAGATATTGGCAGTCCGAACGCGGATATGTCACCAGCTTCGCTTCGTATAACGCTTGAACTATTTCAAGTGTCTGTGCCGGAGAGATACCATACTGTTTTGATGCTTCAATTTGCAAAGTCGGCAGAGAGTGAGGCATTGGCGGCTGGCTCTGGCTGCGTTTCTTTTCCGCCTTTGAGACTTGGCCGCTATGGCCCTCTATTTTTCCTTTAAGTTCTTCAATAACAGCCGCGTCGATAATTCGCCCCTTATCGTCAAGACCTCGCTGATCTTCCCGCGGTTTCCAAGTTGCCAGGAATTTATTCCCCTTAATATCCATCTCAACTTTCACTTCGTAAAATGGATGTTTAGCGAAATCTTCAATATCCAAATCCCGCTTCACCACCAAGGCCAGTGTTGGGGTTTGCACTCGGCCGACAGTAATCTTCTCTCCCCAGGCTCTATTGGTGGTAATAGAATAGAGTCTCGTGAGGTTGTTTCCGAAAAGCCAGTCCGCTCTCTGTCTGCAAAGCGCAGAGATGAAAACGTTTTTATACGCTTCGTTTGGTTTCATTGACTCAATGGATTTGCAGATGGCATCGGTGTTCATATCTGTTACAAGCAGCCTCATTGTTCTACCTCGGTAAGAAAAGTAATCCAGGATTTCGTCAACCAGCAGCTGCCCCTCACGGTCAGCGTCACCGGCATGAACAACGGTCTCTGCTTTTTGCAGCAACGCACCGATATTATCCAGCAAATCATGGGTGTGGCCGTTTGGTTTAACTCTCCATTCAGACGGCACTATCGGCAGCTGAGTGTTTTCCCAGCTACGGTATTGCGGACCATACTCATCGGGCTGGAGCGGTGTGATGATATGACCGGCAGCCCAGCAAACGACATCGTCACCGGCTATTATGGCTAAAGGTGTTCTTGTTTTTTTCTGTGCAGGAAGCGCTAGAGCTATAGCTCTGGCGAGAGAAGGTTTTTCTGCGATAAAGAGCCTTTTTATTGAATTTAGTTCCAAGATGAACCCGACTTTCTCTATATATTAGGCGAATAAATACGCCTGCTGTTCTATCGACAAGCAATGGCAACGACTATAAATGACACTCTTAAGTATTGTGGCAATTATAACATAGCATAGACACAGCATATTTATAGTTGACAAATGTATACTGAAATGATACAAATTATATGTAATAAAACATTTACATATATCTGGAGTTGATAACCTCATGTCATTAAATAACCTTAGTGAAAGGGCATTTGGGCTCGCCGACTGTAACAACTTCTTTGTATCATGCGAACGGCGCGCAGACAATTCTCTTGATAATAGACCTGTTGTAGTCTTGTCCTGCAACGATGGCTGCGTAATATCACGCTCCAATGAAGTAAAAAAGATGGGCGTCAAAATGGGAGAACCATACTTTAAAATAAAAAACGTTCTTGCGTACAACGGCGTAGCCGTGCGTTCGACAAATATGACACTCTACCAACAGGTATCAGCAGAAGTTATGAATAGAATTAAGCTCTATTCTGACGCCACAGAAATGTATTCCATTGACGAATCTTTCTTCAACCTCGCGATTCACAATATTAAGGATCCCGAGTCTTATTGTATGCAAATGAGGCGTGATATTTGGCTTAAATGCAGAATTCCTGTTTCTATTGGGATAGCGCCGACAAAGACACTGGCAAAATTAGCTACGGAATACGCGAAAAAAGATAAAGACATCGACGGTGTATTTTGGATCAGTAGAAGACGCTACAGCGATATGACCTTTATGTCACTGTTTAGCTGCGGCGATGTGTGGGGCCTTGGCCGTCAAACCTGCAATAAGCTTGCACTGTACAGAGTCCGCAGTGCTGCTGATTTTGTAAAAAAAGACGATGCGTGGCTCAAAAACAATTTTGGTGTCAACATCATGTACTGTGCCTGGGAGCTGCGGGGACACTCAGCATATTCTATTGTCTCGGATAGGAAACCGCCTAAATCTGTCATGGTGTCACGCTCTTTCGGTACAGCGCTCAAAACTATGGAAGAGGTACTGGATCCTTTGCTTTGCTTCGCTGTATCAGCAGCTAGACAGCTGCGTAAATCCGCTCAGGCGGCCGGCAAGATTAGTGTTTTTATCTCCACAAGTCGCTTTGACACCGAAAACTACTACTCAAACAGTCGCGATATTTATTTCAGTGACCCTCAGTTTCTTGATACAGCCTTCATGCAAGCAGCCAAGAGAGCACTTGAGGAGATTTTTATCTGTGGATATGATTACAAAAAATGCGGCGTAATCCTATCAGACCTGCACGAAACATCGTGCGGCATACAAACATCTTTATTTGCGGAAAATGACGTTAGAAAAGCCGCAGCCGCCAGAGCAATTGATTCAATAAATAGGGAAAGCTCCTCGTCAATTATGAAACCGGCACTGCTCTTTTCTCCGCCGCACGAAGAAAAAAAATGGTCGCCGCACTCTGAATTCAGCTCTCAGCGCAACAAAAAAAACTCTCCCCTGCCTGATGGATTAAGATTCCAATGTCATGCTGATGACTTTGCCGATTAAAACCTTGCGCATAAAAAGAATGACCGCCATAGGCGGCCATTCTTTTTATTTTGCCTTAAATCCTCAAAGTCAATTTTATACTCTTTTGTAGACAGACTTGTAATAGAATGTTCCAAAGCAGAGCGCAGCAAATATAATTCCCACAGGATAAGCCACAGAAGAAGCTATCATTATCGTATTCGCCCCCTCAGGCAGAGTACCGCCGCTGAGCATACGCGCTATAAAAGGTCCGAAGCCTTCGCCTGCTACAAGGATATAGGTGCATGAAACAGCAGACATAAACGTTGCCGGAATAGCGGCAACCCAGAAATTGATTTTTCTCTGCGCAAGATAGACAGCTGCAGCCCAAAGAGCCATCATGGCAAGGGTCTGGTTTGACCATGAGAAGTAACGCCAGACAACGGCAAAGTTCATCTGCGAGAGTGCGGCCCCACAAAGGAGAAGTGGAATGGAGAGCATCAGACGCTTGCCATTGGGCTTCTGGTCTATTTTAAACCAGTCGGCAATAGTAAGTCTTGCGGAACGGAATGCGGTATCTCCAGAGGTAATCGGGCAGGCAATAACACCGACCATGGCCAGCACGCCACCGACTGAACCCAAGAGAGTAGTGCAAATATTGTAGACCAAAGTGGAAAGACCGCCCTTGGTGGCAAGAAGCAGTCCGGCAGTACCGTCATAAACGCTAACGCCGGCAGCCGCCCATATTAGGGCGATGATGCCTTCAGCTACCATGGCTCCGTAAAAGACCTTACGTCCCAGTCTCTCACTGGTAATGCAGCGAGCCATCATCGGAGACTGAGTAGCGTGGAATCCGGAAATAGCCCCGCAGGCAACGGTGATAAACATTAGCGGCCAAATAGGCAGAGAATTAGGATGCAGGTTGGAGAAACTGTTCCACATTTCAGGCATTTCATATCCTTCAACGATGAGGCCGCCTCCGACACCAAGACACATAACAATAAGTGCAATACCAAATATGGGGTAGAATTTGCCGATAATCTTGTCTATCGGCAGCAATGTCGCTAAGAAGTAGTATACAAGGATAACCACAAGCCAAAATCTGGCATCAAGAGCTTCTGGAGTAAGAAGAGCCAGAAGACCTGCAGGCCCGGTTGAGAATGTTGTTCCAACAAGAACAAGAAGCACAACGGAAAATATTCTCATTACCGTTTTCATGGTCGGGCCGAGATAAATACCGACGATCTCTGAAATACTCGCGCCTTCATGGCGTTCCGATAGCATTCCTGAGAAGTAGTCATGGACACTTCCTGCAAAAATAGTACCAAGGACAATCCAGAAATAAACCACGGGTCCCCAGAGAGCACCTAAGAGAGCTCCGAAGATAGGACCAAGACCTGCGATATTAAGAACTTGAATTAAAAAGACCTTCCAAACGGGCATCGGTACAAAGTCCACTCCATCGGGATGAGCAATAGCCGGAGTCTGTCTATCGTCTGGACCGAACAGATTATCAACATATGCCCCGTAAACCAGATAGCCTACTATAAGCATAGCAAGCGCCGCAAGAAATGTGATCATTTGTGATCCCTCCAAGTATTGATATAGATACTTTAACTAGTATATCAATATTTCCCCAAAAACAAAACATTTTAAAATAAAATATTAGATTAATTTATCAATATTATATAAAATCAAAGATGGGTTTTATGTAAATTAGAAGTCACAAAATGGACATAGATTATTTTTAAAATATTAAAATTCACACATTTTATATTTACTGTTTATTCAAAAATCTTTAATAAAAAATATAAAAATAAGAATTAGGTTTATTTTTATATTTTTTTAGATGATGTTTCATCATCAAAATCTATTTTATCTGCACCAATGTTTTTATATTACTTAAAAAAGTTGAACCATCTTTTCGGGTTACATTAAGGTCAGAAACAACCACACAGTTAACTGTCATTCTGCCGTCGCTGCCGCCTTTGCCAGACTCTCCATAGCTGTAAGAATCGTGTATAACATAGGGAACTCCCCTAACGCTGCCAAGGTACATCATCACGTGCCCACGGAAATAAATAATTGTGCCGGCAGGCTGTTGCTGCAACAGAACTAATTTTTCGCCATCAATCATTTCAGAGGTATCGTATGTCACAGAACCAGCTTTTGCTTGAGCAGATGAGTTTCTGGGCAGGAGAATACCGAACGTCTGATACACATCAGCAATAAAGCTGCTGCAGTCACGGGCGTTCCACATGCCTCCCCAGCCATATCTTTCGCCGAGGACTTTAAATGCCTGCTTTATAACGTTTTCTTTAGTGTAGGGCAGATAACCGATAGAAATATCCGCATTAAAAGGCAAACGGATCGCTGTTTCGCTGAAAGTTCCGTCTTCGTTCCTCATGGGCAGCGACACTACATAGGCGTACTCGGTGGAAACACCGTCTATAACTGCCGCCCCTTCCGTTAATGGCAATTGTGTTCCCATCATCAGCTCCGGCCGTCCATTCTGCGGTGCCAGATGATTTACATCTGGGATAACTCTATTACCGGTGATAACGACAAATGGTTTCTTTCTATACGCTGCAAGAGTCTTTCTGTCCGCCACAGCAACGTGTGCGGCTCTAGCCCAGCCGCTGCAATTTTTAGTAATGACAAAGAGCCAGTTTTTGTCCGTTGACGCATGAAGTATTAAAACCTCATCCCAAATTTTGACAGTGCTTTCCATATTCATATCAAACTCGGTATCTCCTGGGTCAGTGTAGGAGACATCATCCGTGGGAAACGCGCGCAGCGCTGTATTTTTTACAATATAGCCATATTTGGCTATATTAAGTTCCTGTATCTCGTCTAAATTAAGTTTTTTGGCGAGCTGCACATAGTACTCAGCGGAAACAAGTTTATTGCCGTTATATCTTTTACCTTTGGGAAAACTGTAAGCTGCAATATTTTTCAGCAAAACATCTTTAGAAATAATTTCCGGATATGTGAGGACATCCTGGCAAAAGGTGCCCTCTTTTTTGGTGATATTTTCTGAAAAGGAGGTGATCTCACCGCTTTGCATCACCAATTTGGCGGCATTTGGGGTCCTTGCTATCCAGAACTCGCTCTTCGCCATTTCGGGATATGCGCCTGACTTATTGCGCTCTGTCGATGTCTCAAACGCATCCGCTACTGCTGAAACAAAAAGGGCTACGATCAGAACCGCTGCAATCAAAAAATATTTCTTCACTAACAACACCGCTCTCTCAATAAAATACCATTTCTTTAGGTGATATTATATAGAGTAAAGTGCCTTTTTGCCGCATATGCCCAGCTGATTTGCGCAGAGTGACCAGGAGAGGCTATTTAATTTTCAGGAAAAAAGCGCAAATGGCTTGGATAAAGCATAAGGCATACACATATATTTTTCTTTGTATCGCAGCAAAACATGCCTATTTCGCATTTTAACAAATAAGATTGCGAAATAGGCACGTTATTTGTTTTGTGTAAGATCGGCGTGATAATTGCCTTTAAAGTGCTGTTATGCCCCAAACAACAATATCTTTTACACCATAATTTTCAGCAATATGCCACTCTTTATGAATTCATAGGCTTTCTGAATGTCGGGCGATATGGGACGGTCGTTTTCATAAAGAGGCACCACTTTGCAGAATTCTTCAAACGCCTTTGACGTTCCCTTGCCAAGTCTCACATCGCAGGCGCGCTTTCTAAGCCTCACCGCCTGACAGGAATGAATCATTTCCATTCCATAGATATATTTCATATTATCAACAGCTTTTCTGAGTTTCTGTACCGCTAAAGGCGTGTTGTTGGCGTGGTCTTCAATAGCTCCCGCAACCGCCATAAAGTCTGGAGAGCATGGGTTTGCCAAAAGGCGTATCTCAGTATCCATCAAGGTGAATGTTTTCTGGAAAGCGCCGAAACAATGAGATTCCCCTCCGTCATGGCTGAGGAAACGGGGCAGCTTAGTGAGAACAGGGTTGGCAAGTTTTATCATTCTGTAGCAGGACATCTTAGAGACATGGCAGAGGACGATAGAGAGCAGCTCAAACGCGGTAGCAAGCGATGTCGTTTCAAAATTTGACACAGAAATCATGCGGCGCTCATCAACCAATACACATGGGTTGTCATCGGTACTATTCATTTGAATCAAAAGATACTTTTCCGCGTATTCGATAGCCTCGCGCAAAGAGCCGTTGACATAGGCTCCGCTCCTGTAGCAGAGAGGATCCTGGACAGGTTTGTCCTCGTCAGGCTGGTATATGAAGCTTCCATCTATCTGCCTGCGTGTATTGGCGGCACTGATCTGCTGTCCCTCAAGTTTGCGTGGAGCTAGCCCCGAAGGATCAAGGGGAGATGTATTGCCGTTCAGCCCCTCAAGGGAAAGTCCGTAGATTACGTCACCCATATCGGCGAGGTCCTTGAGTTCCTTCAGAACCAACGCTCCCTGCCCGGCAGAAAAAGCACTGCTGCTTACAATCGCCAATCCGTCTTTAGGACCGAGAACCACAGGCGTGATGCCCGTTTTTTCGTGCGCTTGAGCAGAGGTCATTCTTGTTCCATTACAGATGACCTCCCCTTCTCCCACCATCGCCAAGCCTATGTGCGAGAGTTCAGTGATGTCTCCCTCACCTATAGATCCTCTTTCCGGGACGACGGGGTGGATTTTCAGGTTAAGAAAATCGGCGTAACGGCGAGCCACAGCAGGCTGTATACCGGTGTAGCCCTGCAACAGGCAGTTCAGACGAATAGCCATCATAGCTCTGACTTCTCTCTCAGAGGCCTCAGGAGCTATTCCCAGCGTGTGTGAGTAAATAAGTTTACGGTTAAAGTCTTCAAAAAATTCTTTAGCTATTTTATGGTCTTTGTTCCAACCCACTCCGGTGTTGAATCCGTAAACAGGAACATCGTCGTCAACCAATTCATAAACAAGTTTGCGTGACGCCTCTAACCTAGCATCAGCTTCTGCGGCTATTTCCACTTCCGCATTATCAACCGCTATCGACCAAAGTTTGTCCAAGGTCAAGTCATTGCCTGTAAGAAGGATTGTCATCTTGAGCCTCCATGCTTTTCATAAGACCAGAGGGAAAAATATTTTCCCCCTGGCGAATGATATTGATGTTT
Source organism: uncultured Synergistaceae bacterium (assembly GCA_964522805.1). Lineage (GTDB taxonomy): Bacteria > Synergistota > Synergistia > Synergistales > Synergistaceae > CAZBYL01. Next base: position 8,531 of record CAZFWP010000038.1, on the reverse strand, counting down.
GAATTTACCTATCTTCTCTCAATTATTCAACGATTTTGTCTATGAAAAAGACCTTAATAAATGCGATTACCTGCACAACAAAGATAAACAGCACCACAAACCCCGCAGCAGCGGCAAGGGCTTTAACACCGTCAACCCCTTGCGCTCCGCCTCCAAAGGCTGCCATGATAATGGCTAGGACACCAACAGAAACGCCCCACAGTACTTTAATGCTTGCCGGTGGCTCGGTACCGATGGGAACATTTCTGACGCACATCGAGCCGATATTGGTTAGCGTCGCGTCAGCACAGGTGATAAATGACGCCAAAATAACAATAATGTTAATGGGGATAACCACAACGCCCAATCCGAAGGGTAAATTTTTCAAAAAGGCCCAAAGTGCCATGATAGCACCGCCGCTATTAAGAGCTCCCACAAGGTCCGCCGCCCCTGTCATCTGCATGTGTATTGCGCTCCCACCCCAAATTGAGAACCAGATGATACCGAACACCGAAGGAAGAATCCAGTTAACAACCATGTACTCACGGATAGTTCTTCCATAAGAGAGCAGTGCCAAGAAGATACCGGTGACCGGAGCAAATCCCACCCAGAAGGCAAAGTCAAACAGCGTCCAAGAGCGTGTCAGCGCCTCTCCGCCAATATCTATCGGGTCAAGTCCCCATAGCCAGAAGTTATGCATCCATTCTGCGATTCCGGCGGTGCCGAGTCGGAGGATGAATATTGTCGGGCCGGTAACAAGAAGCAGAATAAGCAGGCCATAGTAGAACCAAGCGTTAAGGTTGCCGATGATTTTAAGACCTTTATCCATACCCAGATATGATGAAAAAGTAAAGGCGAAGATAATCAGAGCGCCAATGCCGATGAAGAGCGGCAAGCTCTCTGTGACACCGTATCCGCCCTTAAGTCCCGACATTGTCAAAGTAATGCACATTGTAAGACCGGTGGCGAGACCGATAGTGAGAGCCAGCATAGAAAGCGTGTCAATTACCGCCGAATATCCCGGTGCGGTTACGCGGTTGCCAAAGAGCGGCTTTAATGTCGCAGTCACAGTAAGGCTCTCTTTTTTATGATAATAGGTGTATGAAACCAGTAGTCCGCACATAGCGTAAATAGCATAAGGGACAAAGGTCCAGTTATAAAAGCTTCTGGCCATGGCGAAAATAGCCGCTCCATGCGTATTTGGGGTAATCCCAAGCTGATTTAGCTCTCCCCATACATTTCCATAGTAGATAAGCGGTTCATTGACGCCCCAGGTGACAATACCGGTGGCAATACCACCTGTAAGGGTCATCGCAAACCATGTCCAAAAACTATACTTCGGTTTGGCGTCTTTTCCGCCGATTCTCATATTACCCAGTTTTGTGAAAGTGACCACCGCCACCAGGACGAAACTGGCCATTATTGAGAGCTGAAAAAGCCACCCGAAGCTGTCAAGGGACCAGAAGAAGAACATATTACTGGCTTTTGTTAGTGCCTCTTTGTTAAAAATACCAACAGCTGCGGCTGCCGCTATTACAAGATACGCAGGGAGAAAAACTTCCCACCTTATGCCATTTTTAACCTCTGGAGCAGATTTCTTCTGTAAACTGTCCACATTTGCTTCCTCCTTAAAATAAAAATAATTAGTGCAGTTGGGACTATATTAATAAGAGTAATTAAACTCTTAAAAACCTACACCGCAGGCGGCGGTAATTTTAGCCGGTGTCAGAGGCAGCTCCGTCATTGAAGTTCCAAGAGCACGGTTAACGGCGTTGACAATTGCGGCTGACACAGGTACAGTCGAGATTTCACCGATGCTTTTGGCTCCGAAGGGCCCCCCAGGTTCACCGTCTTCTATCAGCATAATTTCTACTTCCGGCATGTCTGGAGCGTTAACCATGTGGTACTTATCAAAATTTCTCGCGTTGACTCCACCTTTGCTGTCAAAAGCCAGCTCTTCTGTCAAAGCCATGCCTATTCCCATTTGTACGCCGCCATATATCTGTCCCTTGACAAAACTGCGGTTTATCGCTTGACCGATATCGTGGACAGCGAGATATTTGTTGATTTTGACAAGGCCGGTCAAAGTATCTACAGTAACTTCTGCGAAATGTGCCCCAAACGATGCGGGATTCATCTCCGGACGATGCTCTATGTGGACGTCTATCGATACTCTGTTTTTGCAAAGGATATCCCGCACGGCAGACGCCATTTCGATTTTTTCTCCGCGGCAGAGCAAGACACCATCTTTAAGCTGCACCGGCGAGTCGTAAAGTTTTGCTGCCTCGGCGCAAAGCAGCTCAACAGCCGACTCCGCAGCAAGCCTAGCGCATTCTCCGCATACATAGATGACACGGCTCGCCTGGCACCCCGAATCATAGGAAGAAAACTGCGTGTCTCCCTCCGTCACGGTTATTTGGGATACCTCTATACCGGTAACTTCGGCAACAATCTGAGCCATTGCGGTGACTGTGCCGTTACCCAGTTCGTGAAGCGCGGTTCTTAAAATAGCAGACCCATCCTCCAGTATGCGCAAAGACATGTGGCTGACATCGTGATAAATAGTTTTATAATATCCGTTGCCGTGGGTGCAGCAGGCAAACCCAGAGGCAGTCACGAAACGTCCGTTTCGGTGCGGGGTTTTTCTCTCCTCCCAGCCAAAGGCTTTAACCCCTTTTTCGAGGCATTCTATGATTCTAGCCTTACCAATATTGGAAGCTCCCGATCGGTCTTCTTCAAACTCGGTCAAGAGATTTTTGAGCCTAAACTCGACAGGGTCAAAACCTCTCCTAGAGCAAAGCAAATCAGTGTGTATTTCCGTTATGGTGTGTATCTGCGGCGAGCCGTAGCCTCTGCACGCCCCGGCTGGCGTTGTCGTCGTCCTCACAGCTGAACCGCGGTATTCAAGCGAAGGGATACGATAGAGACGCGGGAGTTTTTTCGCCATCGCCATCATTACCTTTTTTGAACCGCTCAGGTAGGCTCCGGCATCAACCAGCATGTTATAGCGTCTTGCCAAAATCAGGCCATCTTTATCAACCGCTGTTTCCACTGTGCCGAGAGCGGCGGCTCTTGTTCTAGTGGCAAGCATAGTCTCTTCTCTATTAGTATTTATAAAGACCGCTCTTTTCAATTTCATGGCCGCCCACGCAGCAAGAACTTCAAACACAACTTCCTGCTTACCGCCGAAAGTTCCCCCCATATTTGCCTTAATAACTCTTACTTTGGAAAGCGGTATCTTCAGTACCTGCGCAATATTGTGCTGAACACCAAAAAGAATCTGACATGGAGTCTTCACTTCCACAACACCGTTGGGACGCGGTGCGGCTAAGACGCAGTGAGTCTCCATAGCGGCATGATGTATTTTCGGTGTGTAGACAGTATCTCGCTCGATATATGCCGCCTCAGCAAAAGCCTTTTCTGCATCACCATACTTCATCGTGCCGCAAAATTCCGCAATGCCGTCGTCATGTATCAATCCGGCAGAGGCGACAGCCGTGGTAAGTTCGGTAACAGCGGGAAGAAATTCATATTCGACCTTTATCAGAGCAAGAGCTTTCCGCGCCTTTGACTCGTCCGCAGCCAGAACCAGAGCGATACGATCTCCGATATGACGCGCGTGACCCGTCAGAACTGTCTCATCCGGATGGTCGCACTGCCCGGGAAACCATTCGCCGCTGTTATACTTTTCCTGTGGCGCATCCACATAAGTAAGGACTTCAACCCCCTCTTCTTTCAGCGCTTGTGAAACGTCTATCAACCTTACTAAAGCGTTGGCGTGCGGGCTGAGAAGCAGTACACCTACCAGAGCATCACTCGGTATCTCATCGGCGAGGTAACGGTATTCACCGGTGACTTTGTCAGGCCCATCCTGACGAGGAATGTTTTTGCCGATATATTTGTAATTTGCGCACTCTTTATTCTCTAGTGTCATCTTATAAGAGTCCTCCCCCCGCCCTCATAGCCAACACGGCGAGAGTATCCTCACCGAGGGCTTTTATGGCCGCTTTTTTATAAGGCAACGTTGACCTTCCGGGAATCATCTCTTCCGCCAAATTTTCCAGAGCTTTTTTAAATGCCTCACAGCGATAACTACCGGGACTGCATAAGGAAAGTTCCGCAGCTCCGCACCCTCTTGCCGGGTGGCCCAAAGTACCGGCATAAACACGGGCATCTGCAAAAACATGTCCGTCACAACGGGCGGAAATCGCCAGATTAAGACGCGCGATACTTACCGCCGTTCTGCTGCCTATTTTTTTAAAGGAAGAAAAGTAACTCTCCCTGAGAGGTATTTCAAAATATTTAATATACTCTCCGTCAACTAGCTTGTTTTTGTTGGCACCTTCGCTCATTTCCTCAACAGCTAATCTGCGCTCGCCATGGCGCGAGGCGACCACAGCTGAGGCACACAGCGAGGCAAGAGCGCAAGGTGTATCTGCGGCAAAGGAGGCGTTAGCGACATTGCCGCCAATAGTTGCCATGTTTCTAATCTGCACAGAACCCATGACTGAGGCGGCATCGGCAAGAGCAGCAGCGTATTTTTGAATAGCTTGATTACTATGTATGCGGCTCATCGTCTCCATTGAACCGATACGCAGCACTGAGCCAACAATCTCTATGCCATAAAAATCGCCAATCTTTGAAATATCAATTACGGCCGCATCAGAAGATATTTTGCCGCGATTTTTAATGATCCAATCTGTTCCGCCTGCAAGAAAGTGTTTTTCGCAATTTTGCCGCGACAAAAGCTCATGTAATTCCATCAGTGACTCAGGCCTAAAAAGTAGAGACATGGCTACTCTCCCTTAAGACGCTTGGCAGCGGCTTCAACAGCGTTGACAATCGGAATATATCCGGTGCAGCGGCAAACATTTCCTGCAAGCGCTGTCTTTATTTCTTCGCGTGATGGGTTAGGATTTTTAAGTAAGAGAGCCTTTGCAGAGAGAATCATTCCAGGCGTGCAAAATCCGCACTGAACAGCATCGCAATCTAAGAACGCCTTTTGGAGCGTATCAAGCTCCCCGTTCTGCAGCAACCCCTCAATTGTGGTAATCTCGTGTCCATCGACACGGACAGCTGGCACGACACAAGAACATACTGCCTCTTTGTCCAGCAGCACCGTACAGGCACCGCACTCACCTGCCCCGCAGCCTTCTTTTACACTGACGATGTGAAATTGCTCCCGAAGTAAATCTATCAGCCGTGTTTCCCCGTCCACAAGGCCTTTCATTTTTTTCCCATTTACATTTAATTCTATTTCCAGAGTAAAGCCCCCCTTACTGCCATTAATCAAAAAATTCTTTATTTTCTATATGACAGTTTAGCGCAGTAGAGTCAACCAAGCGTCAAACTAATGACCATAGTTAACCAATTCGATTATAAGCAACATCTTTTTTTATTTTTGACGAACTTGCACATAATGGTGATTTATTATGGCTGAGTAGAGTATAATTTACATGGCAATCGACCGTAGGGGGACAGAGGCTATGAACCTGGAACTACACCTTGTAGGTAATTCTTACATCGAACTGAATGGCAAAAAACTACGGTTTTCTTTAAGAAAAGCGGAGGCGGTAATCTTTTACACTGCAATATGCGGCCCTGTCACAAGAGAGCGGCTAAAAACTGTCTTTTGGAAAGATAAGGACGCCGCGCAAGCTTCGGCGAACCTTCGCAACACGATTTATGTTATCCGCAACGCCATAAAAAACCACTTGAAATGCAGCAGAAAAGAGATAGAAGTCATCGACTTTTCATTTGACATTGATAAGTATTCTAAGATAAGAGACCCGCTAATGCCGATACCCGAAAACATTTCAGAAGAAATTCTAAAGGGCATTGATGTCACCAACTCTGACGATTTCGACGAATGGGCAGCCTCAACAAAAGAGAGTTTAAAGAATAGGCTGCTACTATGGATCAGAGAGAGAATAGCCGCATGTTACGACTCTAGGGACATGGAAAATCTCGCTCTTTCTTTAGAGACGCTGCTTGGCATGGAACCTTACGATGAGAATTCCGTGCTTGAATTGATGGATGTCTACAATACAACAGAACAACGAGCTAAAGCTATCGTTCTTTACAAGAACTATGCCGCAAAGATAGAAAATGAACTTGGCATTGCTCCGTCAGAAAGGGCTAAGGGCTATTTTCAGAGATTTATATGCACTGAGCCGGAAAAAGCTGCGTACACCGAAACAACCGGCAAATTTTGGTGCCGAAGCAGTGAACTCACATTTATGCTTGATGCGGTAAAAAACGATCCAGAATACAACAAAGCATTCTTCCTATATGGAGAAGCAGGAATTGGCAAAACAGCAATTATCAACCAAGTAATATCCATCATAAATTCTTCTGACAATATTATTTTGACATCAAAAACTTTTACTTTGGGCGGAGGATACCCTTACTCATCGTGGAATAATATTATGATGCAAATAGGTACTGTACTGGAAGAAAATAATATTTTCGTTCCAGGGAACACACAATCTATCCTATCAGGGGTATTTCCTGGGTTTTTAAGAAACAAAAGGCTCAACTACAACGCAGATGTCGCTTTGATAACAGAACGCAACCCGCTGCTGATAAGCGGAATGATATGTTCTTTACTGAAAAAAATATCCGAACGAAAAAAAATAATCATTGTCTTTGAAGATATACACTGGTTTGACAGCCAATCACTGCGACTTTTAACCTCTGTTGTGGAAGAGATCGACGCACAGCTGAATATAATTATGTCCGGCAGACCGGAAACATCAAAAATCACCCTTAATATGCTGAGAAACATCAAACCGCTAAAAAAGTGGCAAGTAGTCCCGCTGCAGCTAACCTCGCTGAGAAGAGAAGAAATTGTCAGCATATGTAAATACTCACTACCACACGAAACTATCAGCGTAAAGGGAGAAGAATATTTTATTCGTGAAAGCGAAGGCATACCGCTTTTACTTTTTGAAATGCTGCGCGCTATTAACGAAAACCCGGAATCAGACTGCACAAAGGGATTGGGAGCTCTAATTATGGGCAGAATCGGAGACCTTTCCCAGCTTCAAAGAGACATACTTGCCGTAATTTCTGTGTTCGCCATCGGGGCTGAACCGGCGAACATTGCCGAAGTCCTTTGTAAAGATACTGCGGAAATCACACCGCCTGCAGAAGAACTTATATCAAGATGCCTTATACGAGAAGGAATTGAATGCGGCAGAGTAACATGGCAAATTATCCACGAAAGAGTCCGGTCATGCGTATATGAATCCGTATCACTAGCCAAAAGAGAGGTGCTCCATGCAAAGGTAGCGGAGGTTTTGAGCAGAAACTACTCCGCAATGAGTTGGAACCCTAAGCTGAGCACGATGCTTTGCCACCACTATGTAAAATCAGGACAAAGGGTAAAAGAACTGCGCCAATATATCAGCGAACTGATATTTGAGATAACCATCAACCACGACATCTTTCCCATCGTTCCGGATTTGGTGCTATTGTCGTGCTCCTCTCCATTCAGCACCAGAGAAGACAGCGAAATAAAAATTAAGCGAGCCTTGGAAATACTTGAAGAAATCAGCTTACGAAAAGGCATCGGCCAGCGAGAATATGCGCAGTTGGAGGCTTCCTGTTTTGAACTTGCCGGCAGCTACTATATGAGCTGGGGCGAGTATGAAATAGGAAAAGTATACATCAGCAGAGCGATCAGACTATCGCAAGAATACAATTTTATCGACACAAATATACATTGTCTAAAACACACTGCATATATGTACATACAGACTGACAATAGTCAAAAACTTCTTTCTGCAGCAAGAGAGCTGATTAAGCTGGCAAAGGAGGCTGACGCGGCACAATATCTCGCTACCGCTGTCAGATTTGTCGGCATCAGCTGCTTTATAGAGGGCAATTACGACAGGGCTCTTAAAATATTTCACCACACGGTAAAGCAATTTGAAACACTGAAGATTACCGGTAAAAGATACACATTGGGAGCATTGGTCGCTAAGTGCTACATAGCAGAGATACACCAGTTGCGTGGAGAATACGACCAGTCGCTGACATATTTGACCGACTGCATAGAAACCGCGGAAAAAATGGGATTATATTGGGGAAGAAGCTATTTTCATACACATGCGGCGAATTTAGCCTTTTACATGGGGGATTGGGATTTGTTCTTCCATCACGTTGACACGGGCGTCTGCCTGTTTGAAAGCTGCCAAGGCGGGCGGTGCGGTTCTATGCTTTATAGCCTAAAAGCGATTGCTGAAGCTCAGCGAGGCAATACATCCAACGCCATCGCCGCTCTAAACAAAGGGGAAATATTCTTAAAATCAATTGCCCGAAAAGAGTGGCTCGCGGCACAGTATTTAGCGAAAGCATGGGTTCTATCGCGTATGAGTAAATCGGAAGCCGAAGAATATCAAGGCAGTGAAATAATGACCAACAGTGCTGCTGAATGGAGCAGAAAGGCTGCCGAACTATATAAAAACCGCAGTAGCTTGTCTAAAAACATCAATTATTAAGAAAAAACACCTTCATATCCTTTAAAACTGCAAAACATTAAATGGACA
>CAZFWP010000037.1:0-17512 GCA_964522805.1 uncultured Synergistaceae bacterium | reverse complement strand
CCGATCTCTCAGGGATACTTATGCTTCCAGCCATTGCCGCCTCAATAGCCGGCCCTTCATCTGTTTTAAGCTGGATAATCATGGGACTGCTGTCATTGCCAATGGTTATAGCTGTGAGTGCAATGTCTTCGCGTTACCCTAATTCCGGAGGCATTGCAGCCTATGCGGAACAGGCTTTTTCTGTACGTGCCGGACAGCTGGTAACGCTCTTAATACTCACTGCCATGCCCATTGGCATGCCTTTTACAGCCCTAGTGGGAGCTAATTACCTAGCAGACTTATTAGGACTTGGCCCCATTGGTACGCACGTTGCCGCCGGAGTGTTATTGATTACGGCCGCGGCTCTGAATTACCGCGGCATAGAACTATCAGGAAATACGCAAATTTTTGTCGTGGGCTCGATAATTTTTATTTTGCTGTTTGTAGTGCTTTCTGCAATTCCTCAGGTTGATACCATGCAATTTACTCCGTTCTTTCCACATGGTACTTTAGCCGTTGGTAAAACGCTGCCGTTGCTCTTTTTTGCCTTTTTAGGCTGGGAGATGGTTGGACATGTGTCAGAAGAGTTCGAAAATCCGGAAAGAGATATTCCAATAAGTTTGGCTTCATCTTTTGCCGTGGTGAATATCCTCTATGTGGTTACGGCGATAATCATCGTTGGCAGCGGCGTCTACAAGTTAGGAAACCCCAATGTTTCAATGATTACCTTGGTATCCGCAAAGTGGGGCAGTACTGCCTCTGCTTTTGTATCGGTACTTGGTTTTATCGCCTGCTACTGTCCTCTTCACACTTATACTGCCGGCTTTTCAAGGCTCATATACTCACAATCCAGAAATGGATCGCTCCCATCAATTTTTGGACGGCTTCACCCCAAATTTAAAACACCATATATTGCGCTGTTAAGCTATACCCCGCTTTTTATTATCATTCTCAGTGCCAGCTGTGTGTTTTCTTGGGACTTGCGTCCTCTTATAAGCTTGCCCAGCGCATCGTTTTTAATGGTATACACTATCGGGATGTTCTCTGCCGCAAAAGTGCTTGATACATCAGTAGGGAAATGTGCCGGGTATACCAGCTCAGCCCTGACGTTTATTGTTTTGCTGTTCTCCGGCTGGTATGCGGCGCTGCCTCTGCTGATAACTTTTGTGTTTGTGCTAAAATACAGGAAAGAATTTTTATGATTTATCAATAACGCTATTGCAAGTTCATAGATAAATACGTATAATGCAAAACATTCAAATTAATGTATACAGTGTATGTGATGTATTTTATTATTGACTTATTGGGGAAGTGATGCGGCGCAAAAGTTGATTGAGGGTACAGAAAAGATATATAGCACACTCAGATTATTGTTGCTCTTTTTAATGGGTTATCTGTGATATATCTGGCAGATATTTTGAGAGGGGGATACTTTCTAATATGAAAGCTCTTTTTAAACTTACACCTATATGCGTAATTGCTGGTTTGATGCTCTCTGGTATGGATATTTTGCTTGCTGCCCCAATTTCTTTTATGTATGCCGTTTTTGTGGCAATGATTGCTGACCACTATAAGTTTGATCAGCTTCTTGACGCTGCTCTTGACAACCTCAAACATTTTTTGATTGTTTTTCTCATTCTGCAGCTTGCATATGCTGTCGCTGAATGTTTTATGGGTACAGGCGTTGCTGCTTCCGTAATCAACATGGCGCTTGCCGCTGGGCTTAGCGCGAAGACAGTGGCCGTTGTTGCTCTTCTTCTTACTGCCGTTCTTTCAACAGCAACAGGTACTTCATGGGGTACTTTTGCGGCTTGCGCACCGATATTTCTCTGGCTTAACCACATTGTCGGAGGTAATATAGCTCTTACTATCGGTGCTATCGCCGGCGGTTCCTGCTTTGGCGACAACATAGGACTAATATCAGATACAACTATTGTCAGTTCAGGTATTCAGGGTGTCAGCATAATTGACAGAGTCCGCCATCAGGGAGCTTGGTCTTTGCTCTGTCTGACCTTGGGTGCGGTAGCTTTTTATGCGGTTAGTGTGACAATGGGACTTCCTGATACAACAGGGAACGCTGCTGACGCTATTTCAAAAATTCCCTCCGATGTTTGGAAGGTATTATCAGAAGAGCGCCCATCTGCTGTTACTCTGCTGCAGCTAGTTAAAGATGGAGTTCCTGTCTACATGGTTATCCCCCTTCTTCTCGTTATCGGCACAGCGATTAAAGGCTACAGCACCTTTACGTGCCTTGGTTCGGGAATCATCTCTTCTCTGATACTTGGGATTGCCGCCGGAACAGTAACCAGCGTGGATGCTTTCCTCAACGACCTTGTTTTTAAAGGCTTCTCTGATGCCGGCGGATGGTCTATCGCGATGATGCTTTGGGTTGGTGCTTTCGGTGGAGTTATGAGAAAGATGGAAGCTTTTGACCCGATCGCAGTAGTGGTAATGAAGATGGTCCATAAAGTTCGTCATCTAATGTTTGCTAACGGTATTCTCTGCATGCTCGGCAACGCTGCTATGGCAGACGAAATGGCTCAGATTGTAACGGTAGGACCTATTATCAAGAACATGACAGAGAACAGCGTCGTAGCTAGCAAAGAAGACATGTACACACTGGCCCTCCGCAACGCCACCTTCTCTGACGCCATGGGCGTAATCGGTTCTCAGTTGATTCCATGGCACTGCTACATGGGATTCTTCCTCGGTATCAGCGCCGCCGTTTACCCTCTTGCTTCAAGCCTCTCTCCCAGCGATATCATCTTCCACAACTACTATTCTTGGATAGCCGTATTCTCCATGTTGGCGCTTACATTTACCGGGCTTGACCGTTTTATCCCTCTCTTTAAACTACCTGAAGAACCTAAAGTATATTTGAAAAGCGAGGCAGCTAAGTATAGTAAGTAAAGTTTGATTTCATAAAAGTAGGGCTTCAAAATATGAAGCCCTACTTTTTATTTATAGTTACAACTATATATTTTATGTTTTATGTATGTTAATTTTTTGTTTTTTTAATTAAAACCAATCTCAAGGAGGTGATGCCAATGGAATAGCAGCGGTATGTCGTCCGCAGTGAGAGGATTGCTGTTAGCTTTTTTCTTCTTCAATGCTCTTTCTGCAAGAGTGTTTATTTGTTGTCTATGCAGATGTTTCAAAGAGGGGGAATTTTTAAAGATGAAGTCTTTGTTTAAACTTACGCCTATATGCGTAATAGCCGGTCTCATGCTATCTGGAATGGATATTCTTCTCGCAGCTCCGCTTTCTTTTCTTTATTCTGTTTTTGTTGCTATGATTGCTGACCACTATAGATTTGACCAGCTTCTTGATGCCGCTCTGGATAATCTTAAGCATTTCTTAATTGTCTTTCTTATACTTCAACTCGCCTATGCAGTAGCAGAATGTTTCATGGGTACCGGTGTAGCAGCATCTGTTATCAACATGGCGCTTGCCGCCGGTCTCAGCGCTAAAACCGTTGCTGTGGTAGCTCTGCTGCTTACATCTGTACTTTCTGCCGCTACCGGTACTTCATGGGGAACTTTCGCGGCCTGTGCGCCGATATTTCTCTGGCTGAATCACATTGTCGGCGGCAACATTGCTCTCACTATCGGCGCCATTGCCGGCGGTTCCTGCTTTGGCGACAATATCGGCCTAATTTCAGATACAACTATTGTCAGCTCCGGAATTCAGGGTGTTGAAATTATTAAAAGAGTGCGCCACCAGGGAGCATGGTCATTACTTTGTCTTTTAAGTGCCGCAGCCGTATTCTATGCTGTAAGCGTTTCAATGGGGCTTCCAAATACAACCGGAAGTGCCGCTGACGCTATATCACAGATACCGGCTGATGTATGGAAAGTGCTTGGCGACGAACGTCCATCCGCCGTTACTTTGCTGGAACTTGTAAAAACCGGCGTGCCTGCATATATGGTAATTCCTTTGATCCTTGTTATCGGCACGGCAATCAAGGGCTACAGCACCTTTACCTGCCTAGGTTCAGGCATAATATCTTCTCTGATTCTAGGGCTGATGGCCGGTACTGTAACCAGCGTTGATTCGTTCCTAAACGATCTCGTATTCACGGGCTTCTCTGACGCAGGAGGCTGGTCTATCGCGATGATGCTTTGGGTAGGAGCTTTTGGTGGCGTCATGAGAAAAATGCAGGCTTTTGATCCTATTGCTGTTGTTGTTCTTAAAATGGTACATAAAGTTCGCCACTTAATGTTTGCTAACGCGCTCCTGTGTCTTATGGGCAACGCGGCGATGTCTGACGAGATGGCACAGATCGTCACCATTGGCCCGATCATTAAAAACATGACAGAGAGCAGTGTCGTAGGCAGCGAGGAAGACATGTACACATTGGCACTTCGCAACGCCACTTTCTCCGATGCGATGGGCGTTGTTGGTTCACAGCTGATTCCGTGGCATTGCTACATGGGATTCTTCCTTGGTATCAGCGCAGCTGTATATCCGCTTGCCGCAAACCTTACAGCCGGAGATATTATCTTTAACAACTACTACTCCTGGATAGCGGTGGTCTCCATGCTAGTGCTTACATTTACAGGGTTTGACCGCTACCTGCCGCTATTTAAACTGCCGACAGAACCTCAGGTGTACCTTAAGAGCGAAGCTGCTAAATACGCCAAGTAATCTATAAACATAAACAAAAAACCGCCGTTTCGACAATTCGGTTGAAACGGCGGTTTTTTAAATTATTAGATAATTCGCATGCTCTTCTGTCTACTCGCTTACTGAAAGCAGCCCTCTTTTATTTTTCTGCTCGGGCAAGCTGTACCTTACTAAGACCCGCCAGATTATCGTTCTTTATAATATCAAATTCTTGCGTTAGCTTTGCAGTAAGTGTCAAGGTATTTGTAATCACAAAAAATAAGATAAAAACCTTAAAAAATGTCCTACTAGGATGGAAGCAGAAGTCTTGGGATATTTGATGCGTCCAATCATCTGCCAGAAAAGCGGGCTGCGTCTAAATTGGTGTGACCTCGATTCTCTTTGGCTGCAAAAAAGATAAAAGGAGCTGTTCCCTAAGGAACAGCTCCTTGATGTGTATAAATAGACTCTGTTTACGCTATTTTGAAAGGAACAATGGCTTCCGGTGCCTGAACACGGAAGGTGAAGGTTTCTGTTAGATAGAAGTTTACTTCTGTATTTGTGTGGGACTGGTAACCGATGGAGAAGTCTTGTCCGACTATAAGTTCATTATCGCCGCCACGGAGAGCAACAAGCATTGATGTCTCATACTGGCTGGAAAGAATGATTTTCTCGCCGATGATAGACTCGACTCTCTTCTTCAGGGGGTAAACCTTTGATGATGTCTGGATTTTTGTCCAAAGCGGCAGGCTGCATACGAGCGCGAAGGGACCTTCGACATTGCGTGCGCTCATGGTTTGTACTGCCTGAGCGAGTGCGGCAATGATGGATTCATCTTCGAGCTGCATCTCTATTGGCTCATTGTCGGCTTCAAGCTCCATACCGAGAATTCCGGCTTCCTCAAGTCCCTGGAAAACAGCCGTGTCTTCAAAAAGTGCAGCCTTGCGAGCGGCTTCCTGTACAGGAGTAAAATCAACGATTTTGCAGCCGCGGCTGATGTCGTCAAGATCCCACATTGGCATTGTAAATGGTATTCTAGCTTCAACTAGCGGCAGCACTTCGCGCACACCGAAATTGACTCCCTCAACAGGTGTTTCTTCTACAAGCGACAGAGTTCCTTCGGATACGGCGTCATAGTTCCAGCCCATCGGACCTTTGACATCAACAACCTTGCGTCCTGCCAATGTTGATTTAAGAACAGATTTAGCCTGTTCGTCTATTTCTTCCCATGCTGCCGGTACGATTGGTGCAAGTGATCTCTTAAGAATGTCCATAAAAATAATCCCCTCTCGTGTGGTCTATTAAAGTTTGCCTATGCCAAGGTCTGAGGCAGATGCTGCTGATTCGGTGCCCGCAGCTTCATGGGCTCCGAGCGGTGCTGATGTGAAGAGATAGTCGTGAAGTTCTTTATCCCAGTTATCCATATTGCGGCGTACCCACTCAATTAACATCGCCGCATGCTCCTTCTCCTCGTCTCTGTTGTGTTCCATAATTCTCTTAAGCTCTGGGTCGGTGGCGGTCGCAACTCTCTGATTGTAAAAATCAACGGCCTCAAGTTCTTCTCTGAGGCTTGTCATAGCTCTGGTAATATCAAGTGTTTTGGGGTCAAGCTTGTCGTAAGGTTCTGAATATGCCATTAGTGCATTCTCCTCTCATTTTCTGCTGATGTAGTTTGTAATAATTTTAATTTAGCTATTTCACAGACATACTATTGCAGATTTTTCCGCAGCCGGCTTCCGCATTATTGCCTGTTGTATAGAATTATACTATATTTATAACAATGCGCTGAGCTAACATAGGCTTTTATGCTTAAAAAATTTATATACCTCAAGTTGGATGACAAATTACCTCCAATAGCCCTGTATCATGATGTAAAATATAAGCTTAAAAATAGTGAAAACAAGTCAATAAATGATGGAGGTCTCATAATGTCCAACTGTTCCTGCCGCAACATAATGGATTACCACTGTGAGGTTTTAAGATCTGAGAAGCTAAGTGATAAAATCTACTGGCTGACGGTGAAGTGCCCGGAGTTAGCATCTAAAGCCGTTCCGGGAAACTGTATTATGGTCTATGTTTCTGACGGTTTGGAGCCGCTTCTGGGACGTCCTTTTGCGGTTGTTGATGCTGACATGGACAGGGGAGAGCTCTCTGTCTGCTATATAATGCAAGGGCACGGGACGGAGCTTCTGTCGGGGCTAAAACTCGGATCTTTTGTAAAAGTTCGCGGCTTGCTGGGAGTCCCTTTGCCTGTCAGCGGAAAAAAAATATACCTAACCGGCGGCGGAGTTGGTATAGCAATCTTTATGCTTTACAATAAAATTTACCGAGAAAATGTTGCTGGTCTCTATTTGGGCATTCCCGGAAGAGGTTCGGAAAAATACGCGCAGGAAATATTGCATCATGCAGCTGATGCGAAAATATTCACTGATGACGGTTCCTTTGGCGATGGGGATTCGATGTTCAAAGCCCTGCCGAAAGATCTCGGGGAAAATGAGGAGATATGGGCTTGCGGCCCTCCGGGGTTTATTAAGGCAGTAAAGAGCAAATACAGTTCTCAGTTGGACAAAGTGCTGCTTGCTTTGGAGAAGAGGATGGCTTGCGGCTATGGCGGCTGTATGGGATGTACGATTGAGACGAAAGATGGTATGAAGAGATTGTGTGTTGACCAGTCGCTATTTAGAGCTGATGAGGTGAATCCTGATGAAGACTAATCTCTCTGTAAAAGTTGGGACGCTGGAGTTTGATTCCCCTATAATACCAGCCTCCGGAGTGTGGCCCTATGAGGCTGAGTTTTGGAGCGGAGACAAAATCTCCGGGCTAGGTGCCGCCTGCACCAAAGCAATAAGCCTAAATCCCAGAAAGGGCAACAGCGGCATTAGAATTTGGGAGACTCCCTCAGGTGTGCTTAATAGTATTGGTCTGCAAAATTCAGGCGTGCAGGGTTTCATTAAGAAGTATCATAAAATAGTTTCTGCCTCGCCTTTGCCTGCTATTGCCAACGTGGTCATGGAACGGGAAGAAGAGACCGCTGAGACCCTCTCCCGCATTCAGGATGCGGGAGGAATCGCGGCTGCAGAGCTTAATATATCCTGTCCAAATGTAGACGGAGACGGAATGGCTTGGGGCATGGAGTCATGCAGTGCAGCAAAGGCCGTGCGGGCGGCGCGCAAAGTTTGGAACGGTCCGCTATGGGTAAAAATGACGCCGCAGACGGCAGACCCCTGCGGCGTAACTAAGGCGATTGAAGCTGAGGGAGCAGACGCTATTGTCTGCGCCAATACTTGGCTTGGTATGGGAATGGAAATGTACAGCGGCAAGCCGGCTTTTGACAGAGTTGTCGCCGGTCTGTCCGGTCCGGCGATTTTTCCTTTGGCTCTGAGGCTGGTGTGGCAGGTTTGCGGTGCGGTAAAGATTCCCGTTGTCGCTTGCGGCGGTGTCACAACTTCTTTTGACTGTATCTCAATGATGCTGGCCGGAGCATCTGCCGTGGAAGTTGGTACCGCATTCTTTCGTGACATCAAATCAGGAGAAGAGATTTGCCGCGGTATTCCAAAATATCTGGATATGTACAAAGCTGACTCGCTGATGGAGATTATTGGCAGGGGAAGAGCATAATTAATCTTTGGCTGTGGCTAAAAGAGCAGTAAAATAGTCTGAAAGATAATTTCTTGCGGCGAAGGGCACAAGCTTTTCAGTGTTGTCTGGCCAACCGCATGTTTATGTTTACAGATGCGAGTTGGTCTGGATGTTTGTTTTTCAGCATTTTCCTTTCTGAATAATTCCCATTTTGCCTTGTAACATAGTATAATTAGTTGCTAAGGCATTTTTTGTCGTGGTTATGATTTACTGAAAATTCGGACTGGTGTAATCCTGTCCGAATATGTTGTATGGAATATTTATCTTGAGGGAGATTGTTTATGAATTCCGTAAAGAATAAAGCTCTTGTTATTACGATAGATGGGCCCGCTGGTGCGGGGAAGAGCACTGTTGCCCGCCTTGTTGCCGCTAAGACCGGGCTTCGTTATCTTGATACCGGGGCTATATACAGGGCTATTGCTTGGTGGCTTGACAGCCGCGGTATTTCGCCTAAGGAAGAGCAAAAAATTACCGATGCGATGAAGGATTTTTCGCTTTGTTTTGGAGAGGGGAAGATTTCTGTTTGTGGCAGAGATGTTTTTGCGGAGATAAGAACTCCTGCTGTGGATAGAATTGTATCTCCTTATGCCGCGCTTAAAGCAGTGAGGGATTCATTGCTTAAATTACAGCGTGATCAGGCGGAAAACGGACTTGTAGCTGACGGCCGTGACATGGGTACGGTTGTTTTTCCTAATGCGGAGTTGAAGATTTTTCTTACCGCATCAGCGGAGGAGCGAGCGTCAAGACGCTATAAGGAACGTGAGGCGCGCGGCGAAAGTGTTGACTATGAGGAGATATTGGCTCAGGTTAATGAAAGAGACCGCTATGATATCACCAGGGAAGTTGCACCGCTGCGTCCTGCTTTGGGCTGCGTGATACTGGATAGTACCTCTATGACCATAGAGGAAGTTGTTGATGTTATTTTTTCTCTTGCTTCGGAATTAGAAGCGCAAGGTAAACGTTGAGCAGGCAGAAACGAACTATCGACTTATCAATAAAACCAAAAAAAGCTATTGTCGCAGGAGTGGTGAGGGCAGGTTCTGACGATACGGAGCTTTCTTTGGATGAACTGGTGATGCTGCTTGAGAATCTAAGGATTCCAACTGTGGCTAGAGTTGTCCAAAACAGAGTTGTTCCCGATCCGGCAAGCTTTATCGGCTCAGGCAAAGCGGAGGAAATAAAAGATTTCGCCGCAAAAACGGGTGCAACTCTTTTGGTTGTCGATGACTTTCTCTCTCCCACGCAGAAAAGCAACTTGCAGAAGATTACCTCTTTACAGGTTTGGGATAGAGCCTTTGTTATTATGAAGATTTTTGAAAATAGAGCTCATACTGCGGAGGCTAAATTGCAGGTCGAGCTTGCTCAGTACAGGTATGAGATTCCTAGTCTTAAGGGGCTGGGGCATCAGATGTCCCGCACAGGCGGAGGTATCGGCACAAGAGGACCAGGCGAGACGGAGTTTGAACGTCACAGAAGAAAACTTGAACGCAGAATCAAGGGTATTACCGAGCGTTTGGAAGAAGTTCGCAAACGCAGAAGGGAACGGCGGGATAAGAGACGCCGCGACGGTGTGCCGTTGGTTGCGTTGGTTGGTTATACAAACAGCGGTAAATCAACGTTGCTGAAGGCGCTTTCCAAAGATGAGACGATTATTTCCGCCAACCAGTTGTTTTCCACTTTGGATACTGTCGTGAGGCGTGTCAGCTACCGTGACGGAGGCGGCTTTTTGCTTTCAGACACGGTGGGATTTATCAGAAAGCTGCCTCCTGAGCTTGTTGCCGCTTTTCGCGCTACTTTGGAAGAGGTTTCCGGTGCGGCGCTGTTGCTGCTGGTTTTGGATTCTTCCGATAAGGACCCTGTTGAAAGTTTTGATATTGTTATTGAAACGTTGAAGGAGCTGGATGCAGATAAGCTGCCTAGAATCACTGTCCTGAATAAGATAGACAAAACCGGTGAATATACGGAATTTATCAGAATGGAGCTGCGTTCGCGCGGCGAGGATACTGTGCTCGTCTGCGCTCTTACCGGAGATGGGTTTACTGAATTGCTTTCAAAGGTTAAAGAGCGATTGGGTGAAGAGGCGTACTCAAGCGGCCGCAACGAGTATGTGTCGCAATGGGATGATTTTAATGCGGAAGAGTAGCTGACTTGCGGAATTGGTATCTGTGTGGCATTTTGCTTATGACAGTACTTTTATAGAGGACGTGATTTGATGTATATCAGTATGACAGGCTTTAGCCGTACGCAGCTTCAGCAGCCGTGGGGGACTCTCAATCTGGAGATTTCCAGCGTAAACCATCGTTATCAGGAAATATCAGTCAGGCTTCCGAGAGAATTTTCAAGTTGGGAGCCATGGTTTCATCAGAAATTACGAAAGTATTTCCGACGTGGGAAGCTGCAGCTGCGCATGGAGGTACTATGGGCACCAACATTAAAAATGGGGCGCATAAATAAGGACATTCTGGATTCTTACTGCGACGAGCTTCTTCAGATACAGCGCACAATGGGGCAGGCCAGAGAGCTTGAGCTTGAAAAAGTGGTGATGCTGCCGGGCGTGCTTGATATGCCGAGATTTGAAGACAGTGAGGACTCGGATTCTTTGGAACATGTTTTTGGCGATTTGCTGGATAATGGTGTGGCTTCTTGGCAGCGTATGCGCGCTTTAGAGGGAGGACACCTCAAGGAAGAAGTCCTTTCCCATCTTGCAGATCTTGAGAGACTGACGGCTAGGGTAAGCGAACTATGGCAGCCTACGAGGGACGCTGCTTTCAGCGCACTGCGCACAAAAATCGGTGAGACGCTTGACGGATTGGGAGAAAAACTGGACGAGGGGCGCTTTCTTCAGGAAATAGTCATTCTTACAGATAAGTGGGATGTTTCCGAGGAATTGGCGAGGCTTAAGAGCCATATTTCAAAGTTTCGTTCCACAGGAGAGGAAAAAGAGTCCTCCGGCCGTAAACTTGATTTTATTATTCAGGAGATGAACAGAGAAGTTAATACTCTGGATTCCAAAATCGCCGACGCTGAGATCAGGTGGCTGGCAGTTGATGCAAAGGCTGCTCTGGAACGTATCCGCGAGCAGATACAGAACTTGGAGTAATATATAATGGCTTATAAGCTTGTGCACGTGGGATTTGGCAATATGGTTGTGGCAGAGAGGATTGTGGCGATAATCAGCCCCTCATCAGCGCCGATTAAGCGTATGAAGGAAGAGGCGAGAGAAGCGGGGCTGTTAGTTGATGTCACGCAGGGCAGAAAAACCAGAGCTATTCTTATCATGGACAGCAAGCATGTTATTCTCTCCGCGATTCAGCCGGAGACAATTACCGGCCGTTTTGAGGGAGAAGATAGCGCTGCTAAGGAAGAGAAGGAATGAGGGGACATCTTTTTGTCTTTTCCGGTCCATCGGGTGTAGGTAAGGGCACTGTTTTAAAAAAAGCTCTTTCCGCCTTGGATAATGTCGCTTTTTCGGTCTCCTGTACCACAAGGGATCCGCGCGGAGAAGATGTTGAGGGGAAGACTTACTGTTTTATGAGTGAGCCTGATTTTAGAAAAATGGCAGACGGTGGTTATTTTCTTGAGTGGGCTGAAGTTCACGGGCATCTCTATGGCACCAGACGAGATATCGTTGAAAATAATCTAGAGGACGGGCGCGATATTGTACTTGAGATAGATGTACAGGGTGCGATGCAAATAAAGGAAAAGATGCCGTCGGCCATTACAATTTTCATTCAGGCGCCGTCACTTGAGGAATTGGAAAGGCGCTTGCGGGAACGTCACACTGAGACGCCCGAGCAATTGGAAATAAGGATAGCAAACGCTAAAAAAGAGATGGAGTTCGCCCATGCTTATGATTATTTGATAACTAACGACAGTGTGGAGCAAGCTGTTGAAGATTTTACAAAAATAGTTAAAAAATATAGGGAGGAAATATAATGATTTATATGGATCTTGAAAAGATTTACCGCGAAAGAGATATTCCCAATAAGTATATACTCACTCTGGTAGTGGCAGCGCGCGCGCGTCAGCTCAGCGAAAGAAAGGGTGCTCTTACCGGCTATGAAGAGAAGTTTATTACTAAAGCCGTTGATGATGTGACAAACGGGCGTATCAAATATGAAGTTATAGATAACGTACCGATGAAAAAAGATGAATCAGTGGAAGTCGCGTAAAAAAATATTATTTGCCGTCACGGGCGGGATTGCGGCGTACAAAGCTCCCGATATACTTCATGGCTGGATAAAAGCTGGCTGTGAGGTTGAAACAATATTGACAGAAGCTGCTGAGGCTTTTGTCAGTCCTCTTGTCTTGTCCACATTAAGCAAAAGGCAAGTATGGAGGGAGAGGGACTTTTTTTCAGCGGAAAATGGCTGGAAGATACCTCATATCAGCCTTACAGACTGGGCAGATGTGATGGTTGTCGCGCCCTGTACCGCCAATGTGCTGAGGGTATGCGCTGAAGGAGATTCCTCTACCCTTTTGGGAGCGGCTTTGCTTGCTAATACCAAACCACTTGTGCTTTTTCCGGCGATGAATTCCAAGATGTTGGCCAATCCGGCGGTAAAAAAGCATACGGCTGCCATAAAAGAGATGGGGCACGAGGTAATAGACCCTGACAGCGGTATGCTTGCCTGTGGGTATGAGGGTAAGGGGAGGCTTCCTGCGAACGAAGTTATCTATGAGCACGTATGGAAAGCCCTCTCTCCTAAAAAAGATTTTCTCGGTCTTAAACTTTTGGTGACAGCGGGACCCACCCACGAGTACATTGACCCTGTCCGCTATATCAGCAATCCGAGTACAGGCAAGATGGGCTACGCGCTTGCGAAAGCAGCGTGGTACAGAGGAGCAGAGGTCACTTTGGTTTCCGGCCCGTGCTCTGTCTTTGCGCCTCCGGGAGTAGAAATAATCAATGTCACTACTGCCGCTCAGATGTATGATGCCTGTGTGAATAACGCAAGCGATGCTGATGTGATTATCAAATCAGCCGCCGTAGGTGATTTCAGAGTTGAAAACGAAGCGGAGCAAAAAATTAAACGGAAAAAAGGCGAACCTTTGGAGCTGAAACTGGTTCAGAATAGAGATATCGCCGCAGAGCTTGGAAAGGTAAAAAAGTCCGGGCAGACACTTGTCGGTTTCGCTGCGGAGACAGAAGATCTGATCAACAACGCGCAAAAAAAGATGGAATCAAAAAATTTGGACCTGATAGCAGTTAACAATGTTCTGGCAGCAGGTTCGGGCTTTGCGGCAGATACGAATACAATTACAATAATTAGCCGCAGCGGCGAAAAATATGAATATTCCGGCTCGAAAGACGATGCTGCGGATATTTTACTGGATGAAATCATCCAAAAAAGACAAGAGCATTAATGGAAATTATTGCTGTTTCTGTTCCGGGTCCCTGGTGGACCCGGCTTTCATATCTGCATGATACCATTCTCGAGCCTGGGGTAAGAGTGCTTGTGCCTCTTGGACGTGGTGTTAGGGTTGGCATTGTCGTTACGGCAGATGGTACTGAAGCACCGTCCGTGAAGCTGAAGCCCATTCTTGAAGTGTTGGACTCACGCCCTCCTTTACCGGCGGATATCGCAAAAACGCTCAATTGGTTTGCCGAAACTTGGTTTGTTGGCATGGGACTTGCCGCTAAGACTCTGTTGCCTTCGAAATTTTTGGAAAAAGAATCACTGACCACTCTTACAGAAAAAAATGTTTCACATGGCGGTTCCTCTGTAAGCTACATATATGAGACGTGTGATTCCCGTCGTTTTGAACGCTACTTGGATCTTGCCCGCAGTTTTTCCGGGGGTGCGCTCTTTCTTTTTCCGGAAGTTTCTGCAGCTAAGAGGTTTTGGCGTCTACTACCAGAAGAGAGCAAAAGTGATGGCGCGCTTTGGCCTGTTACCAATCCGCTTAAACAATGGAAATTGTGGCAGGAGGCCAGAGAAGGGTCTCTGAAATTAATAGTAGGTTCTCAGGCGGCAGCATTTGCGCCGATGAAAGGTTTATCCCTGATTGTTGTTGATGACGAAAACAGCAGGGGATGGCGAACACAAAAACACCCATATTTTCACTACCGTTCCTTGCTGGCTGCCAGAGCGAAATTTGCGGGGGCTGAGTTGTTGCTTGGAGGGCGAATGCCCTCCTCAAAGGCGTACATGCAGTGCGGCTCAGAAAACACTTTTGATAAATCTGTGCAAAAAAGGCTGATATTTGTTGATTTACATGACTCTTCATCATTCGATGTAGATGCTGTTAAGGATTCTGTAATGATAAGCAGACCATTAATAAGGGAGACAAAGGATTGCCTAAAAAAAGGAGAATGGGCGTTCTGGTTGCTTGACCGCAAAGGGTATGCGGGTGAGATTTATTGCAACGACTGCGGTTTGCCCGTTCGCTGTCCTAAATGCGGCGGTGTAATGCGATGGGAGGGACGGGAGAACAGAATGTCCTGCCTCAGCTGTTCCTGTATAATGCCGGTTCCAGGCCAGTGCCCATCATGCGGAGGTCCTTTTTTAGAGGGAATCCGTCCTGGTTTGGAAGCGCTAAGCTCCAAGGCACGGCATCTTTTGGGCTGTGCGCCATCCGATATACTCCTTTTTCAAAATGATGGAGATAAAATTCCTCCCTGCAAGACACTTTTGAAAGAACATCCGCAAGGCGGGTTAATTTTGGGTACACGAAAAATACTGGCGATGACAGATGAGCTTTCTCCGAGTATGATAGGATGGATAGATTCTGATTCAGAGGCGAGACAAACAGAGTACGACGCCAAAGTCAGGGCTTTTGCGCTTATATGGGAATCAATTTGGCGGGGAGGAAATTCCGAACAGCGCAAAGTTGTCATTCAAAGCCGCCGCCCTGGCAGAGGCTGGCAAATGGGGCTTTCCTGCGGTTGGGGTATCTTTTGGAAAAACGAGATAAGAGAACGGCGGGATTGGGAACTACCGCCATTTATGCCGATGCTGAAGATTACGATGCCGGCAGGAATGAGCAAAACATTGACCGCACGGCTTGAAGAAGAGTGCATTACATTTTGGGAATCTGAAGAGTCTGCTGATGAAATATGGGTTAGGACGAAGAAATTCAGCACTCTTTATAAAATACTTGCGCCCTTTTTCCATATAAAGAATGTGAGAAATGGGTTTCCGACAGTACTACTTTTCCTGGATTAAACATTGCGCCTTAAGTTGCGTAAATTGTATAATGATAAAAATATGAGCCGCGGAAAAAAGTCCCGCATCTTATAGAGAGAGCAGGTAGGAATATGGCAATAGTTGCGATAGTAGGCAGACCGAATGTAGGCAAGTCCTCAATATTTAATAGAATTCTCGGACACAGAGCTGCGATAGTTGATGACCAGCCTGGAGTTACCAGAGACAGACTTTATGGTGAGACAGAGTGGGCGAGCCAGAAGTTTTACATTGTTGATACAGGCGGAATTATGTCCGCTACAGACCACCCATTTATGGACCTTATTGCCAAGCAGGTAGACCTGGCACTTGAAGAAAGCAGTGCGGTAATCTTTGTTGTTGATGGCAGAGACGGAATCACCCCGATGGATGAAGAAATTGCCGTCAAGCTCCGTAAAAGCGGCAAACCAGTCATATTGGCGATGAACAAGCTTGACAGCGCAAAGCAGGAGGACAATATGCTCTATGAGGCATATACTCTTGGATTTGACCGAGTTGTCGCCACAAGTGCTGAACACAACTCCGGTTTTAATGAAATTCTTGATGCTGTTGTGGAAGTATTGCCCAAAGACGAAGATTTTGAATCAGAGACAGACGACATCAGAGTAACCCTTGTCGGCAGGCCCAATGTTGGCAAGTCAAGCCTCCTAAATGCTCTGTCCGGCGAAGAGCGCTCTATGGTAAGCGACATTGCCGGAACCACTCGTGACGTAGTTGACTCGCTGGTAGAGATAGATGGCGTAAAATTCCGTTTCCTTGACACTGCCGGACTCAGACGCAAAAGCCGTGTAAATACCGACCTTGAATACTATTCAAACGTCCGTACCTACCAAGCGATAGACCGCTGTCATGTGGCACTTGTGCTCCTTGATGCACAAGATCCTGTGACAGAGCAGGATAAACGGCTTATCGGGCAGGTTCTTGAAAGAGGTAAGGGGCTCATTTTGGTAATGAACAAGTGGGATCTTGCTCCTAGGGAAAATCAAATCGGCGATACCATGACCAAGCTGCTGATAGAGGAGCTTCCATTTGCGAAACATGCGCCCAGGGTGTTTATCTCCGCTTTGTCGGGACGGAGTCTGCACAAGCTTCCCGAACTTATTCTTAAGGTGGAAGAAAACCGCCGCCGCAGAATACAGACATCGGAGCTTAACAGGTTGGTTAAAGAAGTTCTTATATTTGAGCGTATGCCGGGGGACGGCAAAGGGCATAATCTCAAAATTTACTACTGCACTCAGGCGGACGGAGCTCCCCCGGCATTCATCTTCTTTGTTAATGACTCGGAACTCTGTTCCAAGTCATTTAAACGTCATTTGGAAAATTGTATTAGAGAAATGGCGGATTACTCTGGTGTGCCAATAAAAATCTTCCTTCGCAATAAGGAATAGACTATTTTTTCGAAAATGACCTTGACGTATATGCAAAAAGGCTGTAAAAACAGTAATGAGCTGCGTTAGCAGTGTAAATCTTGCTGGGAGGTGTCATATAGTGACAAAAACAGATCTTGTCAATGCAGTTGCAAAATCAGTAGAGGGTCTCACGAAAAAAAAGGCAGCCGAGGTTGTCGACGCTGTATTTGAAGGTATCCATGAGTCCCTGAAAAAGGATGACAAGGTGCAGATTGTAGGATTTGGAACATTTGAAGTCCAGAAGAGAGCCGCTCGCCAGGGGCGCAACCCACAGGATCCTAAAAAAGTTATACAGATCCCTGCAAAGAACGTGCCTGTTTTCCGTGCAGGTAAGGCTCTTAAAGAAGCCGTTGATTCAAAGAAAAAGTAAGACAAAACTTTATATTTTTTGCATACAAAAATCCCGACCTTATGCAGACGTCGGGATTTTTGCTATTCAAATATAGTTACTGTATGGTGCTTTTATTACAACATTTGGCGATTATTCGCTTTATTTTCTAAGCTGAGTTTCTTACCTATCATGATGGATATATTCTCCAACTCTGTAACATATGTATGGTAACCCTACAAAAACTACTGCAACAAAAACTTGTGACCTTGACAGAAATGCAATACAATGCTAATATTTCTGACGTTGTTTACGGGATGTAGCGCAGCCTGGCTAGCGTACCTGCATGGGGTGCAGGTGGTCGG
>CAZFWP010000036.1:0-17516 GCA_964522805.1 uncultured Synergistaceae bacterium | reverse complement strand
ATCTATCGCTGTGACTGGAGTTCAGACGTGTGCTCTTCCGATCTGCTGAAGAAGCACACCAAATGTATCCTCGTTGGCTCGGACATTCCCCGCCTGAAAACAGAATTTATCACCGCAGCTTTTGCAAAGCTTTCGGATCACGATATGGTAATTGGTCCCGCCGATGACGGCGGATACTACTTGCTTGGGCTGAAAAAAGCTGAGAGGGCGCTTTTTTCATTAGAGTGCTATGGTAGCGATAATGTCCTGCATCTGACTCTTGAAGCGGCAAAAAGTTTGGGGCTCAGCTCCGCCGCAATGGAGACATGTTCTGACGTTGATGTTGAGGAGGATTTGAGAAAGTTGGCAGATGACATAAAAAAAGGTCTTGTCTGCGCACCTGAGACTTCAAAGTTTTTAAAGTCCTCCGGCTGGATTTAAAAGATGATTTCTGTGATTATTCCCCTTGTCAATGAAGAGGAGCAATTGCCGGCGCTTTTAGACAATCTGCAGAAACAGCGCGGTGATTTTGAGGTGCTGTTTGTTGACGGCGGCAGCAGTGATAACAGCTTATCCTTGATAGGAGAGAGATACTGCATACTTAAATCCACCTGCGGGCGTGCGGCACAGATGAATTTGGGGGCGAAAAACGCCTGCGGCTCGATATTATTTTTTCTGCACGCTGACAGCTTGCCTCCGTCAAACTTCTGCTGCGAGATTGAGACACTGATAGCTACAGGTGCCGAGGCAGGCTGTTTTCCGATAAAATTCTCCTCACAAAACCCTTTGATGGCACTCTGCGCGGCAATGTCAAATTTCAGGGCACGTTTTCGCAAGATAGCCTTCGGTGACCAGGGAATCTTTATGACACGCGCACTATTTGAAAAGATTGGCGGATTTCCTAAAATTCCCTTAATGGAAGACTACCGTATGTCAGAACTGATTGCTGCGGAAACCTCCCTTGGAATGGCAAAGAAGGCAATAACCACATCGGCGCGCCGTTTTGAAAGAGGCGGAGTAATCCACACGATGTGGTTAATGCAAAAAATGCAGTATCTCTACCGAAACGGCACGGCTCCGGAGATTTTAGCGAAAATCTACCGTCAAAGCCGTTGAGTCAGAAAAGACAGATATCTATCAGCACCTCTGTCCATAGCTTTCTTTGATAAATCCTGACTCAAAGGATATTTCTTCTTCTGTCAAAGGCACACCGCCGCCGGCTACTTTCGCAAGGATAAATATTCTTGCGAAAGTTTCCAGCATCTCACAGCGAAGCAGTGCTTCCGCAAGAGTTTTGCCCGTGCATATTGCTCCGTGGTTTGCGAGAAGCACACCGCAGCCATCACTTCCCAAAGCCTCAGCGGCGTTTTGAGCGAGCTTCAGAGAACCGATGGGACCATATTTCGCCAGCGGCACAGTTCCGCCAAAAACCGCCACCTGGTTGTCGGTGATTGGTTCAAGAGGCAGCCTCGCCGAGGCCACAGAGGTTACATAAATTGAGTGGGTGTGAATAACAGCGTTAACATCGGCACGTTTTGCGAGAATAATTCTGTGCAGCTCTCTCTCGACAGATGGGTTGCGAGTTCCCTCTATTACCCTGCCTTCCATATCAAGCTCCACTAAGTCTTGGGGAAGAATTTTATCGTATTCTATACCGCTCGGCGTTATCAAAAAACCACGTTCCGTTCTGGCGCTGATATTACCGCCGGTGCTCTGAACCAACCTCTTTTCAAGGATAGACCGACCGGCAGACAGTATCTTTTCTCGAAGAATAATATCACTGCGCATCGCTTACACCTGCCATTCTTTTTAAAAACGGAGTAAGAAGAAGATTTATTACTCCCATTAGTAAGAAGATGTTGATTATCGACATCTTCATCAGCAACATAGCGGAGACAAAAAGGGCGGAGAGCACCATACCGAGAGAATCTGTGACGTTTAGACAGGCAACAACACGTGCACGGTGATTATCAGAGCTATGAGACTGCATAATGGCATACATTGGCACGCTGAAAACACCGCCGCATACGGCCAGCATAAACAGCCCAGCCATAACACCCCAAGAGGAGGTTCTGCCTGCAAACTCTGCCGCACCGACAAGCGCTGTCCCCTTTTCCGCAGTCAGGCTGAAGAAATACAGTACCAGAGTCGCAAGCGAGATACCGATACAGGCTGCCGGCACCAGTCGGCCGGAGACATGTCCCTTGAGCAGTCTGTTGCATAAAGTTGAGCCGAGTCCTACTCCCACTGAAAATACAACTAGGAAAAGTGTGGATACCTGCTCATTCCCCCCCAGAATATCTTTGGAAAATGTCGGGAACTGCGCAAGAAAGACAGAGCCCAAAAACCAAAACCAGCTGATGCCCAATATTGCGCGAAAGACAATTTTATTCGGCCGTACATAAGAGAGAATCCCCCATGTAGCACGGGGAATGTTCCAATCTATTTTCATATCCGGCACAGGCGCCTCCGCCTTGGGAATAAAACGGCTGGCAGTATATCCCAGCATGGCGACGCCGATAATTCCAACCGATATGAGTACGCGCCCATAACTGTGAAGAATAAGCAGCCCGCCGCAAAGAGTCCCCGTTAGAATGGCAATGTACGTGCCGGCACTGACTAAGCCGTTGCCGGCCACAAGCTCTTCCTCCTTCAAATGCTGCGGTAGAATACTGAACTTCAGCGGGCCGAAAAACGTCGATTGCGCCCCCATAAAAAAGAGCAGGATAATCAATCCCCAAAGATTCATATAGTGGAAAGCGACGGCAGTCAGCACCATCAGCACTATCTCCACAAATTTAATGATTCTGATCAGAGATGACTTTTCGTATTTGTCCGCCAACTGCCCTGCTGTGGCGGAAAACAGCAAAAAAGGCAGTATAAAAAGTCCGGCGACAACCGTTATTAAAATCTGGGCGTTCATACCGTTTTTTTCTGCCAAGCGAAAGGTTATCAGGATAACCAACGCATTCTTAAACAAATTATCATTAAAAGCACCGAAAAACTGAGTCAAAAAAAGGGGCAAAAAGCGCCGCGATGCGAATAATTCAAACTGTGTCTTTATCGTGCTCTCCCCCTCTCCCCATTTACATCTTATACAATAAAAATAAGGGCGAGACAAGCCCGCCCTTTAAGATATCTTCTGAAATCAATGAGCAACTTTTACCTATCAACCTGATCTAAAGAGATATTTCTCGTATGTTCTGTTTTGACCCAGGTACTTTGGTCTTTGGCCAAAGTCGCCGCCTTAAAAAGAATTGGTATCCAAGTGAGACCAAACCAGAAATAGACAAAGGTATCTTTAACATAGCGCAGCGTAAATTTCTTCTCATGCATTGACGGTCCGATAATGACACATATGAGGCAGAAAGCAATAATCATAAATATCGGCAGCCCGAAGAACAGCACCCAGTCAACCATTGTCTGCGGCGTACTGTCCGATATTGTCGGGAACAGCACCATGTTGTTAATCAAAGTGTAAGCCATACCGGCAAACATGATTATTATACCAAGACATGACTTGGCCGGAGCCAAAAGATAGAGGAAGAGGTCCAGGTACTGGAGTTTTCTTGTGACAAAGAAGGACTTCAATGCATCCATGCCGTACTTAAAAAACACCCAGTAGTGCCCCTGCATCCAGCGTGTGCGCTGCCGAATGGAAATTTTTATATCCTGTGGCTTTTCATCGTAAATTACAGCGTCATTGTTCCAGTGTACTTTGCTTCCAGAAAGGATGAGTCTGGTGGACATTTCCAAATCTTCTGTAAGGCTCTCAAGATTCCAGCCGATGCGCTCCAATGTCGCGGCTCGTATTACCAAGCCTGTGCCGCCCAAGGTACAGGAGAGTCCCCACAGTCCTCTGGCCAGCTGCCAAAATCTGTTTGAATACCAGTACGCCAAAGCGTATGAACGTGTGAGCCAGTTATCATCAGGGTTTTTAACATCAAGTACCCCCTGTATTGCTTCCGCTTCCGGATGCAGTTCCATATAGTTGTTCATCGTAAACAAAAAGTTCTTATCTGCAAGGTTGTCGGCGTCAAACATAGTCAGAGCGTCAGATTCTTCCAGAGGAAGCTTGGTAAGCGCCCAGCGGACATTCCATGTCTTGCCGTTATGTTCGGTGTCAAATCGCTCAAGCGCAATCGCACCGTGTTCGCGGGCAATATCAGCTGTGTTATCGGTACAGTTGTCGCAGGAGGCATAAACTTTGTAGCAGTTCTTAGGGTAATTCTGATTAGCAAGGCTGTCCAACAGAGGCCCTATGACCTGGGCTTCATTGTGAGCCGGTACTAGTATGACAAATTTGCGGTATCTTTTGGCAAGAGGAAGCTCCTTTTGGTTCCAGAATCCTCTGATACTGACAGCAATTTGGTAAACGCCATCGATCATCAGGAAAGCAAGCAAAGTGTAGAGGATAAATTGAACAATCCACCATCCCCACCATATTATCCAGTAAAAGAGTTCTGTACCAGTTCCGACATTATCCATTGTTCCAGCTCCTTCTAAACACAATAAAACAGCGATACCAATTGAAGGTACCGAGCTTAGTAATAATACACTTTCCTAATCTCAAATACAACGACTAATTACTGTCTCTTAAGATAGGTTCTATAAGATTTTTTTCCTGTATTAAATCATTATACTCCAGTCGTTTTTCAACATCGGCAGTAATATTATCATATTGTTTTATGTCACGGCGTTCTCCGTCATCAAGGGCCGTGGCACGCTCTACTCCAGGCTCGACAAAAATATTTTTATAGATGTATGAACCGTTTCTGAAAATTAGCGGCTCTCTGTCGTTTAGAGATAGCAAATCCTTACCGAATGCCGTTTTATATTTTATTCCCATCAAACCGGCTACAGTAGGCAAAATATCCATCTGTCCCGTGTTGACATCACTTTGAACCGATAGTCCCGCTTTTAAAGGCAGGTGAAAAAGCAGAGGAACTCGGCGCGTTTTCTTCCATTTTATGGGGTCTTCCAAGCTTTCCCCGAGCAAATCTTCAAGGTCTTCTTTGTAGGCAATGGGCAGTGCCGGGTGGTCTCCATACACAACGATCAAGCTTTGAGAAAGCAGCCCGTTTCCGCGCAGCTGTTCTATAAAACGCCCGAACTGCTTATCAAAATAGTGCATGGCAATAAGGTAGTTGCCAAGCATCGTTCCTTTCATACTCAGCGGAAGCGGCAGGCTGCTGTCATCAAGCCCCTCAAAATCATAGGGATGATGTCCGCTCAGAGTGACGATAAAACCATAAAAGGGTCGTTTTAGGCGGGAAAATATAGCAGCCGCCTCGGTGAAGATGGTTTTATCACTAAGCCCAAGCCCAATTACCTCACCTTTAGGGTATGTATTGCGGCTGTACTGCTTACGAAAGCCAAGTTTAGGGTGCATTCTGTGGCAATTCCAAAAAGCGCTGTACGTACCCTGAACTACAACAGCATCGTAGCCACGGTTTTTAAGTGCTCCGGCAATTGAGTTGAAGTTGTTATCTGAAAACCGCGTATAGGCAGCTCCCGATGAGGCGGGGAACAGCCCCGTATTGGCCATGAACTCTGAATCTGAACTCTGTCCCCCGGCCGTTTGATCCCAAGCGTTAGTAAAATATAGGGACTCTCTGCTGAATTTATTCAGATTGGGGGTTACCTCACGCTCGTTTATAGTAAGACCAATGACAAAATATTGCAGCGCTTCGCACTGTACAAGGATAAGATTTTTCCCTTTTGTCAGACCATTGGGCTTTTGGTTCTCCCTGTTACTAAACCAGCGGCTGATTTCCTCCACCTTATCCTGCGGAACGTAATCAGACTGCATCTGCTTGGCTGCCAAAGTCAAAGCGTCTCCCCAGTGGAAGGACGCCGTGCTGACCCATGCGCAGACAGAGAGGCGGTCATACATAGCATTGATTATTTTAGGGCGTGCTTTTTTAAGCATTGTCAAAACAAACAGCTGCGATGATAAGGAGAATACAATAATCAGTACCAGATAAGTTACACAACGCAGCGACAACGGTTTAAATATGAAGTTTAAACGTTTTTTGCACATCAGCATCCAAATACAGATAATGTCCGAAAAATACAAAATATCCCATGGCTTAAGCAGTGACCATATTGATTTTACAATCAGCCCTGTTTGAGGAATCAGCATGATATCATGAAAGATAAAAATATCCGTATAGTATCTAATGAAGAGTGTATCGGTGATGACTAAAAAAGAAAGCAAGAAATCAGCGGTAATCAGAGCAGCAAACCGCCATTTTAGAGGCGTCATCGACGCGGGAACAACCAAGCAAAGTACCGCAGCAAGCGAAGGCAGAGATACAGCCGCAGCTCTCATAATACTGCGCAATATGTGGTGACTTGTCATGCCAAAAGCCGGCCAGTCCAGCACATAGGCTATTCTGAAGTCTACCGTAAAAAATTTCAGCCAGACAGCCGCCGCCACGACTACCGCAAGAGCCAGTCCCTCTTTTTCTATCTTATTCCACAGTAGTGCCAACTTCATTTATTAATATTGTTCTCCTTCAAGAATACATCATTAATGAGGTCATTTTCCAGAATTTTATCACTGTAACTGAGTGTTTTCTTGACTTCTTCCGTAACCGCATAATATTTTTCATAAGGAAGCACTGCCCCGCTCTTAATGTCCACAGCAGAGGAGACAGACGGCTCAACAAAGGCGCGCCCGTATATGTAGGAACCATTGCGGAAGATAACGGGCTCGCTTTTCTTCTTTGAGAAAATACTGCTGCCAAAGCTTGTGCCGTGGCTTATGCCCAGTATCTCAGCCACCGTTTCCGAGACGTCTATCAAGCCCGCCGGGTTGCTGTTTTTCGTTCCTCCGAACTCTCCATGCGGGAACCTGATGATAAGCGGGATTTTAAGCATTCCGCGCCAAGCGCTTCTGCTTTTAAGGTCACGTGCAAGAAGCTTTTCCAGATTCGGTTTATCCCACTCGGGAATGGCCGTGTGGTCTCCGTATACTACTATTACAGATGAGTCGAGCAGCCCTGTTTTTTTAAGTCCGTCAACAAACATGCCGAACTGTTCGTCAAAATATGACATGGCTTTTAAGTAATTTCCTACCAGCAAACCATCGAATCCCTTTGTCTTAAAGCCGCTCTGTGCCAGCAATTCAGGAAAATTATAAGGATAATGGCTGGTAAGAGTGATCATAAAAGCATAAAAGGGTTTATGCTCACTTTGAAGCATTTCGAGACTTTGACGGAAGAAACTTTTGTCGCTAAGCCCCATGCCGATATTTTCATCAACAACAAAATCTTTTTTGCTGACAAACTTGTCTATTCCAAGCGCCGGGTACATATGCTGCCTGTTCCAGAACCCAGGTCTGTCCCCATGAAGGGCTAAAGCTTTGTAGCCATTGGCAGCCAGCGTCTTAGGCAGTCCAAGGTAGCTGTTGCCGGCAAAGCGTGTGTAGGCGACGCCGGAAGCAGAGGGGTACAGACCCGCGTTGACCAGAAACTCCGCATCGGAACTGTTGCCGGAGCTTGTCTGGTTATATACTTCTGAAAAAAGCACGGATTTTTTGATAAACTTATTCAAGTTGGGGGTCACTTCCACACCGTTAAACTTCATTCCAGCCACAAAATACTGTAGCGACTCCACCTGAATGATAATTAAATTTTTACCTTTGGCAGAGGCGAAATGGGCGGCACGTTTATCTGTTCTGTAGCCGTGCTCTGCAAACCAATTTCTGATCTCGGCAATTTCCGCATCAGTGGGTTCCTTTTTCATCACTCTATCTCGGGTTACATTCCAAAAATCGACAATATGGTAGGTCAGAGAGCCGACATTGTTGCATACCGCTGGCCTGTCCCACATGGAGCGCAGCACATTTGGCACCTGCGCCTCATAAGAATAGATGCGAAAAGCCAGCATTGAGGCGCCAGCAGCGGTAAGCAGAATCGTTCTAGTAAAACGTTTTAATGTTATTTTTTTAAAAAATGGTTTTACCGACACATGTCTGAAAAAACAGTAATATGCTATGAGGATAACGGTATCAATTAATAAAACTGCATCAGTTGGCCTAATCAGAGCAAATACAGACTCCGCAACCTCCTCCACCTGCGTTGACAAGCCGATGTTGCCGAAGGTGAAAAGGTCTGAATAATAGCGCATGTGCAGCAAGTCGGTAAAGGCAAGTCCGGAAAACAGAAAATTTACCGTCAGAAGAATGAAGAGTCTTATTCTCCTCCATATCAGGGTAAGCGGCATGATAACCATCAAGATAATACCCAGTGACGATATGGCGGAGATGGGCGACCTTAAAGAAGTTGACGATACGGAGCATTCTAAAAAGTAAAATTTAAGATAGATAAAAACGATTATAAGCAGTACAAAAAAAAGCTCCCTGTAGTCATTTCCGGCACGTCTGTAGCTATTGCCGATTTTATTGTAATTCATTAGTTTTCTCTCCTTGGACAATCTTTGTTTAACCTGCCGTAAATGTTGTTAAGCTCTCTGTATTTAAGAACGGTAATCGATTCGGCGGCGGTCATTGATGCAAAATCTCTCTTTGCGGCGCGCCACTCCCAGTTGCCGAGAGGTACCCCCGGAACGTTCATGCGGGCAGTGGAGTCAAGCCCCATAATATCCTGCATCGCAACCACTGCTATATCAGCCGCAGAAGCAAGAGCAAGGGCAACCATACGTTCTGCCGCCTCATGCTCAAATATGTCTGACCCTATATAGCGCTTAAAGCGCAGCCGCATACGCGCTGTGGCCTCTTTCTCCCACCAGCCTAAAACGGTGTTGTTGTCATGTGTACCGGTATAGACTACAGAATTCCGACAAATGTTATGCGGAGCATAGGGATTTTTCCCCACATCATCTCCGAAGGCAAACATTAACACCTTCATCCCCGGAAGAGAAAATTCATTCATCAGGCGGCAAACATCGTCTGTAATTATACCAAGGTCTTCCGCAATCAGCGGCATTTTCCCATCAGCGGCAAAGAAATTCCTTTTTAGTGTGTTCAGCAGTTTGGCTCCCGGAGCACCGCGCCAAGCTCCGTTGACAGCAGTGCGCTCCTCCGCCGGTATCGCCCAGTAGGCGCAAAAACCTCTGAAATGGTCTACCCTAACGATGTCGTAATTCTTAACCGCTGAGTAAAAACGCTGACGCCACCAGTAAAAATCATCGGCCTCCATCTCGTCCCACAGGTAAAGAGGATTGCCCCACCTCTGACCCGTCTTGCTAAAATAGTCAGGGGGCACTCCGGCAACGGATTGCGGCGCACCTTCGCCGTCAAGCTCAAAAAGAGCTTGATGCGCCCATACGTCAGCACTGTCCAACGCCACATACAGCGGCATGTCCCCAATAAAAGAAATGCCACGGTCTGCACAATAGGCCCTGAGTCTCCGCCACTGACGATAAAATATGAATTGGACAAAGGAGAGGTAGTTTAACCGCGCGGCGTTTTCCCCATCAGAGGCAAAACAGGCCAAAGCCTCGGCGTTGCGGCTCCGATACTCATAGCTCCACTCATTCCAACAGCGCCCTTGGAATTTTTCTTTTAGCAGGATAAAGAGTGTGTAATCGTTAAGCCAAAAGCTCTCTTCCTCCATAAACAGATGAAATTCTTTTTTTAAATCTATAAAACTGCCGGCATCGGTATTAATTTTTTCCCAAGCCGAAGCCAGCAGCTTATCAATATCTGCCTCTGCGCATTGATAATCAGATTTGCTGCAGCTCTCTCTGCAAATAAATTCGTCCGCGTCGCAGAGCCCCTCTGATACCAGAAGTTCTCCGCTGATGAGCATCCTGTTTCCAGCAAAGGCTGAGCAGCTGCTGTACGGTGAGTTACCGCACACAGAACTGACAGGTGTAAGGGGAAGCACCTGCCACAGAGAAAATCCCGCTGAACAGAGAAAATCCGCAAATTGCTCGGCTTCCGGTCCCAGAGTACCGATTGCCGCTCTGCCCGGCAGGCTCGATATATGCATTAATATTCCGCTTCTACGATTCAAAAAAAGTCCCCCGGGAGCACCGCTTATATATTGAACATCTACAGCACGCCAGATAATGGTTAAGTATAACACTAAAATGTCAGCTGTTTTTTGTTTCCTCCGGCTCAAGAACAATGCAGGCAAGCGGCGGCAGCGTCAAAAGCGCGGAGTACGGACGCCCATGGTATGAGACCTTTTCCGTGGTAATTCTTCCGAGGTTGCCGGTATTGCGTCCGCCGTAGCAGGATGCGTCGCTGTTCAGAACTTCAAGCCAAACATTGCCCTTTGGTACGCCGATGCGGTATTTTGTACGCAGTACCGGGGTAAAATTATAGATCATTATCATTTCCCTGCCGCTCTTGTCTCTGCGCAAAAATGAGACTATGCTGGAGGCGGCATCGTCACAGTCAATCCACTCAAATCCGCTCTGCTCATAGTCCATTTCCCACAGAGGCGCATTGTCACGGTAAAAACGGTTAATGTCACGAAACCATAGGGCCATGCCGCTGTGCAGCTTATCCTCTAAAAGGTGCCAGTCAAGTCCGGCGTCATGATTCCACTCCCGTTCCTGCCCAAACTCACCGCCCATAAAGGTCAGTTTTTTGCCGGGGTGACCGAAGAACCAAGCAAAAAGCAGGCGCATATTGGCTGCTTTCTGCCATTTTTCTCCCGGCATTTTTCCCCAAAGCGAGCCTTTGCCGTGGACCACCTCGTCATGGGACAGAGGCAGCACAAAATTTTCTGCGTATGCATACCACATACCAAAGGTTAAAGCACTGTGGTGATATTGTCTGAAGATAGGATCTCTTGCCATATATTTGAGAGTATCGTTCATCCAGCCCATATTCCATTTATAGCCGAAGCCAAGGCCTCCTATCCATGTGGGACGGGATACCAGAGGCCATGATGTTGACTCTTCCGCGGTTATTTGTATATCTGGAAAGGCAAGATAGATGGATTCATTGAGTTTCTTCAAAAATTCAATCGCTTCAATGTTTTCTCTGCCGCCATAGGAGTTGGGCAGCCACTCGCCGCTGCCGCGTGAATAGTCCAGGTACAGCATTGATGCGACAGCATCTACGCGAAGACCGTCCGCATGGTAGCGCTCCAGCCAAAAACGGGCAGAAGAAATGAGGAAACTTCTTACTTCATTGCGTCCATAGTTAAAGATGCAGCTTTTCCAATCAGGGTGAAAACCCTTTTTAGGATCGTCATATTCGTAAACGGAGCTGCCGTCAAACTTGGCCAGTCCTGAGGGGTCCGCGGGAAAATGAGATGGCACCCAATCGAGGATAACAGCTATCCCCGCATTATGAAGCGAATCTACCAAATACATGAAATCAGCGGGGGTGCCGTAACGCGATGTCGGCGCAAAGTAGCCTGTCGTCTGATATCCCCATGAACCATAATAGGGATGTTCCATGACCGGCATAAATTCAACGTGAGTGAAACCATTATCGGCTAGGTAGTGCGGCAATTCTTCCGCAAGTTCCAGCCAAGTGAGACACTGGTCTCCATCAGAGCGTTTCCAGGAACCTGCATGAATCTCATATATTGATTGCGGTTTTTTCTGTGAGCTGGACTCTTTTCGGGATTCCATCCATTCTCCGTCATGCCACTGGTGTTGAGGAAATGGAAGCACTTTTGAAGCCGTTTTGGGCGCACGCTCGCAAAAGAAAGCAAATGGGTCGCTTTTGTCGAGGGTTTCACCTTTTTTGGTTACAATACGATATTTGTAACATGAATATGGCTGTACCGAAGGCACAAATCCTTCCCATATCCCGGAGGAATCCCATCGCGGTGCAAGCGGATGTTTTTCGGGATTCCATGAGTTAAAGTCCCCTATTACCGAGACCTTGTCCGCATCCGGTGCCCATACAGCAAAAAGAACGCCGCTGACTCCCTTGTGCTCAATCAAATGAGCGCCAAGAAACTGGTAGAGCCTGTCATGACTCCCTTCACGGAAAAGATGGATATCTCTCTCACCTGCAAGGCTGACACCGTGAACAACTTCGTTTTTTTCGATATTTGACATTCGGGACCACCCCCTAGCTTCATTATATCTGATTTACTGAGTAAAGTGTTATTTCAATATTATTATTAACATCGGCACACAAAAAAACGCCGACAAAGGAGCTTATCTGCGGCCGAGCTTATTCTGCATCATTGCAGTAAAATGCGACGGCACCGCAGCGTAATACAAGCATCTAAAAATTCGCCATGAGAATGGTGCTTTTCCGCATAACGCAGCGATGTCTCAAACGGGTGTTTTGTTAAAGTGAGTACTGTATCGACGCTTCTTATGTTGATCAGCAATGGGACAAACTTGCATGCGATAATCGCGCATAATTCTTAGAATAACGAGCCTTGCAATCATTTGATATCGTTATGTAATTTTGAGAAATTTACGATGAGAAAGCACTCCCCGGCTTCGCGCGGCACACTGCAAAGAGAGACGGGAGCAGAAACAACCTTCCGCACCCGCCTGTCTGATATTATTCACTTGTATTATGACGTTGTTCTATCTCTCGATCTTTACCTTTCTAAGTTCACGGCGTAAAACCTTGCCAGTGGGAGAGAGCGGGAACTCAGCAACAAAACCTATTTTGCGCGGAACTTTGTAGTGTGCGAGCCGTTCTTTGCAGTAGCTCATAAGTTCCTTGGCCTCAGCGGTCTCGCCTTCTTTAAGGATTATAAAGGCTTTTACAAGCTCGCCGGCAACATTGTTTTTTTCTCCAACAGCGATAGCAGCCTGCACAGAGGGGTGTTCGCAAAGCACAGATTCAACTTCCTGCGGGTAGACGTTAAACCCGCTGACAATGATAATATCCGTCGCTCTGTCAACAATTTTCAGGAAACCGTCCTCGTCAATACGCACAACATCCCCGGTATTGAACCAATCGCCGTCAAACCGCTCCGCGGTATTCATGGGGTCACGGAAATATCCCTTAACGACAGATGGACCTTTGACCCACAAAACGCCCTCTTCATGTATTCCCAGCGGGTTTCCCTCTCTGTCAGTAATGCGGTATTCGTAGCTGCGCAAAAATGGCCCGACACTGCCGAGTTTTTTACTCTCCTCTGTCCTGGAGACGGCAACGACGGGGGAACATTCCGTAAGACCGTAGCCCTCCAGAATTCCCGTCCCGAGGTATTCTTTGCAGCGTTCGTCCATTTGAGTATTAAGCCGGTCTCCGCCGCTAATAATAAAACGCGCCCGCAAGCGCTCGCCTTTTTTGGCCAAAGCACCGAGTAAAAACGCCATCACTGTCGGCACCGCAACAATAACATTGGCAGAGGAGTCTTTTATGGCTTTGATAGTATTTTCAACAGGAACAAAACTGGGTACTATCGTCTGTCTCACACCGGACATCAAGGGGAGCAGACCCGCTACGTTGTTGCCGAATGTATGGAAGTTAGGCAGCACATTTAAGAAGATCGACTCTTCATCAAGAAGCCCGGGAATCTGTTCCGGCAGCTGCCTGATGTTGTCAGCCAAGTTACCGTGAGTGCAGGGAACAGCTTTTGGATTCCCCGATGTACCTGAAGTGGAAAAAATTACGGCATAGTCTTCAGTCTCAGGCTGTCCGATGCGTCCGCGCCACATTGGCGTAGGCGCATCTAATTTTACCCCTACCACCGGCACACCGATGGTTTTAGCAGAATCAACCGATTTTTCATAAGATTCTTCTGTCACCACAAGCGAGTGGGGGTCCAGCATTCTTATAGTGCTTAGCAAATTTACAATTCCGGTTCTCGCGTTAAGTGGTGCTACTGCCCCGCCTAGACGCCAAGAAGCTATTGAGAGCGCAAAGATCATCGGCGAATTCGGCAGGAGAACGGCAAGACGCTGTCCTTTTTCAAAACCGGAGGCTTTGAGTTTCGCTTCACAGTCATCGGCCAGCCTGTTAAGCCTGCTCCAAGACCACCACTCTCCATTCCACCAAATACAATCTCCTTCCGCTTTGTCTGTCCACGCGGAACGAAACAGTTCTTCAAGTCTAAGCTCGCTGTAAAGATTTTCCATAAAAACCAGCTCCATACATTAAAAGTATCTGTTTCATCATGTTTTTATCTTCGGGAAAAGAATAGAGGCTGAAGATACCAGCCTCTGCTTCTATTATACAGTATCACAATTTTACTTATCTATTTTGATTTTGCGTAATTCTCTTCTAAGTATTTTCCCTGCTGCTGATATCGGATATTCCGTAACAAAAGCCATTTTCCGAGGCACCTTGTAATGAGCAAGACGTTTTTTGCAAAAATTGGTCAGCTCTTTTGTCGTAACCTCACATGAATCGTTAAGAATAACAAAGACCTTTACAAGCTCCCCTGTAATATTGTTGGGTTCGCCGACAGCGACAGCAGAACGCACTGCAGGGTGAGTGTTCAGAACAGCCTCAACCTCCTGCGGATAAACATTAAAACCTCCGACAATGATAATATCCGTAGCACGGTCAACAATTTTGATAAACCCATCGTCATCAATCTTAACAACGTCGCCGGTGTTGAACCAACCGTTTTTAAAGCGTTCCGCCGTATTTGCTGCGTCACGAAAGTAACCGCTCACCACAGAGGGACCCTTTATC
Source organism: uncultured Synergistaceae bacterium (assembly GCA_964522805.1). Lineage (GTDB taxonomy): Bacteria > Synergistota > Synergistia > Synergistales > Synergistaceae > CAZBYL01. The sequence continues at coordinate 2,983 of CAZFWP010000036.1, read as the reverse complement.
CAGAGCACTCCTTCATCGTGAAGGGCAAGCAAAGAACCCTCTCTGTCTCTGATTTCCAACTCCAGACTTTTAAATTTACGTCCCACAGTTCCTATTCTGCGCTCCTGCATGGAGGAGTTGAAAGCCACTACCGGAGAGCATTCCGTAAGTCCATAACCTTCAAGAATACCGGTGCCGAGATACTCGATGCAGCGGGAGTCCATCTCTGTATTGAGTCTGTCACCACCGGAAATTATAAATTTGATGCCGCGTATGCGCTCATCTTTTTTCGCGAGTGCTCCCAGTAAGAAAGCCATCACCGTAGGCACAGCGATAATAATATTAGCGCCAGAATTCTTGATTGCAGCAACGGTATTATCCACAGGCACAAAGCTGGGAACCAACACCTGTCTGATGCCGCTAAGTAGGGGAAGCAGACCTCCCATGTTAAAACCAAAGGTGTGAAAATTAGGCAGGACATTGAGAAATACGCTTGATTCATCAAGAAGCCCCGGAGCCGCATCAGGGACATCGTCTATATTGGCGAGGATATTTTGGTGGGTACAAGGAACGGCTTTAGGAAGACCTGATGTCCCAGATGTAGAGAAAATCATCGCCGTCTCGTCCTTGTCGGATGTCGCCCTGCGCATAAAACAATTTTTCAGCGGGAGGTCAAGAGAAGCGGCGATAACCGGTATTTCCGTCCCCTCTCCTACTTCCAGAGCACGAACATATTTTTCTTCTGTCACAAATACTGCGCTTACATCAAGCATTTTTATGGTGCTGAGAAGATTTACGGGCCCTGTCCTTACGTTAAGAGTAGCAACGGCTCCGCCCAAACGCCAACACGCTATTGATAGGGCGAGAACCATTGGTGAATTGGGCAGCATAACCGCAATACGTTCCCCTCTGCCAAAACCTGCGTCGGCGATTTTTTTTTGACAGTCATCGGCAAGTGCGTTCAGCCTGTTCCAAGACCACCACTCACCCTGCCACCAGATACAGTTCGATGTCTTTTTATCCTGCCATGATGATAAAAATCGCTCTTCAAGCCTCAGTCCCTTGTTGCCAGCAGCCATTAAAATCAGCTCCATCCTTATAAAAGGGTTAAACAAAGAGATAAAAATTTATAAAAAATAATAAATTAAAACAATGGTTACATGGCAAGCCTTAATAATAACAGGCGTGCAGTACTCTAGTTACAGGCAGAGAGCCGAAATCTATGATTTAGTGCGATAAGCGGCTTAAGCAAATATTTGGTTTGCTTAAATCGAACTTAGTTTCTTCGTCCATCGGCTGGTTCCTGCATCCCAACGTATATCAATCCGCCACTGCGCAGACCTCTGACGCTGGCGGTGCATATATGCGCATATAATCAGCGACGCTTCAATCAATCCGTTTTCACCGTGCGTATCCTCTTTTGGAAGATACCACCGCTATTTTCGCAATATATGAGCGCCATAGCTTTATTAAAAGGACCGTGGGTTCTGGGATCTATCGTTAAGGTAGCGTGGGTAAGAGGGTAGTTTCTGGTAGCCAAGAGGGCATGCCTTACCGCCTCTCCTCTGTACCCTGGAGCAATCGCCAAAGAGTTGGCAATCCATCTGACGCCGTCATAAGCTAGTATCGCCGCCTTAACATCTTCCTGCGGACAATTCTCATTGTAGAGACTTCTATACTCTTTCAGAACAGAGCGGATCTGTGGGTCCAGCGGACTCACTTCATCAAGCCACCAACTGTTTCTGAATATTTCCGTGCTGCCTCCCGCAGGGTTATCCAGATAGTCCTCACCGATAATCGTTCCGGCAAAACCGGCGCTCCTGGCATCTTTGACAATGTCTGCGGTATCAGCTGCTGTATTAGGCAGAATAAGGGCTTCTGCACCGCTATCTGCTATCGCCGTCATTGCTGCGGTATAATTTACAGACACTCTTTTGGAAAAGCCAATATCTGCCTTCACTTCTCCACCGAATATTTTTACCCAGCGCACCAACTCTTCATGCTCTTGAGCTGTATATTTGTTTTGGGAATCATAAAATATGCCAACTTTTTTCTTGTTTAATCCTTGCATGGTGAAATAGGCTAGCATTTTTGATTTGGCAAGAGAGTCATTGGCGATCCTGAACGTGTAAAGCAAGGGTTTGTCGCCGTCACTGATAGTCTCTGTATGAATCAGCGGAGAGGTTACAATAAGCGGCACCTCCGTATCATCGGCAAGAGGAGCAATCGCCTCGACAGCGTTCGCCTCCATGCATGTCATCATCACCAAGATGCTGCGGTCTTTCATTACCTCACGAACGTAGCTTTCTGCCTTCGCAGGGTTGCGCGGCGTATCAAAACCAACGATTTTAAGATTATAGCCGCGCACGCCACCGCGTCTGTTAATCATCTCCACAGCTAACTGAGCCGCACGGAGCTGATTGTGGCTGGACTGAGCATCGGCCCCTTCAAGAGGGGCGAAAAAGGCGATTCTGAATTCATCTCCCTCGGGGTTCCTTTGACTGCCTATCTGAAAAAAAAGAACCGCAATGGCGATAAGAGAAGCAATAAGAATTAATCCGTTATAGAGGGATTTTTTCCGTATCCACATTGTTCTTGGCTTATTGGAGATACCGCCGGAAATTCTTTTGAGGTTACCGGGGGTGGCGATAAAGATCTCACCACTGTCCGGGATATCCCCGCTATGATTAAGCGAAGTGGCAAAGCTGATAATATCGATGATGTAGCGCGCGTCTTTTTCGGAAAAACCTAAGTTCAGGCAAAGAAGAGAGCTATACTTTTCAACATTTTCTTCAGAAAAGTTATCTAATGGCGACCAACCCGACTTTAAGAGATGTCCCAAAGCAAAGGTGAGCTGGAAGTTTTCTTTTCTGTTGTCGGGAGAACGATCCTCTAAAAATTGAGAAAGTCTGTCGGGATCCTCAAGGATACCGAATCCATAGTCATCAATTAGCTCCCTGAGCACTTTTTTGGTGTTACCTTCCATCCACAACACTCCCCGCAA
>CAZFWP010000035.1:0-17791 GCA_964522805.1 uncultured Synergistaceae bacterium | reverse complement strand
GCTGCCCGCCGCGGCGTCAAGATCAGAGTCCTTTATGACGCTGTCGGCAGTTGGAGCCTTAAAGTAAAATATTTTAAACCGCTTTTCGACCTTGGAGTCGAATGTCACGCCTTTATGCCGGTGGCTTTGCCGATATTCCGCCGACAGATGAATTACCGCAACCACAGAAAAATAGTCGTTATCGATGATAGAGTCGCATTCACAGGAGGGCTTAATGTCGGGGATGAGTATCTCGGCAAAGGACACTTGGGTTATTGGCGCGACACGCATGTAAAGGTGGAGGGAGAGGCTGTGGAGGCTCTGCATCAGATTTTTCTCCATGACTGGTGTTCACGAACAGGCGAAAATCCCCAAAATATTTGCGACAATCTTCCATGTGATGATTGCGGAAACAGAACAACCCAGGATTTTTCCTCTCTGCCCCAATTACCGATGCAGGTGGTGGCAAGCGGCGTAGACACACCTTGGCACTCGATAGCCCAAGGCTATTACGGCATGATTTCCCGTGCGAAGGAAAGAATTTGGATAACCTCACCCTATGTTGTTCCAGGCGCCAACATTATGAACGCCCTTACCGCGGCCGCTCTTGCCGGAGTCGACGTCAGGCTGATTATGCCATCCACCAAAGACCATTTTCTGGTATTCTGGGGAAGCCGCGGCAATATTGAGCCGCTGCTCTGCGCCGGAGTGCGCGTTTTTATGTACCAAAAGGGCTTCGTCCATGCGAAGACAGCTGTAGCCGATGACGACATTTGTTCCGTCGGCACCTGCAACCTCGATGTCAGAAGTTTGGAGATAAACTTTGAAAATCAGCTCTTTATCTATGACAGAGAGACCTCTTTGCAGTTCGCGGCGCAATTTGAAGAAGATATGAAAAATTCCGAAGAAATAGTATTGGAGAACTGGCAGAAACGCCCGCTGAGGCAAAAGATTCTTGAGTCGTTCGGCAGGCTCTACTCCGCGCAGATATAAGGCTGCGGGCTCGATAATATGACAGGACGGTAAAATATGACAGATAAAACTTATGAAAAGCGTTTCTCCGATCACCCTGCCTTTTGGGTGGTATGCGGGGGAATTTCTATTGCGATACACGTTTTCATCTATTTTAAAATCAGAAACGTCGTCGGCCCGGGCTGGGGCAGCTCCCTATGGCTTGGCTGGAGCTTTGCGATGATGGAAATACTCTTTATCACGCGCAAAACAAATAAAATAGCCTCGGGAATTCAGCGCAAGTGGACAGACCGTATCAGCGGCGTTTGGCTGCTTTTTGTAGTAATCGCCTTTATCCTCATTTTAGCTATGGACTTAGCGGAAATTATTTTACACCTTGACATTGGCACCGCCCACCAGCTGCCTGCCGCCTTCGGACTCAGCTCCATTATTATGCTGCTGGGACTGAAGCAGGCAAATACTGTCCAAACCACACATGTAAAGATAGCCACACACAAACTTCCCGAAGGCACGGAGAGTCTGCGCATTGTACAGCTGACAGATCTGCATCTCGGTCCTTGGGTGGGACTGCCGCTGCTTCGGCAGATAGTTGATAAGACAATGGCGGTAAAGCCCGATATTGTCGTGGTCACAGGAGATTTAGCTGACGGCAGTCTGAATAACAGAGAGGCGGAGTTGGAAGAGCTGCGCCGTATCAAAACAAAGTTTGGCGTCTTTGCCGTAACCGGCAACCATGACTATTATGATGATATCGAGGCAGCGGAGAATTTCATGGAGTCCGCGGGAATGAGAGTTTTGCGTTCTGAAGGCACTGAAGCAGGCGGCATTATTATTGTTGGTGCCGATGACAGAGACCATTTAGAAAAAAAAGAGTGGAGTCTGACCAAGTCCGAACTGCTGGTTCTCTCCTTTGAAAAAAAACAGAGGCAGCAATTCCTCCTGCTGCTGCGCCACCGTCCAATCGTGGAAACAGGAACCGAAGGGCATTTCGACCTTCAGCTGTCGGGACACACGCACGGAGGGCAGCTGCTCCCTTACTTAAATTCACGCCACATTATCGCCGGACATGACAGAGGGTTGAAAAAACTTAAATGCGGCGGCTGTCTCTATGTCAGCAACGGCGCCGGATTTGTCGGACCGCCGGTACGCCTGCTGGCACCGCCGGAGATTGTCGTTATCGATTTGGTAAAGTTCTGTGGCTAGACCAGAGAGATATCCTCCTGAAAGATTCGGCAGATTTGAGGGATTGCTGCCAAAGGAAGTAAAAGGCGTCATTAAAAGCAACGACAACGGCTTGCCCCGTGAAATGGCGGTTAGGGGACTACCGCCCGGAGAGTGGGTCGCCCGTGGCGTCTACAAAATGGAACGTCTCGTTCCCTACGGAAGAAAGTACGGCGCTCGTGAGCTGGAAAATCCGCAAGCAACCGCGGCAATACTGAGACCTTGGGGCGGCTGCGCTCCTTGTGTCTATTTAGACCTTGAAACGACAGGGCTGTCGCGCGGCACAGGCACATACGCTTTTCTCGTAGGCTTAGGCTTTTGCGGCGAGGAGTCCTTCCGCGTTGTGCAGCTCTTCCTGGCAGGACCGGGTTGGGAACACAACTGGCTTGCCGCCCTTGAAAACGAACTGCCGCATGAATGCGGACTTGTCACCTACAACGGACAGACCTTCGACTTGCCGCTGCTGCGCACAAGATACACTTTGGCGCGCGCTCTGCCCTCATGGAACAGCAGTCCGCACATGGATCTGCTGCGCCTTACCAGACATTTTTATAAGGGACGCCTCCCTTCCTGTTCCCTTAAAGAAGTGGAACCGCGAGTTCTCGGTGTCAAAAGAAGCTCCGAAGACATCGACGGCAGTGAGATTCCCGCCATCTACACGGAGTTTTTGCAGACAGAGGACGCCTCGCCGCTGCGCGGCATTTTTTACCACAACACGCTCGATATTATCTCTCTCGTCTCCTTGCAGACACACATAGCCGCCCTCACTGACATGAAGGGCTTTACCGGCGAGGATATGCTACGCTGCGGCGACCTATGGAACTCCATAGGAGCGGAAGAAAGAGCCTGTAAGGCGTGGCGCAGAGCTCTTGACTTTAAGCCTCATGCACCCGTGGCTAATGCCCGTTTGGCCCAGCACGCCAAGCGGACGGGCAATTTCGGCGAAGCAAGGGAGCTGTTTGCTAAAGCAGCGGAAGAGGAAAGATATCCCATAAGAAATCTGGAAAACCTCTCTAAGATAGAAGAACATCACCTAAAAGATTATCAGGCCGCCTTAAAACACGCCGAAGAGGCGCTGAAATGGCTGGAAGAGCACCGTCCGCTGCGCGACTATGAATGGGGCTTGGAGCGCCAAAATATGCTGCACCGCATTCGCCGTCTTAAAAGAAAGCTGGAGATGGAATAAATTATCTATCGCAATTTCTCTATAATATAGACGCTGATTAAGTAGCAAGCTCTAAGTACAACCGGCTTGCGCCCCTTTGATTATCTGCGCAGCAAGCTATAAATAGCGTCAAAAGGCGGCTGTCTGTTTTATACGATGAGTGATTTAGGCAAATCTTTGTTTTGCGTAATTTTGACTTAGTTTCTCCGTAGGGACAGATATCAACATGCTGCAGCAGCAGACGCCGCCCGGCTGTGATGCAAGCGGTGCATATAACCCGCGGCTTCTGAGATTTATATTTCGCTCTTATTATGATATTGTTACTAAGTCTGTTTTTGAACACAATAAAGAAAAATAATCTCCGACAATACTTGGATAAAGGCAGGTCTTTATAATGTGGAAAGGTCGTTTCGCACAAGACACCAATGAAGCCGTTGTAAATTTCACCCAGTCGCTTGATCTCGATTGGCGCATGGCCCTAGCAGATATCAGAGGCAGCATAGCCCATGTGCGTATGCTTGGCGCAGTAGGGCTGCTTTGCGCCGATGACGCGCTGACGATAGAGGAAAACCTCAAAGCCATCGCCGAAGAGGTCAAACGAGGTGAGTTCATTCCCAAAGTTTCCTTAGAAGATGTACACATGAACATTGAGTCAAGGCTGATAGAAAGATGCGGTGCCGCCGGAGCACGTCTGCACATGGGGCGCAGCCGCAACGACCAAGTCAACACCACCGTGAGGCTCTATCTGCGCAAAGAGCTGCTTGGCGTATGGAGCGGACTTCGTGAGCTGATCTTTGTACTCACTGCCAAGGCGGAGGCCCATGCGGAAATCGTCGTCCCCGGCTACACCCATCTGCAGCAGGCGCAGCCCATATCAATGGGACAGTTTTGGATGGCTCACACACAAGCCTTTCTGCGTGACGCCAAGCGCCTCTTTGAAGCCTATGACGCAGTAGATGAATGCCCATTGGGAAGCGGTGCTCTCGCAGGCTCCACTCTGCCTTTGGATAGAGAATTCACCTGCCGTGACTTGGGTTTTTCACGTATGACAGCCAATAGCATGGACAGCGTCGCCCACAGAGACCATTTCATGGATATTCTCTACTTCGCCGCCGTCTTCGGCGGTCATGTCAGCCGCCTTTGCGAGGATTTAATAATCTATTTCACCACGGAATTCGGCTGGGTAAAACTTCCCGATGCCTTCTGCACCGGCTCAAGCATCATGCCGCAGAAGAAAAATCCCGATGTACTGGAAATTCTCCGCGGCAAAGCGGGGCAGATGAACGGCGCACTCATGGATTTGCTGACCATGACCAAGGGCATACCTCTGACATACAACAGGGATTTACAGGACGACAAGCGCGCGCTTTTTAACACATTGGACTGTCTGCAAGGCATCTTTTCCGTGCTTCCCGCCCTCATCAAAGAGGTGGAAGTGGACGAAGCCGCGGCTAACAAGGGCTTTGCCGATGGCCTGATATTGGCTACAGATGTGGCGGAATACCTTGTGCTCCAAGGCGTGCCCTTTAGGAACGCCCATGAGAAGGTAGGACACATCGTGCGCTGGTGTATCGAGAATAAAAAGCCGCTGCACACCCTCACTATCGAAGAGTGGCAGAGCAATATCCCCGAAGTGAAGGAGGACTTGCTGCCTCTTTTGACGCCTCGGAAGTCCATGGAGCGCCGCCTCACCTTCGGCGGCACAGCCCCCTCGCAGGTGCGGCGTCAAATTGAAGATGCCTCGGTAAAGCTGGCATTGTTTGACACTGAAGCCGAAGAGTTTGAAAACAGCATTCCCGAAGGTTATTAACTGCCATTTCCCGAAAAGATTAGCACTCAAGCAGCGCTGCATGAGAGAATGCGCTTTTTGAGCTGTCGCTGCGTCAAAGGCGGTACTTTTGATAAAACATCAGGGGGAGGCTGACTAAACAGCCTCCGTTCAATAATAACAGAAGTGTCCGAAGTACCGTCTGCTGATGACCGACAGAGAGCCTAAACCGATGATTTCGTGCGAGTAAGAGAGATAACAACTCCTTGATTTGCATAAATCGAACTTAGTCTCTGCATTAATAGGCATCTTTTCCATCAGGAATATATTAATAAGCAGCGTCAGAGGGAGCCTGCCTGTTTAGCTGTCGGTGCACATAATCAACGGCTCTATATATCTTTTTTAAGGGAATGATCATATGCTCTTTCTAATTCTCGCCATCATTTGCAGCGGCGGTATGGCAATAACTCTCCGCTTTGCGGAGGTGTGCAAGAGTAACCTTAAAGCTGTCACTGCTGCTAATTATCTCTTCGCCGTTGTCATCTCCTACCTCCTCATTGAGGATAGAAGCCTCATACCTACAGGTGCGGCGATGAACCGCACCTTGATGCTGGGAGTGCTCAACGGCGCGCTATTTTTGGCAACACTGCTGCTCTATCAGATTAACATCAAAAGAAACGGCACGCCTCTGACCGTCTCTTTCGCCCGCCTTGGCGTACTTGTGCCCACCATACTCTCGCTGCTCGTCTTCGGAGAACAGCCCGAAAATTTGCAGTGGTTGGGAGTGGCGCTGGCGATAACGGCGATTATCGTCATCAATTATGAGCCGCGCGGCGCGCAGGTGAAAAATGTCTACAAGTTTTGGCTGGTAATTCTCTTCTGCATTGCCGGAGCGGCGGACATGATGTCCAAAGTCTTTGAATACACAGGGGAACACTCTTTGGGAGGACTTTTTCTCTTTTATACCTTTTTATCGGCGCTGCTGATGAGCTCAGTCCGCCTATTTCACGGCGGTGCCGTCAGTGCGAAAGATTTCGCCTGGGGGTTGGCTGTGGGATTTCTCAACTACACCTCAACAATGTTTCTGCTTCAGGCCATTCTCCGTATGCCCGCTTTCTGCGCCTACCCCATTTACAGCGTCGGCGTCATTCTCTTTGTCAATTTTATCAACTTTATCTTAATAAGAGAGCCTATCAGCAAAAGACAGTACTGCGGTATGGCGATAATCGCCGCCGCCTTGGTGTGCCTGAACACCGTCTAACGGCAGAAAATAGCAGAGCGGCGGTGTTTGCCGTCACCGCCGCTCTTTAACGCTACTTTTTATCAAGGGCGTTATATTTGATGTAGAGAGCGTCAAGCACCTGAGACCACAAAGAGAAAGCTCCTTTATCCCGCAGCAGCTTCAGCCCCATCTCGTTAACTCCGTGCGGTGTGGAGTTGTCGGTGAGGAATTTTTCCACGTCCTGCCCGCAGTCGCTTCTCATATAGCGGGAGAGAGCCTCGTTCATGCAGCAGGAGTAGTCGAGAGCGCTTTGAAAATCGATGCCTTTTTCTCCCGCCCACTTTACATATTCAGCAACCAAAGCATAATAAGGCACCATCAGCCCCGTCACCGGCCCCATGATTTCCAGCTCTCTTTCTGATTTTACCTTTACCACCGTTCCCATCAGTTCAAAAAGTGCCCTGCACTCATCGTCCTCGCCAAAGTAAAGAATAGGTCCCATATTTCTCGCGACAAAAGGCAGAGGAATGGCGCGCACCATCGCTTTCGCGGGAGTGTAGAGCGGTACGGATTTTTCAAGTTTGATGCCGCCGGTGATGTGCATGATTTTTTGCCGTTCGTTAAATTTCAAAGAGCCGACAACCTCTTCATGAACCGTGGGCGGCAGTGCGACAGAAACGATATCCGCGGCGTCAACGATCCGTTGGTTGGACTCGCAAATGGTAATCCTCTGCGGATAGAGACTCTTAAGCTCTTCCGCGTGCTCCCTGTTTTTATGAACGGAGATAATTATCCTGCCTGTATATTGCGCCGCTTCGCACAAACCTCTCACCATCGCCGAGGTAATGCCGCCCGTACCGATAAAGCCAATCGTCATATCCAAATTCATCGCCGCCTGCTCCCTTCGCCACTTGTGTTTTGCCGCTATTCTAGGGAAACCACGATTAAATAGCAAGCCATCAATAATAGGCTGAGTGCGGGCAGCTTATGTTATTCTCCAGATGTGCCGATCACGCACCGCTTCCAGACACAAAGGCAAATGTTTCGCTTTTCACCGGGAAAATCAGTAGTTTTCCTCCCTCATCGTGCTTATAGGTAACTAACATTCTATACAAAAATTTGAATATAATGCTATTATTACTATATCTGCGCATGCGACTTTTTCGCTGTCCGCACCGCCCTCTTTCGGGCAATAAAATTTTATAGGAGTGGTCTAGAAATGTTAAAGCACCGCAAGGCACTCGGAATCCTTCTGGCTCTGTCTTTTATACTTGTTATCTGTACCGGCGCAATGGCCGCAACACTTAACGCGTACACAATCATGCCGGAAAAGTACGCATCAAAGGTATTTGAGCAGTTCACCAAAGATACCGGCATCAAGGTCAACTTCATCCGCTTCTCTTCCGGAGAAGCTCTTGCAAGACTGGTCGCGGAAAAAGGCAACCCCCAGGTTGACGTGCTCCTCGGCGGTCCCGCCGACACCTATGTCGCGGGGGAAAAAGACAACGTCTTCGCAACCTACAAACCTAAAGACGCAGCTCTCACCCCCGAACAGTACAGAGACCCCAAGAGCAACTGGACAGGCATTGGACTGATTCCGATGTGCTTCCTCACAAACACCGACTTCCTCAAAAAGCATAATATGAAAGCCCCTGCGTCATGGAACGATCTCCTTGACCCGGCATACAAAAACGGTCTGCAAATGGCCGACGCCCGCACATCGGGGACAGCCACTGAACGTATCTACAGCCTTGTAGCCATCTACGGCGAAAACAAAGCTTTTGACTACCAGAAAAAGCTGCACAAAAACGTACAGCTCTACACCAAGAGCGGTGCCGGCGGAGCGATGCCCATAGCTCAGGGACAGGCGGCAAGCGGCATTTTCTACCTCGTGGATGCACTGGAAATTCAGCAGCAGGGCTTCCCCGTCGCTATCAGCTACCCGAAGGAAGGCGTTTCCTACGGTGTTGAGGCCACAGGCATCATCAACGGCTGCAAGAACCTTACCGAAGCCAAAAAGTTCGTGGACTGGGCGACAAGCAAAAAGCTGGGACAGTTCTTTGTCGACCAGAAGATCAACTATATTCCCGTCGTAAAGGGCGTGAAGATTGAGAACCCAGCCCTTGACATGACCAAGGTCAAGCTGCTTAAGGTCTCAACAGAGGATAAAGGCGCCAAACGTAAAGCCTACGTTGACCGTTGGGTTAACGAAGTTATCCGCTAGTTTCTGACAAAAAAGACGCTGCCGGCTCCGCTCGGGGCCGGCAGCTTTTGGGTAAAGGGGACTCCGATAGAGATGGCATCTTCATCAATGAAGCGCGACCCGGCGCTTATTCCTGTGGTTATTACGCTTTGGCTCGCACTGGGCGTATTTATTATCTTTCCGTTTATCAAACTGCTGCTTGTAACATTTGTCGTTGACGGACATTTTTCTGTCGCTAACATAACCGCCGTATTCTCCAACACCTATGACCGCCTGGCCTTTATCAACAGCATCTGGCTCGCTGCGGCTGTGGCCTTTATGGGCACATTTCTGGGTTTTGTTTTCGCCTTCGCCGTCACCCGCATCAACCTGCCCGCACCAATAAGGTGGTTCTTGGCTGCGGTTACGGTACTGCCGCTGATATCGCCGCCCTTTACCAGCAGCATCGCCTTGACCCTTTCGCTGGGGCCAAACGGCATTTTGCTGAAACTTCTTGGCATCGGCAACTTTAACCTCTATGGCTTTTGGGGCACTTGGATATCTGAGTCTCTCACATACTTCCCCGTGGCCTTTTTAACTATCAGCTCTGTTTTGGCCTGCATCGACCCAAACTTGGAAGATGCGGGGCTCAGCCTCGGCGGTTCCCCCTTCCGCGTATTTCGCACCGTAACTCTGCCTCTAACACTGCCGGGCATCGCCAACTCCGTGCTGCTGCTATTCGCCTGCTCTTTGGCTGATTTCGCCACCCCTCTGGTGCTTGCCGGGCATCAATTTCCCGTACTGCCGACTCAGGCGTATCTGCAAATAACCGGACTGTATGACCTCAAAGGCGGAGCCGCGCTCTCATTCGCTCTGCTTGTCCCTGCACTGCTGGTATTTGTGCTTCAGCGCTTCTGGCTCAGCCGCAAAAATTATGTCACTGTCAGCGGCAAATCCGGTGCTCAAACAAGAATAAAAGGTATGGGAACAGCGGGAGAGAGTGCTATACTTGCTATTTGCGCCTTTGTTGTGGCGTTCATACTCTTCCTCTACACGCTGATTCTGTTAGGCGCCTTTACAAAGGTTTGGGGCGTAAATAACTCCTTCACTATGGAAAACTTTGCCTATGTGTTCAACCACGGAAGAAAGGCAATCACAGATACACTGATAATCGCCTTCATCTCCACACCCATCGGCGGTTTGCTGGCAGTCTCCATCGCCTATGTCACACAGAGGAAGAACTTCCCCGCGAACGGACTGATGGAAGTCATTTCCCTCTTGAACTTCGCGCTGCCGGGAACAGTCGTCGGCATAGCCTATATCATCGCTTTCAACTCCGGTCCGATATTGCTTACCGGCACCATGTCCATTTTGGTGGCAGCCTACGTCTTCCGCTACGACTCTGCGGGAATCCGCTCGGTGATAGCCTCGCTGCACCAGATAGACCCCTCGCTTGAGGAAGCTTCACTAAGCTTGGGCGCAACCTCTATTGGCACATTTAAAAACGTCACTCTGCCTCTTGTAGTCCCCGCCCTTGTCGCCGGAATGAAATACCTTTTTATCCACTCAATGACGGCTATCAGCGCCACTATTTTCCTTGTTTCCGTAAGTTGGTCACTGCTGACCACGAGAATTTTGGAGTGTATGACAGAACTGCAGTTCGGCAACGCCTGCGCCTTTTCGGTGGTGCTGATTATTATGGTATTTATCTTTAACGGTATGCTGACGCTGCTTGTCAGAGCGGCCGGCTATAACTACAGAGGACAGGGAGGAAACAGATAATGTCTGTTGAGCTGCACCTTCAGAATATTACCAAAACATTTATCAAAGACGGGGTTAAATTTGACGCTGTTGAAAAGGTTGACCTCAAAATCAACGGCGGCGAGCTGCTCACCTTCCTCGGCCCCTCGGGCTGCGGCAAAACAACCACCCTCCGCATGGTCGCCGGCTTTGAAACGCCTACATCTGGCAGCATCTTTATAGACGGACGTGACGTTACCAATGTTATGGTAAATAAGCGGGAAATCGGCTTCGTCTTTCAAAACTACGCCCTCTTCCCCCACATGACCATCGGCGATAATGTCGGCTACGGACTCAAAATGCGATCTGAAGCCACGTCGGATATTATGCGCAAAGTTGGCGAAGCTCTGGAAATGGTTGGACTCAGCGGCACAGAAAAACGCCTGCCTAACCAGCTTTCCGGCGGTGAGCAGCAGCGTGTCGCTCTCGCGCGCGTACTGGTGATGAAGCCAAAAGTTCTCCTAATGGACGAACCTCTTTCCAACCTTGACGCCAAATTGAGAATCCACATGAGAACAGAAATACGCAATATCCAAAAACAGCTCGACATCACCTGTCTCTACGTCACCCACGACCAAAAAGAGGCTCTCACCATGGCCGATCGCATCATGGTCATGCACAAAGGGAAAGTTGAACAGATAGGCACGCCCTTTGACATCTACACCCACCCGCGCACTCTCTTTGTCGCCGATTTCATCGGACAAGCCAACGTGCTGGCCGGCACGCTTGAAAGCAGAGAGTCCGCCGTAATAGGCAGTATACGCATTGGCGACAGAGTTATTCCCGGAAAACTGATAGCGGAGGAAAACTACACTGCGGGAGAACGAGTATCGCTGATTCTCCGCCCTGAAGCTGTGACTTTGTCCGCAAAAGAGGACGGAGTACTCAGCGGCACGGTATCAAGCGCCGTCTTCAGCGGCGACAGAATGGAATACATGGTGCGTTTGAGCAACGGGCAGGAAGTTTCCGTCATGGAAAACTTCTTCCCTGGCGCGGAAATATACAGCACAGGACAGCAAGTACAGTTGACCTTTGACCCGCGGCTGACAGTCGTACTCCCGGGAGAAAGATAAGCTCCGCTATTTTAACGGCATTGCCGGCAAACAAAAACCGCCGCCCGAATGGGCGGCGGTTTGATTATCTGAGAAGTAGAAAGTTATTTCGCGAAAGCCTTTTTGATTCTTTCCACGGCGTCGTCGATCTGCTCGTAGGTGACGACGATGGGAGGTGCGAAGCGGATTGTGCGTTCGTGTGTCTCTTTCGCCAATACGCCGGCAGCGATGCACTTCTTCACATAACCGGCTGCGGGAACTTTGAATTCCACACCAATGAGAAGTCCCTTGCCGCGGACTTCGATGATGTCATCGTTGTCGATTTCGCGGAGCTTCTTCATGAAGTATTCGCCTTTTTCTTCGGCGAGCTTCGGATAGTTGTCTCTGACGAGGATTTCCATCGCTTTGATAGCTACCGCGCAGCCGAGGGGGTTGCCGCCGAATGTAGAGCCGTGTGTGCCGGGGGTGTAGAGTCCGAGAATGTCTTTGTTCGCCGCAATTGCGGAGACGGGCATGATGCCGCCGCCGAGAGCCTTGCCCATGATGAAGATGTCGGGTTCGACGTTTTCAAAGTTGCAGGCGAACATTCTGCCGGTGCGGGCAAATCCTGTCTGAACTTCGTCAGCCATGAAGAGAATGTTGTGCTTGGTGCAGATCTCGCGAACCTTTGTCAGGTATCCTGCCGGGGGAACGATGATCCCCGCTTCGCCCTGAATCGGCTCTGCCATGAATGCTACTGTATTGGGGGTAATTGCCGCTTCTAGGGCTTCAGCATCTCCGTAGGGAATAATCTTAAATCCGGGGCAGTAGGGGCCGTAGTTGATTCTGGCGTCAGGGTCTGTGGAGAAGCTGATGATGGCGATAGTGCGTCCGTGGAAATTGTTTTCGCAAACGATGATTTCCTGCTTACCGTTTTCCACGCCTTTAACTTCTGCACCCCAACGGCGGGCTGTCTTAAGAGCTGTTTCTACCGCTTCGGCGCCTGTATTCATGGGGAGAGCCATTTCTTTGCCTGTGAGCTTGCAGAGGCTCTCGAAGAAATCACAGAGAATCGCGTTATGGAACGCGCGTGATGTAAGTGTTACGCGGTCGAGCTGCGCCTTTGCTGCTGCGACGATTTCG
Source organism: uncultured Synergistaceae bacterium (assembly GCA_964522805.1). Lineage (GTDB taxonomy): Bacteria > Synergistota > Synergistia > Synergistales > Synergistaceae > CAZBYL01. Next base: position 5,308 of record CAZFWP010000035.1, on the reverse strand, counting down.
GGGTGAAGGTGACCAAAGTTGTGAGCAGAGTAAGCAGAAAGCATATCATAGTATTCGCGGCCTTCGGGGTCTGTGACGACTACGCCATGTGCGTCTACAATAACGACATCTTTGGGGTGGTAGTTATGTGCGCCGAGCTCGTTGGTCTTGTCGATGATTTGCTGTGTTGTAAGCATGTAATCCTCTCCTTCGTTGTTTTAATAAATGAACTCAATAGTATCTTTTGTTCAATTTCCATTTCTTGATGCCTAAATAATAGCACTCTTTCCGTCAATTGTGAATAGATTAAGGCGCTTTTTCTGCGAAATTGCTGGCAATTTTCGCACCCTTCAGAAAATGGCGTCCGCAGATATGCAACCTGGCATCTATAAAAGTTTATTTATATACGAATAGAACGCCATATCCGGCGATGAAAACGTTTATTTGTAAACTTTACACCGTCAACAATTTATTTTTCTGCATGACTTATGCAGCAACCATTATTTATCGCAGATGGCACAAGAAAAGCTTCGGAAAAATCTATTTTGAAAATATCCCCAAGGAGATTTCTGTGTGAATTATACTTGTATGACTATGGTCAGCAATGAAATGATTTCTCTTATATTCGACAAAACAACCGCATAATGCAAAAGGATTAATAAATATCTTGCAGCTTTGCCGGCTTTGGCAAGGTGGGGAGGTGTTTTATAAAATATGCCGCCAAAAAGGCTGAAAAAAGCGGTCTAACTTCGTTTTTGAAGTCAGACCGCCGATATGCGTTTTTTGAACCTCTAAATTCCGCCCGCAAAAAAGGTACGGCCTTAAAGGCTGTTAGGTTTAATACTTATCTTACACTCTTGTTTTATACAACCGGAGTAGTCCAGTGGAAGCTATCTTCTTTCAAGCCCCACTGTATGCCGGTGAGCTCATCATAAAGCCTCTTCGCCAAAGGCCCCGTTTTAAAGTCGTTGATGATGAATTTTTCTTCGCCGTACGCCAGCTCGCCAATCGGTGAGAGCACCGCGGCAGTGCCGCAGCACCAGCACTCTTCCAGCTTACCGGCAACCATGGCATCTTTGAGTTCATCAACGCTGATCTGGCGTTCCTCAACAGGGACATCCCATGATTTGAGGATTTCTATGAGTGACTTTCTGGTGATACCAGCAAGAACAGAGCTGCTGAGAGCAGGAGTGACAACTTTGCCGTCGATTTTGAACATGACGTTCATGCCGCCGCCCTCTTCGATGTATTTCTTTTCGATGGCGTCAAGCCAGAGCACCTGCGCATATCCCTTGGAAGCGGCCTTTTCTCCCGCTCTCAGAGAGCCGGCATAGTTGCCGCCGCACTTGGCATATCCGGTACCTCCCCTGACAGCGCGCACATCTTCCTGCTCAATATACATTTTGACAGGGTTTACACCCTCTTTGAAGTATGAGCCCACAGGGCTGAGAATAATGGCAAAGATGCAGTTCTGCGGCGTATGGATTCCCATGACTTCATCGGAGGCGAACATGAAGGGACGGATGTAGAGTGAGGTGAAAGGCTCACTGGGAACCCAGTCCTGCTCTACTGTCACCAGTTTTTTCAGCGCTTCCAGGAACAGTTCTTCGTCAAGTTCGGGCAGACACATGCGTTCTGCTGATATATTCATTCTTTTGATATTCTCTGTCGGACGGAAGAGCTGAATGTGTCCCTCAGAGGTACGGTATGCCTTCATGCCCTCAAAAATTTCCGGGGCGTAGTGCAGCACTACAGAGGCAGGAGAGATCTGAAAAGGAGCAAACGGAACTATTCGCGGGTCATACCAGCCCTTTGCTCTGTCATAATCCATGAGAAACATGTGGTCGGTAAATATTTTACCGAAGCCAAGATTTTTCATGTCACCCTTCGGCTTGAGATTTTCGCTGAGAACGACTCTGATTTTTTCCATAGAAAACACCTCTCTATAATAATATTGACACCCATGCTTCCACATCGTCAGTTATCCGGACGCCAATGGATTAGTAGATGATTATATAATAAGTTCTTGCTCCGCGCTAGGGCAGATCAGCCATTTATTTTTAACAAAAATAAGTTAAAAACATCGATATTTATTGCAGATGTTAAAGAATCAGCCTATACTCTATAATGAAAAGAATAAATAGGCTGATTTTGACAGGTAAATTCATAAATACAGGGGTGGTCGCATTGTTTCAGATTCCTTCACACATCTTTCGTGAATATGATATCCGCGGCATCGCGGATACAGAATTGACAGACGAAACCGTTATATTAATTGCTCAGGCCTATGGCACATGGCTGGCCGCGCGCGGAGTGAAACACGCCGCTCTCGGCGGAGACGCGCGCCTCTCCACAAAGCGAATCAAAACAGCGGCTGCGGCGGGCTTGATGAAGGCGGGAATCAATGTAACCGACATCGGACTCTGCTCCACACCGACATTCTACTGGAGTCTCTACAGATTTGAAGTTAACGGAGGCATTATGGTGACAGGCAGCCACAATCCCAAAGAGTTTAACGGATTGAAAGTCGCTTATGAAAAGAGCACTCTTTGGGGCAATGACATTATGGAGATTTATCGGATAATCAAAGAGGATCGTTTGCTTACGGCGGATATCCCCGGCACATTCAGCTCCGCAGATATTACCGAGGAATATATCCAAATGCTTATTGATAAAATCACCCTCGGCAAGCGGCGTCTGAAAATTGTCTGTGACTGCGGCAACGGCACAGGAGGGCTTTACGCCCCCGCATTTTTGCGCGGCATTGGCTGTCAAGTAACAGAGCTTTACAGCGAACCCGACGGCACCTTCCCCAACCACCATCCCGACCCCACAAAAAGGGAGAACCTTGTCAAACTGATTGATACCGTCATCAAAGAGGGCGCGGATTTAGGCGTCGGCTTCGACGGCGACTCCGACAGAATCGGCGTGGTGGACGACAAAGGAGAGGTCATCTGGGGAGATAGACTCATGGCTCTTTACTGGCGCGAGATTCTTCCGAAGCATCAGGGAGCTGTCGCCATCTGTGAAGTAAAAAGCTCCATGGCGCTGCCCGAGGAAGTGGAGAAACTGGGGGGAAAACCCATTTGGTGGAACTCCGGACACTCTCTTGTTAAAGCTAAGATGCGCGAAGAACATGCGCTCTTCTCTGGAGAGGTCTCAGGACATATGTTCTTTGCCGATGAATTTTTCGGCTTTGACGACGGCTTCTACGCCGCCGGCAGACTTTGCCGCATTCTTTCACACAGCAGGCAATCGCTCTCACAGATAATGACGGAGATACCTCTCTACCCATCTACAGTAGAAACACGATATGACTGCCCTGACGACCTCAAGTTTTCCGTGGTCGAACAGGTCAAAGACCGGGCTCTTGAAGAGGGACTGAGTGCAATCACTGTTGATGGAATCAGAATTATATATGACAATGGCTGGGGACTGGTAAGAGTATCAAATACTCAGCCCACCTTGGTCGCCCGCTGTGAAGGGCGCACAGAAGCGGCTCTTGAAGAAATATGCAGTGATATGAAGCGCAGACTGAAAGAGGCAGGCAGTCCCGATTTTGAGTGGGAGTACTAAGCCTTAACTCATTTGGCACTCACAGCCTCATATTACGGCTGTAGTTCAACAATTACAAAACTATTACCGCACAGGGAGGATCTACTATGCATTGCTCAAAAGAAGTTCAAGAGATGGTATGCGTGGCCAAAGGAGCTAAACACGGCCCCGCGCCGATTCCCGAAGAGGGAAAGTGGGTAGAATCAAAACAGATAGGCGACATTTCCGCCTTCACGCACGGTGTCGGCTGGTGCGCGCCTCAGCAGGGAGCCTGTAAGCTCACGCTCAATGTCAAAGAGGGAATCATCCAAGAAGCTCTGGTGGAAGTTATCGGTTGTTCCGGCATGACCCACTCAGCGGCTATGGCTGCGGAAATTCTTCCCGGCAAAACACTGCTGGAAGCTCTCAATACAGACCTCGTCTGCGATGCCATCAACACGGCGATGAGAGAGCTGTTTTTACAGATAGCATACGGAAGAAGCCAGAGCGCCTTCTCCGAAAACGGACTTCCCGTAGGAGCAGGGCTGGAAGACCTCGGCAAAGGACTCCGCTCACAGGTGGGCACGATGTACGGCTCGCTCCCTAAAGGCCCCCGCTATCTGGAAATGGCGGAAGGCTACATCATGGAACTGGGACTTGACGAAAACAACGAAATTATCGGTTACAAATATGTGCAGATCGGTAAAATGATGGAAGCCATCCGCAATTGTGTTGACCCGAAAGAAGCACTGGAGAAAAACACCGGCACTTACGGAAGATTCGCGGAAGCCGCCAAAATAATCGATCCGCGCAAACAATAAGGAGGGGACACCATGGTCACATTTGAAGGAATCGAACGCAGAATTGGTCAGATAGAGCCCTTTCTTAAAGAAAACGGCTTTAACTGTTTGGAAGACGCCCGCGAGCTTTGCCTAGAACGCGGCGTTGACGTGGAATCAATCGTCAAAGGCGTACAGACAATCGCTTTTGAAAACGCTGTCTGGGCTTACACACTGGGAGCGGCACTCGCGATAAAAGCGGGAGTGAAAACTGCAGCACAAGCCGCCGAGAAGATCGGCGTAGGCTTGCAGACCTTCTGCATCCCCGGCTCCGTAGCTGACCAGCGCAAAGTAGGACTGGGACACGGCAACTTGGCGGCAATGCTTCTGCGTGAAGAGACGCAGTGTTTCTGCTTCCTTGCCGGACACGAGTCGTTCGCTGCCGCCGAAGGCGCTATCGGCATCGCCCGCACCGCCAACAAAGTTCGCAAGTCCCCGCTAAGAGTAATACTCAACGGACTCGGTAAAGACGCGGCATACATTATCTCCCGTATAAACGGCTTCACCTTTGTGGAGACCAAATATGACTACTACACGGGCGAGCTCAAAATCACCGAGGAGCGCGCCTTCTCCAACGGAGAAAAAGCTAAAGTCCGCTGCTACGGCTCAGACGACGTCTGCGAAGGTGTCGCCATAATGATAAAAGAGGGCGTGGACGTCTCCATCACCGGAAACTCGACAAACCCGACAAGATTCCAGCACCCTGTGGCCGGAACATATAAAAAGTGGGCTGTGGAAAACGGACACAAATACTTCTCCGTCGCTTCAGGCGGCGGCACGGGACGCACCCTTCACCCGGATAACATGGGAGCGGGACCTGCCAGCTACGGCATGACCGACACCATGGGAAGAATGCACAGCGACGCACAGTTCGCCGGCTCTTCCTCCGTACCTGCCCACGTGGAAATGATGGGTCTTATAGGCATGGGCAACAACCCAATGGTTGGAGCTTCTGT
>CAZFWP010000034.1:0-18185 GCA_964522805.1 uncultured Synergistaceae bacterium | reverse complement strand
CTTCAGCACCTCGCTGAAGGCATTGAACATCCGCTCTCCCATGCTCTCTCCTGTTTGGGGCGCGGTCTGCAAACCGTTAGGCAAGCACTCCTTTAGCAAAGAGATATCCTTTGTCGGAGCGTGGTAAACATAGAGTTTAAAACCTGATGAGAGAGAAACATTAACAATATCTTTTATGAAAGCTGCTTGCAGCTGCGCGCGCTCAGCTGAGGAGAGGCAAGGCGAAAGCCGTGTCTTAACCTCTCCAGCAACCGGTGTTCTGGTAAAAAGAATAATCGCGCTCTCTTCCAAGGCGTTGTTATCCGTCATCACGCTGTGGTTGTTCCCCCGCAGCTTGAGCCGCAGCCGGCAGTGCATGCGTAGCAGTGGTTGCCGAATCTGATCTTCCGTGGGCTGTTTTCGGAAAATGCCCACATGGCAATGTTGTGACCTCCTTCAATTGTCAGCCCGGCGGCCTGATTGAAGTCGCAGTCATAGAGAGTTCCGTCCCAGCCTACGGACACCTGGTCTCGGCACATAATATTGGCGGCTGCTTTCGGATTAAAATTATTAACAAGCAGCTCCATATAACCGTCTAATTCGCCGTTGCCCCTCAGTGAGTCGTAGAAGCGTCCGACTGGGTTATTGGTAATGGCGTAAAGATTGTCAAATTCAAGTGAAAATTCACGGCGCAGCTCTTCTCTGTAGTCCGCTTCCAGCTCAGCTTGCATTGGCGGCAAGAAAGCTCCTCCCGGATTGTAAACCAAGTTCAGCTTTAACCTGCCGCCATGTCCGTAGCCCAATTGATTAAGCTCCTTGAGTATTGCGACAGAACGCTGAAAGACCCCGTCCCCACGCTGATTGTCGGTGTTTTCCTCTGTATAGCACGGCAGAGAACAAAAAAGCTCCGTTCCGTAATCTGCGTACACAGATGGAAGGTCTCTATAGCCCTCTTCCGTCAGGATCACAAGATTTGTTCGTACAATCACATGAGCGCCGCTGCCATGTCCTTCTTTCAAAAACCACCTGAAATGGGGATTCATCTCCGGTGCTCCGCCGGTAATATCCAATGTTTTAATCCCCTTGTTTTTTATTGCGAGCAGACATGATTCCATTATCGGTCTTTCCATTATTTCTTTTCTGGTCGGCCCGCATGACACATGACAGTGGCGACAGGCTAAGTTGCAGAGACGCCCCAGATTCACTTGCAGTGTGGCTGGATTTGCCAAAGTGTACTCTAATTTGCTGTGAGGAAGTGATGCGGTAAATGGCGGAATATTCGGTGCAGCGTGGCCGGTGATAATATTATTCATGATTCTCTCCTTGTTTTCTCTTTTTTCTCGAGGCAAAAGCCGTTACTGCTGTCAGGACGACGAGAATTAAGATTGATATTAAAAACCCGAGTCGGTTATTCTGAAGATTGGCAGCGCTGTGAGCCATGTAGAGATAGATAGACGTTCCGGGGATAATTCCTATAAAAGTGGCGGCGGCATAATCGCGGTAGCGTATCTTTGTCAATCCGGAAAGATAGTTGACGGCGTTAAAGGGAAAGAGCGGTATCAGTCTCACGTAGAGCATAAACAAAAAACCGTTTTTTTCTATCTTTTGTGAGGCGTCGTCTAAAAAAGAATTGGTGCTGATAAAGCGTTCAACAACTTCTTTGCCGAAAAGCCTGGAAACGCAGAAGGCCAGAGAACAGCCAATATTTGCTCCTATCGTCACCAGCAGCAGCCCCTTCCAAAAGCCAAACAGCGGCGCTGCTGCCAAGGTCATTGGCAAACCCGGAAGAAAGAATACCACACCTGTAGCATAAATCATCACAAAAATCAACGGTGCAAGGGGATTTGCCTTTATTTGTTCAAAAACATTGAGTGCGTGGTTAATATTGAAGTATTTTGATAACGGACTAAGCCATATCACAACAATGATAAGAATAAGAGCGAATATTTTGCCGTATTTTTTCATGAAAATTACACTGCTCCGTCCCTTGGCGTATTTACTCCGCTTTAACAGATGTTAAAAATCATCACTTTAAAAGGAAATCTAGAATTTTTCTCTGCCACGGTTTGACGCTCTCTTGGAGGTTTTTGAGTGCAGCCGTGCGGTAAATTTCTGACTCTGTTGGATATGGCAGGATCGTATCATAAAATATCTCCGTCCCCATGCCTTTAGATACAGCCATCACCGCAGGTGCGATCATTTCTCCAGCTTTGTCCCCAACAATGGTGGCTCCGATAATCTTGCCTTTTTGGGAGATGATAAGCTTCAAAAAACCCAAAGTGTCATTTTCCGTCCTGGCTCGGTCGTTTTCGCTAAGTGAAACCAAGATATATTTGTCAAAGATATTTTTGCTCTTAGCGGAGGATTCAGTATGCCCAACGTGAGCCACTTCCGGCTTCGTGTAGGTGCACCAAGGTACGGCGTCATAGTTAACTTTAGCTCTCATTTTAAAAAGAGCGTTTTTAATTGCAACTGCTGCTTGGTATGACGCCATATGAGTGAATTGGTAAGGACCTGTTATGTCGCCGCAGGCATAAATATTTTTAACAGAGGTGCGCATCTGGGCGTCTGTGATGATATAGCCCTTGGTATCAGCGGCAATGCCGTTTTTATCCAGGTTTAGCCCCTCAGTCATCGGCGTGCGCCCCAAAGATACAAGCAGCGAGTCTCCGCTGACTGTTTCCAAAGCCCCTTCACGTTCTATTGTCACAGAAATAAATTCTCCGTTCATGGAGACCTCTTTTATTGCCGCAGATAACTTAAGCTCTACGCCGTCTTTGGCAAAAACATCACGCATCAGCCTGCCCGCTTCGGGGTCGTCTTTCTTAAAAAGGGCATCGCCCTTGTCGATGATTACAACCTCCGCGCCAAGGTGACGAAAACCCTGTCCAAGTTCCAGCCCAATCGGTCCCGCTCCCAGCACCACCAAGCGATGGGGAGTTTTTTTCAAATCAAAAATAGTCCTGTTAGTGTAGTAGGGAACAGCTTCCAACCCTTTAATTTGAGGAATTAGTGCGGTTGAACCTGTGGCGATGATAATTGATTTCGCCGTATACCTTTTGCCGGAGACAGAGACTGTATGGCTGTCTTCTATTGTACCCTTTCCCTTTACTACAGAGACGCCAAGTGCGCGGTAACGTTCTTCCGAGTCATGAGGAGCTATATCAGCGACCACTCTTTGCACACGAGCCATTAAAGCTGGAATATCACCGGTATAATGGGAGCTAAATCCAAATTCAGAGGCAGAATCAAATTCTTTAGCCAGATGTGCTCCCCTCAGAAAGCTCTTGCTCGGCACACACCCGTAGTTTAGGCAGTCGCCGCCCATATTTTCCTTTTCCGTCAGCATCACAGACGCTCCCAGCCCCGCCGCTCCGGATGCTGCGGTCAAACCGGCGCTGCCGCCGCCAATGACAATTAAATGAAAGTCATACTTCAGCTTACTCGCCCCAGCTTTGCTAAAAATTATTATGCTATAGACTAAATCTCTCCTAATTCTATAGCACATATTAAATTTTAAATCGGACATATATGCAATAATGTTAAAAAACAATAGATACTATTGCTTAATTTAATATTAATTTGAAGATGGTCTATATGTCCGAGATTAAAAACAACTTGGTTGCCAAAGATGGGGGGAGCACTTATAATACTCGAAAAATAGAATATTGTAGTTGGGGGAGCTTACATTGTAGGCTGAGAGGAAGTAATTGCGCTTCGACCCTGAACCTGATTTGGATAATGCCAACGTAGGGAAACGCATTAAATTTTTAAATTTAGTGGGAGACGCTTCTAGACGGCGTCTCCCACTTTTATTTTAGGAGGTTACAACGTGGAGGAAACAAAGACATCTGTATTTGGTAATGCGCTTATTTGGTTCGGCGCGGCGGTTTCAATTGCGGAAATACTCACGGGAACGCTGATTGCCCCTCTTGGTTTTGCAAAAGGGCTGACGGCGGTTGTTGTCGGGCACATCATCGGCTGCATTCCGCTCTACATGGCGGGGCTTATTGGCGCTCAAAGCGGACGCAGTTCGATGGAAACAGTAAAAATGTCCTTCGGTAAAAGCGGCGGGGTATTTTTCTCCCTGCTGAATGTCACCCAGCTTGTCGGCTGGACGGCGGTAATGATTATCGGCGGCGGACGTGCTGTTACAGTGGCTGCGTCGGGATATCTCGGCGCGGGTACCTCTTTCTGGTGTATAGTCATCGGCGCGTTGGTCATTCTCTGGATACTTGTCGGCATTACGAACCTTGGCAAACTCAATATTGTGGCGATGAGCGGTCTTTTTGTGCTAACCGTGGTACTGAGCCTGACGGTCTTCAAGGGAAGCGGCGCAGGCACTGCAGTGGGAAACATGAGCTTTGGCAGTGCTGTGGAACTTTCTGCGGCGATGCCGCTGTCGTGGCTCCCTCTGATCTCAGACTACACGAGAAAAGCGGCGAAACCAAAGGCGGCCACATTTGCCAGTGTCGCAGTATACTTCTTTACCAGCTGCTGGATGTATGCTATCGGTCTTGGAGCCTCAATTTTTACCGGTGGTTCTGACATCGCCCAGATTATGCTCAGTGCCGGACTGGGGCTTGCGGCAATCTTCATCATCATCGTTTCCACTGTTACCACGACATTCCTTGACGCCTACTCAGCGGGAGTAAGCTTCGTGACCATTAATGAGAAGGCAGGAGAAAAAACGGTGGCTGTAATTGTCGCAGCGGCTGGCACGCTTTTAGCAATTTTTACACCAATTGAACAGTACGAAAACTTCCTCTTCCTTATTGGCTCGGTTTTTGCGCCGATGATCTCCATCTTGATCGTGGATTTCTTCATTGTCAGCAAAGACCACTGCCGTGAATCAATAAATATCACCAACTTTGTTCTGTGGGGCGCCGGTTTTATGCTCTACCGTCTCTTCATGACCTTTGATACGGTTATTGGCAATACCTTGCCGGTAATGGTCATCATCTGCGTTTTCGGTGCGGCGATTGAATTTGCCAGAGTGCGGCTCACGAGGGCAGATGCGCGCTAAAATGTCTCTTTACTGTGACATATTCGCTTCTGTGGCGCAGCGCCGTCCATTAGTGCACTGCATAACAAATTACGTGACTGCCAACGACTGCGCCAACATCCTTCTGGCCTGCGGAGCCTCTCCGATAATGGCAGACTCTCCGAGCGAAGCGGAAGAAATAACCGCAGCATCGCAGGCTCTGGTTCTGAACCTGGGTACTTTCAATGAGTCGCGCTTTCAGGCTATGCGAAAATCAGCGGGAACAGCAGAGCGCCTAGGTCTGCCGATAATAATCGATCCCGTAGGGGTTGGAGCGTCTCAGATACGAAGAGAGGCTTTTGCACGACTGGCGCAAGAGGTAAAAATATCCGTGGTGCGGGGAAACGTATCAGAAATTAACAGTCTCGCATTAAATGCCTCAAAAAGGGGGGGAGTTGATGCGGAAGAGGCTGATTTCAAAGGGGAAACGGTATTAACCGCCGCATCCCGCAACGCAATGTGTCTTGGAAAAAAACTCGGCTGTACCGTTGTCATGACAGGCGTGGCTGACATTATTACCGATGGTGCTAATGTAGCTGCTGTCAAAAACGGCGTTAGTATGATGTCTCAAATAACAGGCAGCGGCTGCATGTTAAGTTCCCTGATAGGAGCCTTCTGCGGGGCTCATTTAGATTCATGCTTTGATGCCGCTGTTTCCGCAGCGGCTATGTTCGGATTATGCGGCGAAGAGGCTTTAAAAATTACGAAGGTCCAAAAAGGCGGCACCGGCACCTTTCGAACCTGCTTGATAGACGCTGTCAGTTTAATGAAGAAAAAAGAATTTGAGAGGGGGATTAGTGTTGAACTTCAACGGTAGATCCTTACTGCTGTATGCTGTAACCGACAGTGGAGCACTGCATGGACGCACTCTTGCGGACGCTGTTAGAGATGCGGTTCGTGGCGGTGTTACCATGGTGCAGCTGCGTGAAAAAGGGATTGATTTCGACAACTATGTCGCTAAGGCAAAAGAAATAAAAAAGATAACGGACGAGTTTCATATCCCTTTTGTAATTAACGATAATGTGGAAGTGGCCATTGCCAGCGGAGCGGACGGAGTTCATGTGGGGCAAAGCGACATGGCCGCATCAGATGTGCGGGCTATGCTTAAAAAGGGACAGATCCTAGGTGTTACGGCACGCAATACAGAGCAGGCTCTTGCGGCAGAAAAAATGGGAGCGGACTACATTGGTTCAGGTGCGGTCTTTTCCACTTCCACCAAAAGCGATGCGAAAAATCTTCCGCACTCTGTGCTGAAAGAAATCTGTCAGACCGTTTCAATACCGGTAGTGGCTATAGGTGGCATCACCGAAGATAACATACTCGAGCTTAAAGGCTGCGGCATTAACGGCGTAGCGGTTGTCTCGGCGATTTTTGGCAGGCAGAATATCTCCGAGGCAGCCTCGATACTGCGTGGACTGTCAGAAGAAATATCAGAAATATCTCAGTAACCTTGCATAAAGGGGGATAACAAAAATGAAAAAAGTTCTTACCATTGCCGGCTCTGATTGCAGCGGCGGCGCTGGGGTGCAGGCTGACCTCAAGACGATCACAGCTCATAAAATATACGGAATGAGCGTGATAACAGCATTGACAGCTCAGAATACCACCGGAGTCTACGGTATCTATGACGTTTCTGCAGATTTTGTGTCTCAGCAAATAGATTGTGTTTTTAATGATATCCGTCCCGATGCGGTTAAAATCGGTATGGTTTCAAATGCGGAAATTATCAGGATAATAGCTGTGAAACTGAGGGAGCACCATGCGCAAAATATCGTGGTTGACCCAGTGATGGTTTCCACCAGCGGCAGCCGCCTCCTAAACGAAGATGCCGTTACCGCTCTTACTGAAGCTCTGCTGCCAATAGCCTCTGTGATCACGCCAAACATTCCCGAGGCCGAAGCTCTTTGCGGATTTCAAGTCATTTCTCCGTACGATATGTCGGAGGCGGCAGGGAGAATATCTGCCCTTACAAGGGGCAATGTTCTTATTAAGGGCGGACATCTTAAAGATTGCGCCGATGATTTGCTCATGTGTCCAAATGGGGAGTTTTGCTGGTTTAAATCTGTGAGGGTTGATAATGACAATACACATGGCACAGGATGTACACTCTCTTCTGCTATCGCTTGCGGCTTAGCTGAGGGGCTGACGCTGAAAGATAGCATCTTCGCAGCTAAAAAATACGTTACCGGTGCTCTGGCGGACGGGCTTGACCTAGGACGGGGCAGCGGTCCTCTGAACCACTGCTTTGCCATACAAAAATAGAAGATAAAATAAAAAGCGCGGCTTCCGCCGCGCTTTTTATATAAACTTTGTTAAATAATTACTGAGCTATTGCGCTGACAGGGCATGTTGCTACGCATGCTCCGCATTCAACACATGTATCAGCGTCAACCTTTGCTTTGCCGTCTGTAACAGCTATTGCTGATGTCGGGCAAACGCCTACGCAAGCTTCGCAACCTACACAAGTATCCTGATCTACTACTGCCTTGGCCATTATAAATAGTCCTCCTTAAATGATGTAACGATCATATTTTGACGAAACAGATGTCTCGTACTTTGCTATTCTATCGTGAAAAACGATAAGCATCAACTGTTTTTTGTGTTTTTCAAAAAAACATTAGCACGGCTTGGATTTAAATGCCCCTCTTATTGATTCGCGGCCATATGATATAAACCAGCACCGAACAAATAAGTGCTTCAGGAATGACAACGCTGCTGTTATATGCCAGAGAATACAGCCAAACATTCACCCCTTTGGGAGCGTAGCTAGCAAAAAAAATGACTCCCGAAAGTATCGAGGAAAGCAAATTCATGCTCGCGCTTGTAATAATTCCCAGCAATTTTTTATCGCCAAAGAACCCAGCGAGCCCCAAAGCTCCGCTGGCTATTGGGTAGTCCAGTAATGCCTGAACGGGATGCACGATATAGCCTCCGAGCAGTATGTGCAGTAAGCCGGTAACTGCTCCCGCTGCCATTCCGTGCCACCCGCCTCTTCGCAGAGAAAAAATCAGCAGTGGCAGCATAGAGAGGCTGACAGAGCCGCCTTGCGGCATCCTGAAAACTGTAAAATACGACAGGACAATTGAGAGCGCGACAGACAACGATGCTTCGACAAGAGTTTTGAGTTTAGAATTCAATCTAAGATCCTCCTCACAAAATAATAACATTCGCACCGGTGGGAGGCTTAACTATAATTGGCGGATAAAATAGTTTAGTCATCTTTCCTACGCCGGTATTACCCGGATCAGGTTCAAAGGGTTAAGTCACGTTTTGGTGCCTGTTGCCCATTAGGCTGACAAAACGAGTACTATTCTCAGTCAGGTTGACGCCCCCGATGCGATAATGTTTTAACAATATTGCCGGCTCTTGTCAAGTAAAACAATATATGAATCGAGCTCTGATACATTAGCGGAGGACACTATAGACAAAATGTTTTACCAGGTAGTAAAATTACAGATAGAGTTATTTGAATGTTCAGCTCTTTGTGATATTTTTTGAACTGTAATATATTTATTGCAGTGCTTATCAAGATAGGAGGTGTACTACGGAGCTGCATTTGTACAGATGAATCTTCATTTCTTGTCTTTTCATAATTTTTCTTTATTCATTATTTTATTATAAGAGTTTGAAAGGAGAGGTCTTACAAAATGGAAACGCGTAAACCTTCGCTTGGCTTGGCAATCCTAGTTTTCGCGGCAGCGGCTGCTATGATTGCGGCAACAGTCCTTATCTGGAAAGTGGATATTCACATCACGCTTATTCTTTCAGCAATAGTTGCCGGTATTGTCGGCATTACCGTTTTGAAGTATGACTACAACACCATCGAAAAAGGTATTGTCGATGGTATTATGACAGGTATGCAGGCGTGCCTTATCCTTTATACCGTGGGTCCGCTTGTTGGTACTTGGATTGTCAGCGGTGTTGTGCCCAGCATGATTTACTATGGACTGTCAATACTCAGTCCCTCTATCTTTCTGCTGGCGACGCTGATTATCTGCACCATAGTTGCTCTTGCTACCGGGACTTCATGGGGAACGGCCGGAACGGTCGGTATCGCGCTTATGGGTATCGCCATTGGTCTTGGTATTCCGGCACCTCTTACTGCTGGTATCATTATTTCCGGAGGCTACTGCGGGGACAAAATGTCTCCTCTCTCTGACACGACAAACTTGGCTCCGGCCGTAGCCGGTACAGATCTCTTCCAGCACATCAGGGCTATGTGCTGGACAACGCTTCCAACCTACATCATCGTTGCCCTCATCACCCTTGTACTAGGCTTTAACTATGCCGGAGGCGAGCTTGACACAGGTAAAATATCCGCGATTCAGGCTATTATGGACGCAGAATTTTGGATCAGTCCGTTGGCGTTTGTTGCGCCTGCGGTTGTCATCGCGCTCTCTGCAATGGGCAAACCCGCCCTTCCCAGTCTCTACGCAGGTATTTTTATCGCGGCAGGATTCTCTGCCGCGCAGGGAACCGGCATTGGCGATATCCTAAACATCATGCAGTACGGCTACTCTCCCACAGTATCAGCCGACATCGCCGGCGCCGGAGAAGATGCTGCCGCACTTGCTAAAATTATGGCTGATAACGGCATCACAGTAGCGCCTAAACTAGCTCTGGAAGCCGCCAAAGACATCGTTGAGCTAATGGAGCGCGGCGGACTTCAGTCTATGAACTGGACAATATCCCTGATCATTTGTGCTTTCACATTCGGTTCAACAATGGAAGTTTGCGGGTTCCTTAAAGTCATGCTTGAAGCTATAATGAAGCCCATTAAGTCTGTCGGAGGAATGGTAACAGCGACATTGGCGTCATGCTTTGTATGTGATTTGTTCCTTGGTGACCAATACCTCTCCATCGCAATGCCGGGGCGTATGTTTAAATCCGCTTTTGATGAGAAGGGACTCCATCCAAGAATGCTGTCACGAACTCTTGAAGATGCCGGTACGCTTGTTTCAGTCCTTATTCCTTGGAACACCTGCGGCGCATACCATACAGGCGTTCTTGGGGTAAGCACATTTGAATATGCTCCATATGCGTTCCTTAACTATCTGAACCCGATCATCGCCTCTTTGATGACTTTTATGGGAATAGGTATTTTCTGGCGCGGTAAGGATGGAGAGCCTGTGCACGGCGGTAAGACACGTCCTGAAAATCTTAAGTAATTCAAGGAGAGTATCTTAATTGTCGCAAAAACTTGTCCCTTTACAGCGGTTATTGGTTTCAAAAACGGGCAGCGCAAACAGTAATTTTAAGACCTTTACCTTTGCTGCCATTGGAGTTTACCTGCTTGGCTCAACACTTTGGCGCTATTACTCACGTGGTATCACTGAAGGTATGCTTTCTAATCTGATAATTGGTTTTGCATCGTTCTTTGCGCTCAAATATCAGAAGATTGTCTACCTTTCGCCGATAGGAATGGTTAAGGAAACTCACACATGGGTTACTCATCACAGAGAACTCCTAAAGTGGGAAGAAATAAAGTTTATAACCATTATGAAAAAGCGCAAGCAAACCTTGGTCTTTTTGGAAAAAGATACCTTGGGCTGGAAGCTGCTTTTTGACAACGACCAAGTATCGGACCTAAAAAATCTGTTTGCCAAGTATGCCCCGGATATAGAAATCAACGATATGTGAGGGTAAGTATTTTGCAATACGTAATTTTATTGTCGGAGGCTATGCCTCCGACAATTTTGTTTGTATAATATTGGCGTGATAAAGTTTATATAGTCTTCTTTCAGGTTAGCTATATATTCGCACCTATCGTGGGGTGGAGTTTAAAATGAAGACGTCCTATCGTTCTTTAATCTCTACAATTCTATTTTTATTGCTTGTAGCCATTGGCATTGATCTTATACATGTCTCAAACTCTTTCGCAGATGCCGTGCAGCCGATATTCTGCAACTCGCATACATATATATCGACGTTAGCAGCAAAACAACCAAATGTAGATTTGCATAGCAGCTCCGGGTTGCTTTTGCTTAGTCTGCTTGAAAGCGACTCTATGCCATGTGAATGCTCATCAGCAACCGAATCTGCCTTCGATGTCCGCTCCGGAAGAACCCAGAGAGTGCGTTCTTTCAACTCTACTACCAGAGGCAAACTAATTCCGCTTTTCTCTATTACGAAAGACTTTTCAGAAGATAAAAAAACTCTCGATGACTCAGGGGAATTTCCCTCATTTTCTCCGGAACTTGATGGGCTTACAAACATCCGCAAGACAGAATAAAGCCGGGGCGCAGATCTGCACAAACATTCTGAAGGCGGGTATGCTTCATATGCTGCCCATTGAACATGTTATAAAGGAGAGTGTTATCTGATGAGTTCACCAAAAACAAAAACCCCCTCTTTAGGCCTTGCTATATTAATACTGGCTGCGGTTGCCGCTATGATCGCCGCCACGGTTCTTGTTTGGAAAGTTGACATACATATTACTCTTATTATGGGTGCTATCCTTGCCGGTATTGTCGGAATTACCGTTCTTAAATATGATTATGAAACAATTGAAAAAGGCATTGTTGATGGAATTATGACCGGTATGCAGGCCTGTCTTATCCTTTATACCGTTGGTCCCTTGGTGGGAACTTGGATCGCCAGCGGCGTTGTACCCAGTATGATCTACTACGGCCTATCTATCCTAAGCCCCTCAATATTCCTCTTCGCCACCCTATTTATCTGTTCCGTGGTTTCTCTTGCAACAGGAACTTCATGGGGAACGTCTGGAACTGTCGGTATCGCTCTCATGGG
This sequence comes from uncultured Synergistaceae bacterium, assembly GCA_964522805.1. Lineage (GTDB taxonomy): Bacteria > Synergistota > Synergistia > Synergistales > Synergistaceae > CAZBYL01. Next base: position 6,412 of record CAZFWP010000034.1, on the reverse strand, counting down.
AATAGCTTTGGGACTTGGAGTTCCCGCTCCTCTCACCGCCGGTATCATCATTTCCGGAGCATACTTCGGGGATAAAATGTCTCCGCTCTCCGACACTACCAACCTGGCTCCGGCTGTTGCTGGAACAGACCTATTCCAGCATATCAGAGCCATGTGCTGGACAACAGGCCCCACATATGCCATTGTTGCGGCAATAACGGTTATTATCGGCTTCCGCTATGCCGGCGGACATCTCGATACGCAAAAAATCGAGGCGCTGCAGTTGCTTATGAAGACAGAGTTCTGGATCAGCCCCATCGCTTTCATCGCTCCGGCTGTCGTTATTGTGCTGTCTGCCATGCGAAAACCGGCGCTTCCCAGTTTGTATGCCGGTATTCTTGTAGCTGTCGTCTTTGCGGTAATCAACGGAGTCGGTGTGGGCGATATCTTGAATATTATGCAAAACGGCTACGTCCCCACAATTTCAGCCCAGCTTGCAGACAGTGGAGAAGATGCTGCTGCTATGGCAAAAATAATGGCTGAACATGGGTTGACAATGGATCCCAAAATAATGCTTGAAGCTGCCAATGACATTGTCGAACTCATGGCCAGAGGCGGTCTCCAGTCAATGAACTGGACCATATCCCTAATCATCTGTGCCTTCACCTTTGGTTCAACGATGGAAGTATGCGGATTCCTAAAAGTTATCCTTGAAGCAATAATGAAGCCCATCCGTTCAGTTGGCGGTATGGTTGCGGCAACAATTATGTCCTGCTTCGTCTGCGACCTTTTCTTGGGCGACCAGTACCTCTCCATTGCTATGCCTGGACGCATGTTCAAATCAGCCTATGATGAAAAGGGACTCCACCCGAGAATGCTCTCCCGCTGCCTTGAAGATGCGGGTACACTTGTATCTGTCTTGATTCCTTGGAACACCTGCGGTGCTTACCACACTCAGGTTCTCGGAGTCCCCACTTTCTCATATCTGCCTTACGCCTTCCTCAACTACTTAAACCCGATAATAGCGATAGTCATGACATATATGGGTATTGGTATCTTCTGGCGCGGCAAGGACGGAGAGCCTGTGCACGGAGGCAAAACACGCCCTGCGAATTTGGTTTAACAGAGATAAAACCAACGCAAACGTCAGCGGCTTACAGATAATATAAAAAGCGGCGGCCAAGAGGCCGCCGCTTTTTATGGGCTTTGTATTTGTATGAATTACTTCGCCAAAATTGATTTGATAACCTTTGCCGGTATAGCGAACTCAGGAGTGCCGGTTGAGCCAGGACCCACCTCATACTTGTCAAAGCAGATAACAATCTGACCTTTGCTGTTAATATAAAAATCATGGTCATTGTCAATCTTCTTGAAAGGCTCCGGTATATCTCCCTCCTTCCAGAAAGCGGTAATTTCCTTTTTATTGCGCCTGTCCATCTCTGCTTTTATATAACGGCTGATTGCGGAAACATAGTCGGAGTTCTTTTTAAAAAGCGACTTAAGCTCCAGTTGTTTCCCCGTTTTCTTGTCAAAGGTGTAAAAATCCTGTTCCGTTGATGAAGAGCCCGCGGTATTCAATACATAGACGCTGAAAGAGAGGATATTTTTCGTGTTGGTTCTAATTTGATAAGCCGATTTCAGACCTATATGCACAGGAGCTCCATGCGCCTCTTTCTTTGTCTTCTCAACCTCTCTTTTGAATTCGCCGATAAGCTCACGGGAATCTTCGGCAAAATCACTGTTAAGCTTATCCTGCGCTTTCTTGTCTGACATACCGCTTACTTTGGGTGTGACTACCTCAGCCTCAAACCCGCCGTCTTTAAAATTGAACTTTGAGGCGGCTGTGACCTTAACTCCATATGCGGCAAATGCGGCGGATGCAAGAGCCGTTACCAACAGCACAGATAAAATAAGTTTTTTCATTCAGCGTTCATCTCCTTACAGTGCTTATATTTAAATACCTTATGTCGCTCAAGAAAGCTGTATTAGCGTGCGTTTTTCACAGCTTGTGCTACATTGCGTCCGAGAAGGCGGCACTGTTCGAGGTCGCTTTCGCTGGGAGAAGATTTTACTTCAACTGATGGATCCACAAGCGTCCAGTCGCCGCCGCGTTCAGCAAACATCTGCAGTTCCGCAAGGGCTCCTTTGCTCCAGCTGTATGAGCCGCAGATTCCCAAGATTCTGTTTTTCATCATTTTGTTGGAGAGGGTACGGCAGAGATGCGCCACCGGCGGATAAAGTTCTGTATTGTATGTGCAGCTGCCGATAACAAGCCCTCTGTACTTCCAGATATCTCTTACCATAAATGAGGTGTTTGAACGTGCGGCGTCATGTACGATAACATTTTGAATACCTTCTTCACAAACAGCGCGTGCGATGGCGTCGGTCATAAACTTGGTATTGCCGTACATAGAACCGTACACAACGACAACGCCTTCTTCCGTTTCGTGGCGGCTCCATTTGTCATATAAATCAACGATATGGTTGGGGTTAGAACGCAATATCGGACCGTGAGCAGGGCAGATGATTCTGGGTGCCAAGGCCCTGACTTTGGCTATAGCCTTCTGAGTAGGGGCAGAATAACGTCCGACAATATTTGCAAAATAACGTAAGGTCTCCTCTTCGTAATGGTTCATGTCCAGCTCATCATCGAAAATTCCGCCTTCAAGGGCGCTGAAGCCTCCAAAAGCATCGGTGGAGAAAAGTACTTTATCTGTAGTATCGTAAGTGACCATGCTTTCCGGCCAATGTACCATCGGAATCATGGTGAAAGTAAGCTTGTGCTGTCCGAGGTCTAAAATATCTCCTTCTTTTATCTCAATAGTATTCTCTGTAATCCCGTAAAAGGCGTCAAGCATCTCCATCGTTTTTTTATTGCCGATAATTTTCATATTTGGATAGAGCTGCCTGATCATCCTAATAGAACCCGAATGATCCGGCTCCATATGGTTAACTATCAGGTAGTCCAGTTGTTTTCCCGATGGTATAATAGAAGTTAGCCTTTCAATGTAATCGGCTAGATTTGCGCTCTTAATAGTATCAATTATCGCGGTTTTTTCATCATTAATAAGGTACGCATTGTAAGCGACCCCGCAGGGAAGGCTCCACAATCCTTCAAACAAATCTGTCTCTCTGTCGTTGCCGCCGATCCAATAAATATTATCGAGTATCTTTATTGCTTTTTGCATTTTAACACCAGCTCTCTAACAAAATCATAACTTACTGTATATTATATCCGATTGGTTTCCCAGCGCCTCATAATATTAGCAAAACTGGAAAAGAAAATATTTTCTAATAAGAAAGATTTTTCTGATTATTTTGAATTTAAATGAAGGAAAGAATTACAATTTTAATAAAATAGTTGAAAAATCAGTGTCAGTCAGTGTTTAACGTGTTTTATAACTTTTGTAAAATTAAGAAATATTTTATTGTTGAACAAAAATGAAATAAATACGTTTTTTAATGTGTCGGAAATGAGCTGTCAAATGTTGCAATTTTCTTCAACCTGCTCAATAATACTATCGTGTGGTTTTTTGTAAAAACTATCAGTAAGCAGGTGTCCTGACAGGGACACAAGATGTTCCATAAGGAGGCGGAGTAAGTGTTCGATCCAAAACAGCTCCAGGAAGTAGCAGAAGGACAGGCAGCCTTTGATAAAGCGGTAGAAAAGGCTCTGACAAAAGGCCCCGAGAGAAAAGAAAATTTCACAACGGGCGGCGGCATTCCTCTTAAGAGAACCTATACCCCCGCAGATGTCGAAAATGTTGATTATGCGAAGGACTTGGGTTTCCCCGGCGTATACCCCTACACAAGAGGCGTACAGCCGACAATGTATCGCGGCCGTTTCTGGACAATGCGCCAGTATGCGGGTTTTGCTACAGCGGAAGATTCAAACAAACGCTACCGTTACCTCCTCAGCCAGGGTACAACCGGTCTTTCCGTCGCATTTGACTTGCCGACACAGATTGGTTATGACTCGGACGACCCTATGGCAATAGGCGAGTGCGGTAAAGTCGGCGTAGCTATCGACAGCCTTGCTGACGCTGAAATCCTGTTCGACCAGATCCCTCTGGACAAAGTCTCAACATCAATGACAATTAATGCTCCTGCGTCAGTCTTGCTTTCAATGTACATCGCAGTTGCTGAAAAACAGGGCACGCCTATGAGTGCTCTATCGGGAACAATCCAGAACGATATCCTCAAGGAATATATCGCGCGCGGAACCTATATTTTCCCTCCCAAGCCCTCAATGCGCTTGATTACAGATATCTTTAAGTTCTGCAGCGATAATATCCCGAAGTGGAACACCATCTCCATCTCCGGCTACCATATCCGTGAAGCCGGTTCAACAGCAATTCAGGAAGTTGCGTTCACCTTGGCAGACGGTATCGCGTACATCGAAGCCGCGATAAAGTCAGGCCAGGATCCTAACGTATTCGGCAAACGTCTTTCCTTCTTCTTCAATGCTCACAACGATTTCCTTGAAGAAGTTGCCAAGTTCCGTGCTGCACGTAAAATCTGGGCAAGAATCATGAAGGAGCGTTTCGGCGTAACCAACGTCAGTGCGCAGACACTCCGCTTCCACACCCAGACAGCAGGCTGCACTCTCACTGCGCAGCAGGCAGAGAACAACATCGTCCGCGTCGGAATCCAGACAATGGCGGCGGTTTGCGGCGGCACTCAGTCACTGCACACCAACAGCCTCGACGAGGCACTTGCCCTTCCGACAGACAAGTCTGTCCGCATCGCTCTCCGCACACAGCAGATTGTCGCTTATGAGTCAGGTATCACCAACATTGTTGACCCGCTTGCGGGAAGCTACGCGGTGGAATCACTCACAAAGCAGATCGAAGAGGGCGCATGGGAATACATCAAGAAAATTGATGAAATCGGCGGTATGATGGTCGCTATTGAAAAGGGCTTCCCGCAGAAGAATATCCAGGATGCGGCCTATCAGTATCAGAAGTCCATCGAGTCCGGCGACAGAATTATCGTTGGCGTCAACAAATTCCATATTGACGAAGACATGTCAGAACGTAAGCTCCTTAAGGTAGATGCCAGCGTCGGCGTCAACCAGATCAAGAAGCTCCGCACCATGAAAGAGAACCGTGACAACGTTAAAGTCAAGGATTGCCTCGAAGCTATCCGCACCGGAGCGCAGGGTGAAGACAACCTTATGCCGCTTATCCTTGATGCGGTTCGCCACTATGGTACAGAAGGCGAAATCTGCGGTGTACTCCGCGAGGTATTTGGCGAATATAAGGAAAACGTGGTTCTTTAGGTTTTCTGAAGAGAGCAGAACAAGGAGGAAGAAAAGATGGACCGTAAAATTCGCGTAGTAGTTGCGAAACCAGGGCTTGATGGACACGACCGCGGTGCAAAGGTTGTTGCCAGGGCTTTCAGAGACGCAGGAATGGAAGTTATTTATACAGGTCTTCGTCAGACACCTGAACAGATTGTCGCTACAGCCATTCAGGAAGACGCAGACGCAATCGGAATCAGCATTCTTTCGGGAGCTCATGAATATTGCTTCAAAGCGATAATTGACCTTCTTAAAGAAAAGAATGCGGAAGACATCATCGTCTTCGGCGGCGGAGTTATCCCCGAAACAGACTATCCCACACTTCTCGGATTTGGCGCCGGAGCTATCTTTGGCCCCGGTACGCCTACAACGGACACCATTGCGTGGCTTGAGAAGGCAGTAGAGGAAAAAAGAGCGAAAGAGGCGTAAATCAAGATGAAACCGACAGTCATAGATCACATCGGCATCGCTGTTAAAAGCATCGACGAATCCCTGAAATTCTGGGAAGACACACTTGGCATTAAATGCCACGGCGTGGAAGAAGTCGCTGAGCAGAAAGTCAAGACAGCGTTCCTCCCGGTAGAGGATACTGAAATCGAACTCCTCGAAGGGACAAGCGAAGAGAGCCCCGTTGCCAAATTTATTGCGGCTAAAGGCGAAGGAATCCACCACCTCGCAATAAGAGTTGACAATCTTGAAGAAGCTCTTGCCGAACTCAAAGCGAAGGGTGTGCGTCTTATCGATGAAAAACCGCGCTGTGGAGCAGGCGGAGCGAAGATAGCTTTCCTTCACCCCAAAGCGACAGGCGGCATCTTGCTCGAACTGAGCGAGCGCTAATTCAGAAGGCATGATCTCCCGTGCCTTATGGCATGGGGGATCTTTGCGAAAGAGTACCACCTGCACCAGATTATTTGAGGAGGTTAGAAGTAATGGCGGACAAAACGATCGACGAACTGTGCGCGAGTCTCGTTGAAAGACGTGAGAAAGCGGCACAGGGCGGTGGCGCCAAAGCTATCGCCAAGCAGCATGAGAAGGGCAAGATGACCGCACGTGAACGTATTGATGCCGTTCTCGACCCCGGCAGCTTTGTGGAAATCGATGAATTTGTCGAGCACCGTTGTGTAAACTTCG
>CAZFWP010000033.1:0-18460 GCA_964522805.1 uncultured Synergistaceae bacterium | reverse complement strand
ACACTCTTTCCCTACACGACGCTCTTCCGATCTATTAGCTATCTTGCGGCGCAGTGCCCAGATACGCTGCAGATCGTCATCAGGGACCAACAGCTCTTCTTTGCGTGTCCCGGATTTCGTGATATCGAGGGCAGGGAATATTCTCATCTCTGATATTTTACGTGAGAGATGGACTTCCATGTTGCCCGTACCTTTAAATTCTTCATAAATTACATCGTCCATTCGGCTGCCTGTTTCTACAAGAGATGTACCTATAATGGTAAGACTGCCGCCAAATTCTATATTACGTGCTGCTCCAAAAAATTTCTTAGGAAAATAAAGTGCAGCCGGATCCATACCTCCGGATAAGGTTCTTCCTGACGGTGGAACAATGAGGTTTGAAGCTCTCGCAAGCCTGGTGATTGAGTCAAGCAACAGGACGACGTCTTTGGATACTTCAACAAGTCTTTTTGCTTTTTCAAGAGCGAGGGCTGCAACACGCATATGTTCTTCTGCAGGACGGTCAAACGTAGAAGCGATTATCTCTCCGTCAACAGAACGCGCCATATCGGTGACTTCTTCCGGACGTTCGTCAATAAGAAGCACCATTAAAATTACTTCAGGGTGGTTGGTTGTTATCGCATTTGCCAGGTTTTTAAGTAAAGTCGTTTTACCTGCTTTTGGCGGAGAGACAATCAGCGCTCTCTGTCCTTTGCCTATTGGGGCGAACAGGTCAACCGTACGGGTGGCAACAAGTTTGCGGTCTGTCTCAAGGTTGAGTTTTTCCGTAGGGAATATCGGGGTTAGATTTTCAAAATGGGGTCTTTTTCTTGCCGCCTCCGGGTCAGTAAAATTCACGTTTTCGACCCTAAGCAATGCCTCGTAGTGCTCCTGCTCCTTAGGTGGGCGAATAATCCCCCACACGACATCTCCGTTACGTAGCCCGAATCTGCGTATCTGCGAAGCAGAAACGTAGATATCATTGTTGCTTGGTAAAAGACCGGAGGGGCGCAGAAAACCATACCCTTCCGCTAAGCACTCAAGTGTGCCACCGTTAAAACGGTATCCCATTGTCTCGGCTTGGGTTTTAAGAATATCAACGATCAAATCATCTTTGCGCCTCGCAGAAATTGAACTTACACCAATTTCTTTGGCTATTTTCCTAAGCTCTGCCAGAGTCTGCGCGGCCAGAAAGTTAAATCCCAATTTGGGATGAGTATGTTTATATTGCTGGCGGTGATTTTTTTCAGGAACAGTGTATTGATCAGTTTTTACAGCGTTCTCGGTGTTTTCGTTTTTACTAAGCGTTTCAACAGCTGCCGCTTCCGGAGCATTCGGCAGTGAAGCAGTATTTGTGTTATTCTGCAAAATAATCGGGTGGTTTTCACTAAAAGTATCTTGTGTCTCGTTTAGTGCAGGTGTTTCATTCGCTTGAGCATCCACTGTTTTGGCAACGGGGCTTAGACTTTCTTTGGCAGTATCTTCTTTAGGACATTCTTCTGCGGAAACTTGCTCAGCTTCTTTTTCTGCCTCCGATGAAATTTCTGTTTGAGGTACGGATGTATTTATTATTTCGCTCTTATTATCCTGTTCGTCATTTTCTTTTGTTTCGGGCTGGTTGTTTATGGGTTCTGTGTTTGTTTCCGGTTTCTTTGCCGCGGTTCTCTTTTTTATCTTTTCATGAGCATTTGGTTTGCTATCCATTTTAGTTTCCATGTCTGTTTCCGGTTGTTCATCTGCGGTGCTATCCTTTTTCGTTTTTTGAGATGAAACAAGAGACTCAGACTCTTTGTGAGCTAAAGTTTTTCGTACCCGTTTCTTTTTTTCTTCTTTCGGTGCATCCTCTTCTTTTACGGAGACTATTGCTGCTTCCGTAACATTGATGTCAGCAGCTAAAACAGTCGCCGGTTCTTCAACTACTGAGGGCGCCTTTCTTACGCGCTTCTTTTTAGGTTCTTCAGCCATAATTTCAATTTCTGTCTCTGTAAATTCCGATTTTTTTCTTGGCAAATCGCTGGACCTCCGGTCTAGTGCTATTTTCTCTTCAAAATTGCAAATGGTATTTCTGTGATTATTTTATTGTTAGTAGACAAAACCACCTTATACTTGCCGGCGGGAAGAGCAGTTCCCTCTTCCCTGAGCAAATAAAAAGCTTTCGTGCCTTTCTTATCCATCAACTTCATAGATTCGTCTAATACGACGTCTTTGCCATAATACCAAGTTACATCTACATGCGTCCCATCTCGTGATGATTTGTAATTGAACCATAAACATATTTGACGGGAACCGTAGGGGATATTATTACTTATATGCAGGGGTTGTCGATTATCATCTAATTCCAGACATACACACGCATTGTTAATATCTAGCTGCTCTCCGAAAATTTCCGGCTTTGAACTCCAAGCAACAAGAAAAAGCAAGACAACAATTATGCAGCCTAATATAATAAAAGGCTTATCTTTTGATTTACAATGTATTTCCATAATGAGAGAACCACCTATCACTGAATGGTAATTTTACCATGAGAAGCCGGCAAAATACAGACGTGTCCTACGTAAAATTTTTCCACAATCGATAAAGTTGGTTTGTAATGCTAATTTGAATATCCATAGGAAAGCCATCTACCGATGATTCCGGTTTGCAGCTTATGCCATCGACAACACCGCAAGCTTTTAACGCACAAAGCATATTCCTCTCGTCATCACCGCGGTGCCCTCTCCAATTATGCCATAGTTGTGAAAGTGAGGCCACAAGCGCATACGCCCCCCAGTTACTAACATCAACTGGCAATGCAGCGTCAACATTTATAACAGAAAGACAGTTTTTATAATCAGGCAAAAGAAAACTCAGCTCGTTGTAAAAATTACCCATTCCAACTTCGTTGCCACCATCACCGATCCCAACGGTCGCAATGCCGCTCTTTGCCGCCTTTAACGCAAGCTCATCCAGAGGTGTAGTCCATTCAGAAATATCTTTCTTCCTGATATTATAATACTTGCCGTCAGACGCACGGCCCAAGCGTTCCGTGAAAACAATGCCATCCGGCTTGTATTCGTCCAAAACAACGTTAACATCGGGCACTTTCACCAGCTGTGTAGGAAATCCGATGGATTTTGCACATTCTTTGAACGCTTCAACACACAGAGAATCTGTCCATACTTCTGACTCGCGCCCTTCTTCGTAAAAGGCTCTGGCCAGTAAAAGCGCTCCGCCCGGGCCATCAGTTTCAGGCGCACCGGCTTTGGGCACAAAGAATCCTGATACTATCGCAACTCGACGGAGAGAAGATAGTATTGCCGAAGCACGGAGCCAATGCCCGCCGGTGCAAAGTTTTGATACACCACGACCGCCCCTGTCGGAAGCTACAAGAGACACAAGTTCGTCTGTAAATTCATTAGGGAGCTCAAGATTAGCTGTCATATCTCGCCTATATACTGAGGGTTTCCATTAGCTCTATCATATCCCTGTCTAGTGCTCTGCGCTCCTGCCACGCTGTTGAGAGGGGCGATGAGACAATGGTGCCGGAAATTCTCCCCACCATCATTCCCATGTCTCCTCTTACAAGAGTTTCGATGGCAGCCAATCCTAGTTTTGAAGCAAGAACTGTATCAAAACAAGAGGGAGCCCCACCGCGCTGCAGGTGCCCCAGCACAACTATTCTTGGGTCAAAATCAGATATTTCTCTAAGTTTAGAAGCAAGCTCCGAAGCGGACATAACTCCCTCTGCTAAGATTATAAAGGAGTGTGTTTTGCCCCTTTCCTTGGCTTCATGTATTTTTTTGCAGATAACATTCAAATCAACATGAATTTCTGGAACCAGAACAAATTCTGCGCCGCATGCGACACCAGTTTCTAGAGCCAAAAACCCAGCATGACGACCCATAACCTCCACGATAAACATTCTGTCGTGGCTTGATGCAGTGTCACGTAATTTGCTGATGCACTCCAAAGCAGTATTACAGGCAGTGTCAAATCCAACCGTGCAATCGGTGCCGGCCATATCGTTATCTATTGTTCCTGGAATACCGACAACAGGAAACCCCCTTTCGTGAATCTGCTGCGCACCGCGGAAGGAACCGTCTCCGCCGATCACGACTAAGGCATCAATGTCATTTTCCCTCAGTTTGCTTACTCCGGCATTTACACCCTCCGGTCTCATAAACTCAGGGCACCGGGCAGTACGCAGTATCGTTCCGCCTCTGAGCAGAATTCCACCGACAGTGCTTCTCATCATGGGAATAAAGTCACCTTCGAGAAGCCCTTCATATCCGCGTCTAATGCCGACAACCTGCATCCCATGATACAAAGCTGTACGAGTAACCGCACGAATCGCGGCATTCATACCGGGGGAATCTCCTCCGCTCGTCAGTACACCGATAGTTTTTATCATGCTTTTCACCTTCGATGATTAAAAATATATTTTATTTGAAGACAATCTATATTATAGCAAATTGCATGAAGCTAATCTTCTGTTATCCCGCGCCAAGAGGCATCACTTTCTCCATGAGTTGTGCGCCTTGACCAAAAGAAGGCTCCTGTAACATTGCCGCCTGCTTTTAAAACAGCCTCTTTTGCTGCCCGCGCTGTTCCTCCGGTTGTATATACGTCATCAACTAAAATTATATCAAGTCCGTTTAGTTCTCGCTTAACAGAGAATGAATTGGGCGGTAAAGATTTACGTTCCCTTCCATGTTTTTCTGTTTGACGCGAAAGTTCCTTATCCCAGCACAAAATATCAGCGGCAATATCTAAGTTTAAAATTTCGCCCATTCCCCTAGCCAAGAGCTCTGCCTGATTATATTCTCTATTGCTTTTAATGTGCAGTGGTATAGGAACAATGATATCTGCCTTTGCCAACGGCGCACAACTTGCCATCAAACGCCCCATTGGTATCCCCAAGTCACGTATGTTGCGATATTTCAGGTTTAATAAAAATTGTCTCGGCAATCCATCATGAGATGACGCAGCATAGGCCGGTGTTGATAAATGACAGCATTTAGCAGAGTATGAACCGCCGCAGTCAAGACAAAATTGGGGGAACGGGGCAAAAACAGAGGCAAGACATTCAGGGCAATGCGAGACGCCTATGCGACCGCAAACAGGGCACGTCAGCGGCCATATTAAATGCGCCGCAATGTCAGCTGCAAGTTTAAATACATTGGTCTCCATTATCATTATTAAAATATTCAGGGCCGGCCTTATCGGCAGACCCTGAATATTAATGATTTTCTATGTACTAAAGATATCTGCAAGCGGCGTTTTTAAGAAGTTCCGCTTTGTCGGTGCGCTCCCAAGCCGGCATAGGAGAAATATCAATTCTACCCATATGTCCATATGCGGCGATACGCTTATACTGTGGTTTTCTCAATTCGAGATCTCTAATAATGGCTGCGGGACGGAAATCAAAAAATTCGCGCAAAAGAACGGTAATATTTTCATCTGAAATACGTCCAGTGCCAAATGTTTCAACCATTATCGAGACGGGTTTTGCGACGCCTATTGCATAAGCAACCTGTATCTGACATGAAGAGGCCAGTCCGGCGGCGACAACATTTTTAGCAGCGTAACGAGCCATATAAGCACCAGATCTGTCTACTTTCGTAGGGTCCTTTCCCGAAAAAGCGCCTCCCCCGTGTGGTACTGCTCCGCCGTATGTGTCCACTATTATTTTTCGGCCGGTAAGCCCGCTGTCAGCCTGAGGACCGCCGACAACAAAACGTCCGGTTGGATTTACAAGTATGCGAGGCCTGTCTTTTATAAGATCAGCTGGAATGACCTCTTCGATAACATACTTTGTGATATCAGCTTCAATTTGCTCCTGCGATGTAAGTGGGTGGTGCTGCGTACTGATTACAACGGTGTCCACACGGACAGGCTTTCCGTCAGCATACTCCACGGTCACTTGGCTCTTTCCGTCTGGGCGCAGGTAGGGGATTTTTTTATTTTTACGTACTTCAGCAAGTTTACGTGTCAGTCTGTGAGCCAAAGAAATGGGCAGCGGCATGAGCTCCTCTGTTTCATTGCAAGCATAGCCGACCATCAATCCCTGGTCTCCGGCGCCGATTTTATCTATCTCATCACTGGAAAGTTCCCTTGACTCTTTAGCATTGTCAACACCGATTTTAATATCATTTGACTGCTCATCAATAGCAGTGAGAACCGCGCAAGTATCTCCGTCAAAACCATACTTGGCTCTGGTGTAGCCTACCTCTTTGATCGTATCGCGCGCAATTTTAGGGATATCGACATAGCAGCTGGTGCTTATTTCTCCCGCAACTACCACAAGTCCCGTGCTGACAAGAGTCTCACATGCTACGCGTCCCATAGGATCTGCTTCAAGGATAGCATCAAGTACTGCATCGGATATTTGATCTGCGAGTTTGTCAGGATGTCCCTCCGTCACTGATTCCGACGAAATTAGGTACCGTTCTTTGCTCATTTCAAACACCTCCATTTAAATTAGCTGTTCATAATACAGCGTGAATGATTGTATAGCTAAAGATAGCTTATGTACAGAGTACAAAACGATAAAAGCAATCAGCCCTCTCTGGCTGTATAATAGAAGCTAAATATAGACTTAAGCAGGTGAAAAAATGGCGTACGGAGCGGAATTGGTGTGGGCATGGAGCGATTTGATCAATAATGCCTCTCTGCATAAATTACAAAAAATAGACGGCGGAGATTGTTGGGCGGCCCTTTCATTTTCAGGCGGCAAAATTTTATTACTCTCCTGGGGCTCACAGAATAACGGCGTTGCCTTTATTAACGAAGATGAAAAAAAAGAGCTGCTCTCTGTCGCCAAACAAACGCCCCCAATAACCGGAGCAATAAAAAGCCACCTTTCCGGTTCAGAATTTATCAGCGCTGAGCAGCTGCGGCGGGACAGAATCCTCGTGCTGAATTTTAAAAAAACAGTCGGCGCGGGATTTTCTAATTATAAAAAAATTATCGTTGAGCTAATGGAAAGGTACAGCAACATTATTATTGCCGATGAGAATAATGTGATTATAGAAACGGCTAAACACATTTACCCGGCGGATAATCCATATCGTTCCGTGTTACCGGGGCTTGACTACACCATGCCGCCTCAGATTACCGGCCTCGAGCTTGAAAATTGGCTCAAAGCACCCTCAGATGAGGCTTTTTCAAATATTATCGGCTTTGGCAGATCGTTAATAAAGACAATTGCCTCGCTATCAATTAGAGAAAAAGCGGCGATATTAAATTGTTTTTACCATGGGACAGTGAGTTCTATGATTCCTCAGCGCATTAACAAATATATTACGATCTCTCCTCAGTTGCTTTCACCAGAAGCGGAACAATTTTCTTCGATAGAAGCAGCATCAAAGGAAATTGTCACGAAACCTTTGCTGTCGGTTTCCACATCTGCCAGGAAAAAGAAAATTTCAGATTTACTATGTAAGGAAATTAAGCGCAGAGAGAGACAGAGTGAGGACATTGAGCATCTCTTGTATGAAGAAGCACCGGAGAAATATAGATCATACGGCGAAATTATTGTCGCCAACATGTGGAAAATTCCCAAGGGTAGTTCAAAAGCAGATCTGACTTTTTATGATGAAAATGGGATCGAGTGCCAAAGCGCAGTGCCGCTCAATCCAGCCATCTCCCCATCGCAAAATGCAGCCGTTTACTTTGCTAAGTATAAAAAAATAACATCAGCGCAGATAAGAGCTTCCATGCTGCTTGACAAAGTTAATGCAGAACTTGAGGACCTGAGAGAAGAGTTAATATTGGCGATGCGCACCGATGACGGTCAATCATTGACAATGATTGAAGAGGAACTGGGGCTCGCAAAGCACGTCACATTTAAAAAATCACCGCATAAAGCGGAAACAAAACTTCCGCCTCACAAACGTTTTGATTTTGAGCAAGCATTGGTTTATGTTGGGTTATCCGCCAAAGGGAACAGGTATGTGACCTTCAGAGCTGCCTCTGCTGATGATATCTGGTTTCACGCACAGGGAGTGCCAGGAGCGCACGTAGTCTTGCGTTTAAAATGTCTCGTAACAGACGATATCAAGCAGGAGATGCTTATGTTTTGTTCGTCTCTTGCGGTCTATTTCAGCAAGGCGAGTGCAAATGAGAATGTTCGCGTTGATTACACGGCCAAAAAATATGTCACGCCCATAAAAGGCAGCACGGCAAACGTCACATACAAAGAATTCAAATCTTTTATTGGCGAGCGCGATTTTTGGGAAAAATATCTCTTAAAAAATCAGCAAGCTCACTAGGCAGAGACTGAGTAAAAGATAAAAGCAAGCCGGTGCGCGGGTGCTTAAAGGAGAGCTTCCAAGAATGGAGAAAAATCCGCTCTTCGCCGAAAGGTGACTTTCTCGACGGCGCATAGAGTCTATCCCCCACTAACGGACATCTTATAGCTTGCATATGGACACGAATTTGGTGCGTTCTGCCGGAATGAAGTTTACAGCGTACAAACGAGTAAATCTGGTTGCTCCATACGACCTTAAAGTCTGTCCATGACTCACGTCCATCTTCGACAACCGCCATACGCAGCCGATTGTAGGGATCCCTGCCTATAGGATAGTGTATCTCACCTTTGGCTGCAGGTGGGACTCCGTAACAGAGCGCTAAATATTCTTTGTCCACTCGCCTTGCTTTAAAATCTCGAAAAAGCCCCTCTTGAGCCAGACCGTTTCTGGCGACAACCATTAGACCGGAAGTTGTCGCATCAAGCCTATGAACAATACCTGGGCGTTTTACACCGTTTAAACTGCCCAAATCAGGGTATCTGTAGAGCAGACCGTGCACCAAGGTATAATCCCAATGTCCTGGTGCCGGGTGCACCACCAGCCCAGCCGGCTTGTTGATAACAATGATGTCATCATCGGCATAGATAACATCAAAAGGAACATCTTTAGGTTCTAGGTCCAAAGATTCTATTGGCGGAACAGCTACACTGACAATATCATTTTCGGCGACTTTCATCGAAGGTTTGACTCTGCGCTGCGGATTAAACTGAACATTGCCATCTTTGATAAGCTTCTGAGCAAAAACACGACTGATACCCATTAGTCTTGACAGAGCAAAATCAAGCCGATGCTCTTCCATATCCTGCGGCATTACAAAAATTTGCGGAACTGAACCGGTTTCCTCCGGCTTGTCTTCACAGTAGAAAAAGAGGGAAGAGGTTGCCCTCTCCCCCAACTCAAAATTAGTATCTTGCTTATTACTGTCCAAGGACATCTTTGCAGCGGTCACAAATGCCGTTTTCTGTTACTTCAGGGCGTTTTTTCCAGCAACGCGGACATTTTTCATCTTTAGATTTTGTTACACCAATGGCAATAGCAGTAGACTCATCATTATAGATGACTTCAGCATCTTTGATTTCATCAACTACTTTGCACGATGAAACTATAAGAATGGTTTCCCAAAGATTATCGGAAATCTTACCGGCTAGATGCCCATAAACAGAGCCCAACACCAATTGCACATGGGCGTCCAGAGGATGTCCGATTATCCCCTTGCCTCTGGCTGATTCCAGGCCTCTCAATACAGCCTGTCTAGCATTCATCACACAATCCCAGAGCTCTTCTACCGAGGGGTCGATTCCGCAGCTGAGAGGTTCCGGCCAATTAGTAAGAAAAACACTCTTGGGCAGGGTTGGGTCCATTTCTCTCATCTGCTGCCAAATTTCCTCCGAAGTGAACGAAAGGACAGGCGACATCATCTGAGTGATAGCTCTTAGCACAGTCCACATTACAGTGCGGATAGAACGGCGGCTCTGTGATTGTTCAGATTCAGCATAAAGCGTGTCTTTGCTGACATCAATATAGAAAGAACTCAGCTCGTTGTCACAGAACTGGTGAATCAACGTCATTGGCTGATGAAATTCATATTCATCCAAGCCGGTGGTCACTCTGCTGCGTAGCTTTTCTAGTTTTAGCATAATATACTGGTCAACCTGAGAAAGCTGCTCGTGTGCCAGCATGTCTGTTTCAGGATTAAAACCTTTCAGGTTGGCAAGAAGGAAACGCGCTGTATTTCTTATCCTTCTGTACGACTCTATCAGATTATCAAAAATTTCCTGTGAAATTCTGACATCACCCCTATAGTCTGAAGAAGCTACCCACAGGCGTAATATGTCAGCACCATTTTTGTCACTGATTTTTTCAGGTGTCATAACATTACCGAGAGACTTGGACATTTTACGTCCGTCACCAGCCATAATAAATCCGTGAGTAAGAACCGTTTTATAGGGTGCAGTTCCCTTCGTCGCGACACTGTTAAGAAGCGAAGTCTGGAACCAACCTCTATGCTGGTCACTGCCCTCAAGGTACAGGTCTGCAGGCCATCTGAGGTCATCCCAGTTATTTAGGACTGCTGTATGGCTCGTGCCCGAGTCAAACCAAACGTCCATGATGTCCTCATCTTTGCGGAGATGACTGCTGCCGCATTTAGGGCAGACGGCAAGATCTCCTACCAGTTCTTTAGGTGTCATAGCCCACCAGCAGTTACTGCCATTAGCGCGTATCTTATCAGCAACACGGCGAACACGGTCCCCAGTCAAAATCACCTCGCCGCAATCTTCACAGTAGAATGCGGGTATAGGCACCCCCCAAGTTCTTTGACGGCTGATGCACCAATCGGAACGATCCTTCACCATGTTGGTAATACGATCTTTACCCCAATCGGGAATCCACTGTACTTCGTTAATGCACTTCAGAGATTCTTCCCTAAAGTCAGCTACGGATACAAACCACTGTTCAGTGGCACGGAAAATAACCGGCTTTTTGCAGCGCCAGCAATGCGGATATGAGTGGCTGATTTTCTGCAAGCCGAGAAGTCTCTTTGAATCGTTCAGAAGTTCAAAGACCTTCTTCTCTCCCTCAGCAAGCGACATACCGGCAAAGATTGGGGTATCCTGATAGTAGTGGCCTGTCTCGTCGACAGGATTATAAATATCAATGCCGTAGCGGACGCCTGTTTCATAGTCTTCCGTACCATGTCCCGGGGCAGTATGGACACAGCCTGTACCAGAATCAAGTGTGACGTAATCGGCAAGCACAAGCGGGGTTTTTCTGTCATAGAACGGATGTGTGGCGATGCTGTTTTCCAACTGCGCGCCTTTGCAGCTGATAATAGGTTCACCAAAGGTGACTCCTGTAGCTTTGGAAACCTCATCTTTTAATCCCTGAGCGATGAGATAAACTTTATCGCCTACTTCATAGAAACCATAGTCATAACGAGGATGGAGAGCTACTGCCATAGAAGCGGGAAGCGTCCACGGGGTGGTTGTCCAGATGATAACGTTTACATCACGCCCGCTAAGTTCAGGGAAGAGTCTTGCCGCATCATCATACTGGTATGCGACAAATATGGACGGAGAAACTTCATCGGAATATTCTATTTCTGCGGCGGCCAAAGCTGTCTGGCAATCGGTGCACCAATAAATCGCCTTGCGTCCCTTATATACAAGCCCCTTATCCACCATCTCCGCAAAGCCTTCGATCTGCGTGGCTTCATATGCCGGAACCAATGTCATGTAGGGGTGTTCCCAGTCAGCTATGACACCGAGGCGTTTAAACTGCCCTGTCTGAATATCAGCAAATGCCCTCGCATAGGCGGCACATTTTTCACGCAGTTCAACAGGGGTGATATTATCTCTATCGATTCCCTGTTCTTTTAAAACTTTCAGCTCAATAGGGAGTCCGTGTGTGTCATAGCCCGGAACAAACGGAGCAAAATAGCCGCGCTGCCATTTATACTTAACGACAAAATCTTTCAAAATTTTATTTGTAGCTGTACCAATGTGTATGCTTGCATTTGCGTACGGAGGCCCGTCATGTAAAATAAATGAAGGCTTTCCTTTATTTTTTTTCTTAAGTTCTCCGTATAGGTCAATATCGTACCAGAATTTCAAAAAATCCGGTTCCCTCTGGGCAAGATTGGCCCTCATCGGGAATGACGTTTGCGGAAGAAATAGTGTCTCTTTATAGTCATTTGCCATGTATGTAACCTCCTATATACTTTAAAAATCCTCAGCTTCTCTTTGGATTTTACAATGCACAATTGACATATTATAAATGGCAACTCTTTTATGGGCAAGCAAATTCAGATATATTTAAAATATATAAGCAATGCAGTCACAAATATCCGGCTTCTGATATATAATGCCTCAGTAGGTTATGTGCTTTAATGTCAAATAGTCGGGTGATAAGTATGCCTCAGTGGAAAAATTCAAATTTATTAAGTAAGACGGGGTATTCCCTTAATGGACTAAGGAGCGCATTTCTGTCTGAGAAGGCAATAAGAAATGAATTTTTCGCTCTCTGCCTGATGACGGTTCTTGCTTTTTTTTACGGTGAAACATTGCTTACTGTTTTTAAAGTATTTTTATTATGCTTAATTCCCCTAATTGTTGAGCTTATTAATACATCTTGTGAAATAATTATAGACCTTTTACTTGGCCCAACATACCGTGAAGATGTGCGGCTGTCCAAGGATATGCTTTCCGCAGCAGTCTTTTTGAGCCTCTCTTTTTCATATTCCATGGCCTTGATTGTCATTTTCTATAAACAATAAAACGCGCCCTTTGCAAGGCGCGTTTTATTGAATCACTCACATTTCCCTTTCGCTAAACACGAATTCAGGCTGTTCCCCACGTTCGTCAGCATCGGAATCGCTTTTGTCTTTAGTTCTTTCATTTTTGTTGATCTCTGATTCTGACATGGCAAAATCACCGTCGTCAAGAGCAGTATCGTTTTTCACCTTAATGTATTTTCTTAAAATGCCTTCCACGTAGTAGTTGGTATCAATTATCTTCAGTGCTCCCTCTTTAATCTGCTCGTTTCTGATTTCACTTTGCAGTCGATCGTCAAGAAAATCCTCGGGCGAAAGTTGCGATATTTTTTTGTTTTTCATTAGCGCATTATTCTCCGGCCCGTTTATTTGCAAAAGTATCTGGTTATTAGATTCTTTTGCGGAAAGCTCCTTCATTAAATCGTCAAGATTAGTGATCGTCCTAAGACCGCTGACAAGTGATTCAGGATTAGGCTCATCAATACCTCCGCCCCTGACAACTATCTCACAAAAACCAACCGCTTTTTTAGGGACAATTAACGTCATTCTCTTTGTGCGCGATTGTTTTCTCCACGGCCTCATCGTTACATCAACCTTAACCTGATCGCCAGGCGAGTAAAAATCTTTCTTCTCGGCTATTTCAACCTTCTCAATAAAAACAACGCGCGGGTCCCGAGTAATTTCCACATCAATGTCTGCACCGAAAGGCCTTATTTCTTGGAATTGATTCAACGAGAAAATTTTTGACAAGTTATCGAACTCGGTCATGAGGGATTTTAAAAGGTCCTTATCGGAAAAGAAAATATTCCTTCTCTGCCAGCCCTTATTTAGGTTGCCTCCGGAGAACTTATAATTTATTATCGCCGTTCCCTCTCCGCCTCTTGCCCACTGATCATCAATAATCCCCAAGATTCCGGCAGAGGCGATAGCCGGTCCGGTGAAGGAATCTGCAACAGTCTGGAATCTCTTGATAACCTTTTTATTGGTGTCCACATCATGAAAACGTACCGTGTAGCTAAAAGCCGGAGCAAGTTTGCCTATCTGTCCGCCAATTGCCTCGGGACGGTCTTGTGTGACAAGACCGATTATTTTACCCATATAGCCAAGTTTAAATGAATGCTCCATGCTGGGAATTATTTTGACAATTCCAGCTTCTGTAAGAGGAAAGGCAACTGCACCTTGGTTCATCATCGGATGGGCAAATGCAAGAAATCTGCCTTTACTGTCAATAGCACTCAAAGTACCTATCCCACCGGTCTGAACATCTCCCCATGAAAGAGCGACACCAATGGCCGCTCCAGGTTTAAGCGACACATTAAGATCAGTATTTCCTGAGGACGGTATAGCTGAGCCAAGGGGAATAACAGGCACACCCAGCTTCTTCCTCAGCATATCTGCACCACGCTTGCTCATCCCATCTACAAGCAATGGCATGGCGAGCGGCTTCAGCTCCGCGTCAAAAAGAGTTTTTAGTTCTTTTTTAAGGTTCTTGCCGCTCTCTTCAGAAATGGTAATCACGTAGCCATCTTTAACACTGTCCCGTGGCTGTGTCTTATCTGATGAAGACTCGTTCTCTTTACCTTTAACAGGCAGGTCCTTAGAGGAGACGGCACCACCTGTTTTATGGTCAGATGACGTCGACGTCACGGCAAAATCATCTGAAACCGGCACTTTTTCATCACCGGAGACACTGTCGGCAGAGACGGAGTCCGAAGAGAGAGCGTCAGCAGAAGTAACTCGCATAATTTTATCGAGGTCCATGGGTTTGGGATTGATTTTTTTTGACACAGAAAAAGAGGGGATATTATCCGGCCAATTAAGCGCCTCGATCATATCCTCAATTGGAGTAGCAAGCCCTAAGCTGCGCTCAGAAAATGACCAACTGTACCCTATCGCTCCTATCAGCTTACCGGAAACATAGATGGGCGAACCGCTCATTCCAGCGGCAACACCACCATCTTCATTGATTTTTCTATCTTCTATTTTAAACAGAATGAGATTCTTAGGACTGGTCTTTCTGGGAACCACCCCGACAATCGTAACCTTAAACTTTGTAATTTTCGTTCCGGAAAGAACGGTATGTACTTCTCCGACCATACCTGGTTTTAGACTTTTAAGAGGCATTATCGGAACATTGGGCACAAAAGTGGACTCCGCATATAAAGCAGCCGGTAATGTGACAGAACAGAATAACACCATCAATATTAACGCTGTCTTCAACAATTTGTTTTTCATTATTATCTATTCACTCCCATCAGACAAGCTCTTACCAGTTTTCTGATATCTCAAAAAACTCATAATAAGCTCGTCAATGTCACCATCAAGGACAGACTGCACATTTCCTATTTCACATCCGGAGCGATGGTCTTTAATTAGCTGGAAAGGCTGAAGGGTATATGAACGAATTTGGCTTCCCCAAGCTACAGTGCGTTTCTCGCCCTGAATATTATCAAGCTGATCTTGGCGTTCCCGCAATATTTTTTCAAAAAGTTTCGAGCGTAAAACTTGCATGGCCGTTGCTCTATTCATATGCTGAGAGCGTTCTGTCTGGCAGCTTACGATTATCCCTGTCGGGATGTGTGTAATTCTAACAGCAGAATCTGTCATGTTAACATACTGACCACCGGCGCCGCTTGAGCGAAATGTGTCCATTTTTAAATCTTCAGGTCTTATTTCTATCTCTACACTGTCAGGCAGCACCGGCATAACCTCTACTGAGGCAAAACTGGTGTGTCTCCTTTTTTGAGAATCAAAGGGAGATATCCTCACCAGACGGTGTACTCCCTGCTCCCCTTTTAGATACCCATATGCATAGTCACCATTAATAGAAAATGTGACACTTTTGATGCCAGCTTCCTGGTCAGGAAGTTCATCAATTAGCTTTATAGAATAGTTATGATCTTCTGCCCAGCGTACGTACATTCGGTACAGCATCTCAGCCCAGTCTTGTGAGTCCAGCCCGCCGGCACCGGCATGAACAGTCATAATTGCATTACCGGCATCGTACTCCCCGTCAAGTAAAATCAAGATACTGTTATCTTCGATACTGCGTCTTAGTTTATCCGCGCGGAGGTAGAATTCCTCATTTAACTCTTCGTCAGCTTCTTCGCTTAGCAAGTCAGAAATAGCAGATAAATCTTCTATTTCTTTTTGAGTATCAACGAGCATATCAACTTGTCCTTGAAGACGTGAGAGTTCTTTCGAAACATTCTGAGCGTCATTTCCATTCCAAAAGCCTGGCTGTTCCGTAGCAAACCGTAATTCTTCTATTTTTGCCCTTATTAGAGGCAGGTCAAAGACTTTCACGCAACTCGTCAAATGACGAGCGCAGGTTGGTCATGACAGTTGTTATTGGTAGTACAACCATTACATAAACCCCTCCCAGTATTACGTTTAGGCTTTCATTATAACCTGACTGCGTGTAAAATCTAATCGTTTTTTGCCGAAACGTAAAATATCAAATAAAAAAACAGGAGGACATCATGGACAACACCTCTTTTGATGAATCAAACAGCCGCTCAAAACTGTTGGAAATATTGATAGCAAACACAGGAAAAATAGTCCCCAGCACATTGATAATTGAAAAACTGCATTCATCTAGGCAGGCTATTTCAAAACTTATTAAATCGCTGAAAGACGAAGGTATTTTAATAGAGGCCATTCCGCAAAAGGGATATCTGCTTTCTAAAGCAGAGGAGGCAGAACAACTGAGTCCCACACTGATAAACTATTTTCTAAGACAAAATCCTATCTTTCATACTTCATTTTACTTCAAAGAAGTGGACTCAACTCAAAGCGTTATCAAAAAACTGGCCCAACAAAACGCTCCTGACGGAATCGTTGCCATTGCGGATATTCAAAATTGCGGACGCGGACGCAGGGGCAGGACGTGGAGCAATGCCAGCGGTAAAAATTTAATTTTCTCCGTGCTTTTGCGTCCTCGCTTACGACCTGGGGAGGTGCAGCTGCTAAACCTAGCAGCTGGGCTTGCTGTTCGCAAGGTGCTATCAGAGTACTACAATCTTAACGCTGAACTTAAGTGGCCCAATGATATACTTATAAATAACAAAAAAATCTGCGGCATACTCAGTGAGGCCGCCGGTGAACCTGATAAAATATACTATGCGATAACAGGTATCGGACTAAACGTTAATATGAAAAACGAAGATATACCAGAAGAAATATCTGACAAAGCCACCTCAATGTTTATAGAATCATCGGTTGAAAATAAAAGACCCCTATTACTGATAAGAATTTTAGATGTTTTTGCAAATTTACTTAAGCAAATGGAAGAAAAAGACGGCTTGTTGAAATTACTCACACAATATAGAACCTACTGTGCTACCATAGGCAGAGATGTGCGCATTATACAAGATGAAGAAGAATTTTGCGGCAGGGCGGTAGACGTTACCGATCAGGGAGCTCTTATCGTTCGCATTAATGAAAATAACGTCATTTTTGCCGCAGCTGACGTACACCACCTGCGACTCAAGTAGATTAGAAAGGAGAGCGCCAAATGAGACTGACGGAACGTGCAAAGACCAGCGGCTGAGCCGCCAAAATTGGTCCGGCGGAGCTGGAACAAATATTAAAAGGACTGCCTGTCGTCAGGAGACCTGAGCTGCTTGCCTCATGGAACAAAGGTGAGGATGCCGCTCTGTGGGAAATTGATAAATCAAGAGTAGGGATTTTGACAATCGACTTTATTACCCCTGTTGTTGATGACCCCAAGAGCTTTGGAGAAATTGCCGCAGCAAATTCGCTGAGCGACGTATATGCTATGGGCGGTCAACCAATAATCGCCCTAAATGTTGTGTGCTTCCCAACCTCATGCGAGCCTATCACTGTTTTACAAGATATACTCAACGGAGGCGCGAGCAAAGTCTGTGAAGCCGGGGCCATGCTGGCAGGCGGACATAGTGTACAGGACGAGGAACCCAAATATGGATTAGTTGTCTTTGGAGAAGTTGAAAGAGATAAGATGTGGCAGGTAGGTACGGCAAGGAGCGGGGATTCTCTGATAATCACCAAACCCATCGGTACAGGTATAGCCGTTACCGCCATGAAAGCCGGGCTCTTCGCTGACGCAGACATTGCCGCTGCGACAGAGAGCATGGCAAAATTAAACGCAGTCCCACCTATTCTTTCTGACTTTATAAGAAGTAAAATAACAGCCTGCACGGATGTAACCGGATTCGGTCTTGCTGGGCACGCCCTTGATTTACCTGCGGAGGGTGTTTCCGTGGAGATTTTCATGAAAGAGCTTCCGCTGCTGAATGGTATCAAAGATATGGCCAATATGGGCCTTATCCCAGCCGGTTCTTACGCCAACCTGCAGCATTCAGGAGACAAGGTTATTAATAGGTCAGAAATGGGGCGGTTCGCCGAAGATTTAATTTTTGACCCACAGACTTCCGGAGGTCTTTTAATCGCCATACCAGAAGAAAATGAAGAGCAGCTGTTAAGCGAACTTAACCTGGGCGGGTTCCCAATATCAAAAAAAGTCGGTACATTTATAGAGGGCAGCGGCAAACTTATCCTAGTCTAACAAAACAAAAATCTAAGTGGCGAAAGAATCTTTCGCCACTTAGATTTTTATAATAAACTTGCTTTCGATATCCATTCTAGCCCAATTTGTTAGCATTACGGCAGAGCACAGCACCAATAATGAGAAAAATAATATTAGCAATCCACGCTGCTACCACTGGTGGCAAATATCCGGCATCTCCCAGAGATTGAGTTAATGAGAGAATAACATAGTATACGAAAACAATTATTACACTAAGACCAAGTCCAACACTCGAGCTTGAGCGCTGAGGTCGGCTTCCGAGAGCAGCTCCAACGAGGGCGAGAACCATACAAGCCCACGGCACAGAGATTCTCAAGTGAAACAACATCCAAAATTTAGAAACGTTCATGC
>CAZFWP010000032.1:0-18598 GCA_964522805.1 uncultured Synergistaceae bacterium | reverse complement strand
CAATGTAGTTAACTCTACAATGAAATGGCAGGGGCATCTCTACATCGGCACAGACAACGGGCTTACCATTCTTGACTCGGCATGGAGACAAATTGAGACAGGTCTCACAAAAAAATTAAAGGGCGTGAGAGTGCGCTCTCTCTTCACGGACAGCAAAAACAGACTTTGGATCAGCACTTATAAAGATCTTGGGCTCATTTTACTTGATGACAAAGGCGGAACTAAATACTTTACGAAAAAAAACGGACTGCCGGAAGACAAGGTGCGTCTCGTCTTTGAACTTGCCAACGGAGACATCGCCGTCGGAACAAATGGGGGTGCGGCGATTATCAGAAATGACCGTGTAATTAAATCTATCACCGAAAAAGACGGCCTTTCCAATAAAACCATTTTAAGCATCTCCCAGGGAAAGAACGGAACCGTGTTCTTTGGCAGCGATGGCGGCGGCATCTTCGCGCTGAAGGATAACCTCCTAATGAACTTCACAAAGAGCGATGGACTTTCATCGGGAGTAATTTTAAGAATGCTCTATGATCCATCAATAGAAGGTATTTGGATCAGCACAGGAACCAAACTTAATTTTCTCAGCAAAACAGGGCGCATCAGAAAAGTAATCTTAGATACTCCGATAAAAAACGGCATCTTTGATATCAAAATAAGCCCTAAAGGTAAGCTTATGCTGCTGGCAGATACCGGCATTTACATTATCGATCAGAAACAACTCCTAACTCCGGAACAACAGCAAATAACTTCTTTTATGAGAAAAGATGGTTTCGCCTCTTCAATAACGGCCAATTCATGGAGCTATATGGATAAGGAAGGTACTCTTTTTGTTTGCGGTTCCAACGGAGTTTACTCCATAAACGTCAACCGTACATATGTTAACAATGTTACGCCGAAAATCGTTATCAACAAAGCCGTAGCAGACGGGAGGGTAATCCTTAACCCAACTTCGCTGACGCTGCCGCAAGATACTAAGCGCCTTACTCTTAGTATGGCAGTGCTAAGCTTCACTAACCCGGCATACAACAAAATAGCTTACAAGCTCAAAGGGTTTGAAAACAAGGATACAGAGGGCTTCTTAACCAAGACTAACAACGTCAGCTATACAAACCTCAGCGGAGGTGACTACACTTTTACGTTCCGTGCGGCAAACAGCGACGGAGTCCCAAGCAGCAAGCCGCTGACACTTAATATCAGTAAAGCCAAAAGCTGGAAAGAACAGCCGCAAGCCCTAGCAGCCGCCGCTATTCTTACGGCGCTGGCGATATTTTTGATAACAAGACTTTTTTATGCCGGTAAAAACAAAGCTCTTCTCAAAAGGCAGGAAGAGCTGCGCGCTGTAACGGAACAGGCAATGACGGCAATAGCCAACACGATCGACGCCAAAGACACCTACACAAAGGGACACTCTACAAGAGTGGCAAAGTATGCGGTTAAAATAGCGCAAAAAATAGGCATGGACAAAAATTCCGCAGACAATCTCTACTATACGGCTCTGCTTCACGATATTGGTAAGATCGGCGTTCCCGATAACATACTCAACAAACCGGACAAGCTGACAGATGAAGAATACAGCATCATGAAACAGCATCCAACATCAGGCGGCAACATTCTCAAGGTCATCAGCAACATCAGCGACATCAAAGACGGAGCGGCCTACCACCATGAAAGATATGACGGCAACGGCTACAACACCGGTTTGAAAGGCGAGGAAATACCCTTGGCAGCGCGCATCATCTGCGTGGCTGATTCCGTGGACGCCATGGGATCCACAAGGCCATACAGAACCTGCCGCAGCAAAGAGTACGTTATCTCAGAGCTGAAAAAAAACGCCGGCACGCAGTTTGACCCGCATATAGCCGAAATTTTTATAAAAATGCTGGAAAGCGGTGAAATAGAAATAGAAAAACAAGATTGACAGCAAAAACCTCAACGATAATTTATAATAATCGTGAGGTGATATATATGGAAATTACCAATATAAAGGGCGGCACTTATGCGATACTCTCTCCCGCCAATGTCGGCTTGTATGTAAAAAACGGAGCAGCGATGCTGATAGACAGCGGCAGTGACCCCTCCGCAGGGCGTAAGATACTGCGCTTGGCCGAGGCTGAGGGCTGGGACATTAAATTGATCGTCAACACGCATTTTCATGCAGACCACATCGGCGGCAACGCTTTTATTCAGAAGCGCACCGGCTGCGCTATCGCTGCCTCGGAAAGGGAGACCCCGTACATAAACTTTCCGGAGATGGAACCCTGTGAACTGTGGTCGGGCACAGCTCCCCAGCCTTTGCAGACGAAATTCCTCCGCGCGGAGCCGTCAAAAGTCGGCATAACTTTAGCTGATGGAGATATCATTGAGGAGTTCGGAGCAAAAATCGTCGCTCTCCCGGGCCATGCTCATGGTCAAATTGGCGTGCTGACAGAGGACGGAGTACTGTTCACCGCCGACGCCGTCATCGCAGAGCGCATCCTCGAAAAATACGGCATTCCCTTCACCGCTGACTATGACAAGGCGATGTCTACTTTTGCCCTGCTGGAAGAATTCAAGGCAGATATCTTTATTCCGGCACATGGGGATTTATGCAAAGACATCGTTCCCTTAGTAAAAGCCAATCGGGACTGTTTGTCCGCGCTGCGTGCAGAGATAACCGAAATATGCTCAAAACCGCATACAAGAGACGACATTTTAGCGGAGCTTGCTTCGCGCAGAGGACTGGAAGTAAACTTGCCGCAGTATGCACTCACCCACAGCACCATCTCCGCCATTCTCACACCGCTGCTGGACAGCGGTGAGTTAAAAGCAGATTTCCAAAGCGGCACACTTAAAATTATCCGCTCTTAGCTCCGATAAACAGCCGCCATTACGGCGCGGGAGCGCAGCAGAGTGGTGATTTATCTTTCCCCGTAAGCTGTTTTACCGCCTTGCGGGGATTTTTATTTCAATAAACCATTTACCCGCGTCCCCGTATCAAATGTAAATAAGCGGACGGGCAGAGCCGCAGTATCCGCATGGCTGGGCTTTGATGATTTGCCTCTTTACCGATTTTAAATCACGTATATGCGCACCGCCGCTGATTTTGCTCCCGACATTATGCTTCCTTTAGCTGACGCACCCGCTGCAAACACGCCTGCCTTCTGCTGGCTCATTGCCGCTTTAGATCTGTTTCATACTTTATACCTATGAGAGCGCCGCTTAGCGGCAGCCTCGCACAAAAAGAGCGAACCCTTGCGGATTCGCTCTTTGTTTAAAGTTTAACTAACGTACGGCTGTTTTTGCCGCACCGTTGTTCACAAATTATTACTATTTGCGTCTGAGCATCAGCTTAAGCGGCTTGGCATGAGTGCCTGCCAAAACAGGAACCGGCTCTCTTTCAGGGCTCTCTTCTTTGGCTTCTTCCGCAGTCGGCTTCTGTGCCGTCTCATCTTCCTTACGATAAAGGACTTGGATAGATTTTGAGCCGTCTCTGTAGATAGTAATACCCTTACAGCCCTCTTTCCAAGCCAGAGTGTAAGAATCTAAGACATCCTGCACAGAGCTGTCGTGGGGCAGGTTGATGGTCTTGGATACGGCAAGATCCGTATGTGCCTGAAAAGCACCCTGGGTACGCACATGGTCTAGGGGCTTCACATCATGTGAGGTCACAAATACATCTTTAAGCACATCGGCGGGAGTGTTTTCTTTCATCGCCTTCTCATAGTAGCGGTTAACTTGCTTCATCACGACTTTGGTGCCGTCGATCTGGGTGCGGACACGAGTATGCTCAAGGGCAAAGAGCGGCTCTATACCGGAAGAGCAGTCGGCAAGCAAGGCTATTGTCCCTGTCGGAGCAATGCAGGTGAGGGTGGCGTTGCGGCGTCCCAGATGGCGCAAATCTTCGGGAATGCCCTTTTCTTCGCCCAGAGCGATTGATGCCGCAAGTGAAGCAGCCTTAATCGTCCCCATAATCTTATCCGCAAGAACCAAAGACTCATCGCTTCCGTAAGGAATGCGGAGCTGGAAGAGCAAGTCCGCCCATCCCATCACTCCGAGTCCGATTTTGCGCGTGTGTTTCACCGCATCGGCGATTTCAGGAAGCGGATAATGGTTCACATCAATTACGCTGTCAAGAAAACGAGTCGCAGTCGTAGCGACTTCTTTCAGCAGTGTGTAATCAAATTCGCCGTTTTTCACCATTCTCGCCAGATTGATAGAACCAAGGTTACAGGCTTCGTTGGGGTAGAGAGGCGATTCTCCGCATGGATTTGTGCTCATCAGCGGGCCTAAGTTCGGAGTCGTATTGCCGCGGTTGATAGCGTCCAGAAAGATTATTCCCGGATCCCCCGTGCGCCAGGCACAGTCCGCTATCTCAAGGAGCAAAGCCGCCTCTTCTCCCTTGGGATTGGCCTGAGCTTTTTCCATAAAGTCATCAAAAATACCCACAGAGATATTAAAGTTGGTAATCGTGCCGTCTTTATCTTTGCAGTGGATAAATTCACGAATATCCGGGTGGTCAATATTAAGTATCCCCATGTTGGCGCCGCGTCTCATCCCGCCCTGCTGCACTGTCTCCGTCGCTTTATCAAACAGTCCCATGAAAGATATCGGGCCTGAAGCGCGTCCGTTAGTGCTGTTCACTTTGGCTCCCGAGCTGCGGAGGTTGGAAAAGTTAAATCCGGTGCCGCCGCCGCTTTTATGAATCAGCATCTGCTTGCGGATTGCTTCGCATATACTTTCCATTGAATCTTCAATGCCGATGACAAAACATGCTGCCAGCTGACCATGGGGCGCAGGGCGTCCCGCATTCATAATGGTTGGACTGTTGGGAAGGAACAGCAGCTTCGCCATTACCTCATAATATTCATCTGCCCACATATATTGCATAGGGGTTGTCTTTTCCGAGGAAGAAACGTGGTTAGCAATACGCACGAGCATCTGCTCCGGCGTCTCAACCGGTTTGCCTTCATCATCCCTCCAGAGGTAGCGGTCTTTCAGGATATCCAGTGCTGCTTTGTTAAATGATGGCTTAATGATCATTATAAAAATGGCCCCCTACTAGCATTGTAATTTACTAAAAATAAAGTCGTAATTTTTCCCTCTAATTATCGTGCTTTTGAATCATACCAGAGATAGGGAGGAAATGTAAAGAGTATAGCACTATATACATGCACATCTTGTCCACCAAACACTGTATATTGTGTGATTAACTTTGTGGATATCAAGTGAACAAAATATGCCGAACTCCGCAAATATAGGCGGAGCCCGGCATTCAAGGCTATGGATTATGTGATTAAGATTTTTCAGGTTCCGGATGATTAATATTATTTTATAATTTTTTATTTATTTTAAATTAATTTTCTGACGCCGTGCAAACAGCCTATCTCCTCCAAGCGTCTTTTGTGAAGAGCACCAAAACCGTATACAGTTCCAGCCTGCCGCATAACATGCAGAAGGTGTATACCCATTTCGCAAAGGCGTGCTGGGAAGAGAAATTCTCTACAGGCCCAACCGCTCCCAGCCCAGGGCCAACATTGCCTAAAGTAGCGGCTACACCGGTGAATGAGGTGAGGACATCAGATCCGGTTGCGGTTACAGCAAGAGCAGAGAGAAAAAAGATCAACATGTACAGTACGATAAAAGTAGCCGCCGAAAAGGCCATTTTGGAATCTACGGTATGCTCGCCCAAGCGCACAGCCACAACGGCATGCGGATGTATGAAACGCCTGAGTTCCGCCGCTATTTGCTTACCTACTATCTGCAAACGCACGCATTTTACAGCTCCCGATGTTGAACCGGCGCAGCCTCCGACAATCATCAGCATCACCAGGAGCATCTGAGTAAAAGGAGGCCAAAGAGCGTAATCAGCCGTCACAAAACCTGTGGTGGTCATCACACTGACAACCTGGAAAGCGGAAAAACGCAGCGATGTAATAACATCGGTGAAGAAGCCTCCCGCATAGATAAAGTAAGCGATGGAAAGAGTGGAAAAGATAACGATCTTAGTATAAATTGCAAATTCAGGGTCTTTGTACGATCTCAAACTGCGGTTTTTGAGCGCTAGCAGATGGAGGCTGAAGTTCGCTCCGGAAAGAAACATTACCAATGTGAGAGTCCAGTCATACCATGAGGAATTGTACTCTCCCACGCTAGCGTTTTTCGGCGAAAAACCTCCTGTGGATACCGCGGTAAAAATGTGACAGATGGATTCATAGAGGCTCATGCCGCCGCACATAAGCATCAGTACCCCGAAGACAGTCAGACCAAGATAGACCTGCCATAGCATAGTCGCCATGTCCTGTATGCGCGGACTGATTTTCTCAAGCACGGGACCAGGAGACTCCGCTTTAAAGAGCTGCGTCATCGTTACACCCAACATAGGCAGCAGAGCTATCGTAAGAACGACAATCCCCATTCCTCCCAGCCATTGAGTCTGAGAACGCCACATTAATATTCCACGCGGATTAATTTCAATGTTTGTCAGTATAGTCGAACCGGTCGTCGTAAATCCGGACATCGCCTCAAAATAAGCGTCAGTAAAAGAGGGTATCCAACCGCCGACCATGTATGGCAGGCAGCCTTGCAAAGAGGCAAAGACCCAAGCCAAAGTTACAGCGGCAAAGGCCTCGCGTGCGCCCATATCTTTAGGGTCAGCTCCCTTTCCGAGAAGGTAAAGTACACCGCCGAAAACGGCACCGATGGCAATCGAAATGACAAAAGACCTGACATCTGCAGACCCGTCTTTAATTGCCCAAGCCAAGGGGAATAACATACTTACAGAAATTACGGCAATTATCAGAGAGAGAAATCTTGCTAAGATACGCAGTTTCATTGTGAAATTTCGCCGAATTTCTGTATCGCCAGAGGCATCACCTCTGTGGAGGCAAAAATGGCAACCTTATCGCCTGCGGCGAGGATACTGTTACCTGTTGGAATAAGAACCGTCTTGTCTCTTTCAAGCATACCGATAACAGAACCGGCGGGCATCTTCATATCCGCAAGACTCCTGCCCACAGCCGGAGAATCAGGGGCAATGGTGATCTCCAGCGTCTCCGCGCTGATTTCTTCAAAAACAGTCAGCACTTTCGAGGAACCCGGATAGCGCACGTTCTTAATGATAACATCAGCCAAAGTCTGGTTTCTGTTCACGATTGCGTCTACAGGAATGTAATTTGTCATTCCAAGATAATTAGATCTCTTGACCACCGCGATGCCCTTAGCCGCTCCAAGGGTCTTACCCAGCACCGCTAGCATAAGATTTTTTTCGTCCTGGTCTGTAGCTGCGACAAAACCGTCCGCAGCGGCGATACCCTCGGAACGGAGCAAATCAGCATCGGCTCCGTCCCCGCATATGACAAGCGCCGTAGGCAGCTCTCCTGCGATACGTTCACATTTTTCTTTATCTTCATCGAACAGGCAGACATCTATCCTCGGAGCGCGTGAAAGCAGCCGTCTGGCTGTCTGAAAACCAACTTTGCCGCAGCCGATGATAAACACACTGCGCAGCTTTTTGCTCAATGAGGGCTGGAAGATAGATTCCAAATCATGGGCCTGATTGCGGTAGCACATGGTGTAGCAGATGTCTCCGGCCTCTATGGTATCGTTGGCTTTGGGGACAAAGCTCTTGCCCCCCCTTTGAATGCACACTATAAGAGTAATCAAAGACGGGTGTCTTTTTCTTATCTCAAGCAGCGGCAGACCGCAGGCAGGAGAATCAGAACCTGTACGGAACACATAAATCCCGGCGCGCCCGCCCGCTATCTCTGTTGCGTGAATCGCCCCCCGCACCTCAAGGAGCTCTTCCACCTCTTTCGCCACGGAACGTTCCGGAGATATCAGCATGTCTATTCCCAAATCATCTGCCCAATGCTCGTTATCCGTAAACTCAAGACCCACGGCACGGGAGATAACGTGAGGCACTCCCATTTTTTTAGCGATCCAACATGCCATAACATTTACTTCATCTTTATTTGTACAGGCAATAAGAAGGTTAGTCGTGTTTTTCCCTTTGGACAGACCGGCTCTTTCAAGCACGCTGGGTCTGGCGCCGTTGCCCCTCACCACGATTACGTCAAGATCATTTTCAATACGAGAAGCGCGTGTTCCGTCTTCCTCCACAACCACAATATCGTGACCGTCCGCAGAAAGGTTCTTTGCAACCGTAAATCCAACTTCTCCCGCTCCCACAATAACGATACGCAACGCCATGCCGCCCTTCAATATATATGTAGAAAAACACTTCAGCTAACACAGATTAAATACGGTCTAAATGTGTGATGAGTATAGGATATTGTCCTGATTGGGTCAAACAAAAAAACAAAATAATGATAGCGTTAAAGACATTATGTTCTTTGTTTACAATAAATTAAAAAGTCTCACAGGCAAAACCAGAAGATTATTGATTGTTTTCAGCTGTTTTTTCTTTCGCGCTGCGGCAGGAAGAGCTGCAGGCCAACCTCAGCGGCAGCACCGCCTTTGCAAAAAATTTTGGGGCTTTGATAGATTTCGCGAAGCGTTTGTTGTTATCTTTGGTAAACTGCAAAAATATTAGAAATCTATTATAATCAAAATGCTTGTTTTTTCCGTATTTACAAGGTAATATTTACTAATGATACATATGGCTCTCCGAGCTGTTCTGCCTAAGGATTTATCTATGGTTGTGCAGCCGTTAGGGTTGCGTTGGAAACGACGTAGCCTCCCTTTGGAAAGGAGACCGGCTGAATGTGCAATTATTGACGGCCTGTCTTCTGCAGAGAAGATGGGTCGTCCTGTTTTAGCGGGTTTATTTCCAACAAATTCCCATTCCCCCGGCGGAACTGTCCCCCAACAGTTCCGCCTCTTTTTGCCTCAGCACACTGAAATAACATTGGCACCGTAAAATAATAAACAGCAGCACTGACATGGCACACAATCCCATTAACCTACGCAAAATCCCAGCAAAAATCTTAATAAGGCATCAAAAGTAAACGGTGAGAAAGAGCAACGGGAACAAACAAAAAGACATTTTAGAGTTCTCCAAGTTGCGTTCCTTGTGCTCTTGATAACAAAAAATTGGAGCGTCCACACATGGCGTACATACAAAAAAGTCTTTCGTAGACAATATTTATCTAAAGTCCTATAAATAAAAAGCAGGCAAATAAAGCAATTATTTGCAATAGAGTTGCATTATTTACACTAAATTTATTTTTAATATCCAAAACGAATCAAATAGTGTAAAATACTAAAATCGCAGCGGCATGCAATATTGCCGAAATTTTGTGTGTGCATTCCGCTGAATCAGACATACCCTTAATCCGTTATTCCTACAGCATTTGCCAAGGGAAACGGGCGGCAGGGCGGGGTTGGAAACGGCTTCGTCTCCCATTGTGGAAAGGGGGAACAGTATCTCTTTAAGATACTGCGCTAATATATTCCTCCTTCACAAATTTGTTGCAATGGCACCACAAATCACATAAGGAGGGGTTTATACCCATGCGTATTAACAAACGTTCCTCAATTATCCTCGCTCTTCTGATCGCCTGCGTACTGGCCTTCGGAACAATGGCCACAGCAAAAGCACCTGTGCTCAGAATGGCAACCACCACCAGCACCGACAATACAGGACTGCTGGACTATCTGGCGCCGATTCTCCTTAAGGACACCGGCATCGAAATTCAGTGGGTCTCTGTCGGCACAGGCGCGGCGCTTAAACACGGACGCAACGGTGATGTCGATGTCGTCCTAACACACGACCCAGCGGCAGAAGACAAGTTTATGGCGGACGAAGCCGGAGCAAACCGCCGCCAGGTTATGTACAACGACTTTGTGCTCATCGGCCCGGCAAACGATCCTGCCGGAATTAAGGGCAAACCCATCACCGAAGCTTTCGCGGCCATCGCCAAAAAGGGACTGCCGCTTGTCAGCCGCGCGGACAAATCAGGCACGCACTCAGCAGAGCTGAAGATCCTCGCTAAAGCCGGAGTCAAAGACTTTGACAAGGCAAAGTGGTATGTCCAGACAGGACAGGGAATGCTTAAGACCATCAACATCGCCGCCGAACAGAAAGGCTACGCTCTCACCGACCGCGGCACATACGTCAAGTACCACGCCGGACTCAAGGGCAAACCGGGACTCGTAATTCTCGTTGAGGGCGACAAAGAACTTCTCAACCAGTACAGCGTAATGGCAGTAAACCCGCTTAAGTACGGACATGTCAAATATGACCTCGCTCTTAAGTACATTGACTGGATTACCTCCTCAAAAGTACAGAAGGATATCGCCGACTTCAAACTCGAAGGCAAGCAGCTTTTCTTCCCCAACGCCGCAAAGAGAGCCGGACATTAATTTAAAGAGAGACCAAAAACAAAAGGGACTTCGATTTTTTGAAGCCCCTTTTATTAAAATTTTTTAAAGCGGGGAATTGTTGTGGATTTTATCGTGGAAGGATTTATTCAGGGTATCGGGCTTATCTTCTCAATGGACGAGGAGACCTTAAATATCGTTCTCACCACCCTACAGCTCACAGGACTTTCCATGCTGGGAATATTGGGGTTGGGTCTGCCATTGGGATTTATGCTCGGCTACTTTGATTTCCCCGGTAAACATACGCTGCGCACCTTTGTAGACACCTTGCTCTCAATTCCTACGGTGGTAGTCGGCCTTCTAGTTTACGCCTTCATTTGCAGAAGCGGCCCTTTGGGCGATTTTGAGCTGCTTTTCACCATCAGAGGAATGGCTATAGGACAGCTCATTCTCGGACTTCCCATTGTTATTTCCTATACAGCCTCCGCAATTGAGGGATTGGACAGCCGCCTCAGCATGACTTTAAAAACCCTCGGCGCCACAGGTACAAAACTGGCACTTACCAGCCTGTGGGAAGGGCGTTTTCAAGTTTTAGTGGCAGCCCTCACATCCTATGGCAGAATCATCGGAGAAGTCGGTTCCGCGATGATGCTCGGCGGTAATATTAAATGGCACACACGCACCATCACAACCGCCATCACACTCGAAACCGGCAAGGGGGATTTCGCCCTCGGTATCGCTTTGGGTGTCATTTTGCTCGCCATCTCACTTTTACTTAATATCGCACTCTCTTTTCTTCGCCGCAGAGCGGCGGATTAGTAAAACTTTATTTATCAAATACTTAATGACAGGTGGGTTCTGAAAGATGAAGAAAACAACTTTATTATCACTGATAGCAGCAATCGCAGTCTTTGCGGCCGTGCCGTCCTTTGCTGGAACAATAAGACTCTCCAGCACTATAGGCCCGGTGGACGCGGGGATTATCCCTCTGCTTGCCGATACATACAAAGCTAAGACCGGAGTGGACTTCAAAATTGAAAAGGCCGGCACGGGAGCTACCCTTGAAAAGGCAAAAACAGGCAATTTTGATATGGTCGTCGTCCATGCGCGCGCTCTTGAGGACCAGTTCATCAAAGACGGATACGGGCAGAACCGCAAAGATTTTATGTACAACGACTTCGTTATCCTCGGCCCCCAAAATGATCCCGCAGGCATTAAGGGAATGAAGACAGCTGCTGAGGCCTTCAAGGTGTTGGCGGAGAAAAAAGCACCATTCATCAGCCGCGGCGATATGTCAGGCACGCATGTGGC
Organism: uncultured Synergistaceae bacterium; assembly: GCA_964522805.1. Taxonomy (GTDB): domain Bacteria; phylum Synergistota; class Synergistia; order Synergistales; family Synergistaceae; genus CAZBYL01. The sequence continues at coordinate 7,024 of CAZFWP010000032.1, read as the reverse complement.
AGAAATGAACATATGGAAAGCAGCCGGCATAACCCCCGATGGAGACAAGGACGAGTGGTACACCGTCTTTTCACTGGGAAAACTCGGCAACGGCCCGACAACCATCTTCACCGACAAACGCGCTGCTTACACGCTCATGGACAGAGCCACATATCTCAAGCAGCAGAAGAACATCAAGATAGTACCGTTGGTTGAGGGAGACAAAGCGATGCTCAACCTCATCGCCGCCATCGAAGTCAGCCCCAAGAAATTCCCCTCGGTCAACAATGCCGATACAGCAAAATTTATCGGCTGGCTCTGCGGCGATGAAGCTCAGAACATCATCAAGGACTTTGAAGTAAAGAAGTTCGGACAGCCGCTCTTCTTTCCCAACAGTGACGAATGGAATAAAAAGCACCCCAAGTAAGAGGCACGAAAAATGACGGGCGGGCGTCATTTGGCGTTCGCCCATTTCATCTCCGCGGCGTAACGGCGGAAGATTTAACATATCACCAGCAACACCCCAGACAATTGACAACCTTCGTTTTTAAAAATCAGCCGCTTGTCATAAAATAGCAGCGACTAAAAGCTCCGCCAGCGCAAGCCGACATCTGTGACCGCGAAATTACCGACAACATGGGAGCCATCAAATGAAAAAAATCCTTTATGATATAAAAAATCTCAGCCACAGCTACGAGGGCGGCCCCGTCGTTCTCAACATAGATACCCTGCAAATAGAAGAAGGCAGCGTCACCGGACTTATAGGCCCCAACGGCAGCGGAAAATCCACGCTGCTTAAGGTTCTAGCCTTTCTCGAAGCCCACAGCGGTTCAGTAACCTTTGACGGGCAAGAAAGTCATGGACATGAAAATGAAATCCGCCAAAACGTCACCTATTTACTGCAGGATTCCTACCTGCTCAAACGCACAGTATATGAAAACATCGCCTATGGGCTGAAACTGCGCGGTGAAAATGTTAACATCAAAGCACGCTGCTTTGACGCCATGCTCCGCGTCGGTCTCTTGCCGGAAAAATTCGCCGACCGCCTCTGGTACCGTTTATCGGGAGGCGAAGTCCAACGCGCGGCGCTGGCAGCGCGGCTTGCGCTGCACCCTAAAGCGCTGCTGCTGGACGAGCCGACAGCCAACGTAGACGAAGCCAGCGCCCAACTGGTAAAAGAGGCGGCCATCTCCGCCTGGAAAGAATGGGGTACCACCGTCATCGTCGCCACACACGACCTCCCATGGCTCTATGAAGTCTCCACCGAAATTGTCAGCCTCTACAAAGGGCGCATAGTCGGACACGGCGCGGAAAACATCATCCAGGCACAGTGGCGGACCTCCGATGGCAAAGCCGTTCTCACTTTTGCTGACGGACAGCAATTGTTCGGGCTATACAATGGACACAAAGAGATCGAAGCCGCATTCATCAGCCCCTCTGACGTCACCGTCACCGCCCTTCCAACAGAGAGCGAGCCCAACATTCTTCATGGCACCGTCACTCAAATGGTGCTGGAAAGAGGCCGCTCCTCCGTACTGATCTCCGCAGATATCAGCGGCACCATCATCAAAGCAAGGATCAGCTTGGCGAAAACAGCAGCCATGGCAATTTGCCCATCAAAGAACGTCGGCATAAAAATCAAACCGCAAGACATCAGATGGATGGAATAATCGCCGCTTAGACTATTGGTTACAAGTCGAGTCTGCCTTACAAGCAAGCGCACTAAAATCATCGACGTAAGCCGCATGTAATGAGTTAGTAGCAAATAGTGGACGACTGAAAGTAAAATCCACACACATTCCGTGAAGGACTATTCTCATAAGCGGACAAACCGGCGGTTACAGACTGTTCCGGTCCGTTAATAGCTTACTGGGGCAAGACATAGGAATAAAAAGCAACGCATGTTCGATATCGACCGATGAGATGACAGGAACGCGGGTCTATTGCAAGCTTATGTAGCGATACTTGGCGTAACTGATGGCAACAAAAAAGGGCTTAGCGACAATTCGCTAAACCCTGGTAATTTCTGGGCTGCACCCGAATTCGAATTATTAATAAAAAACATAGCTGTAGCACAATATAATATACTTTTTCACATGCGTTAATTTATACGCTTTGTTATACCGGAAAATACTTCGTTTTAGGTTCGTTTTCCATAGATACTGCGTGAATATCTCCTCAATGAGTGGCAACAGCACCAATTCCAGCACCGAGCAATAGCCCTAATACTAACACGCTCTCAGGGTCAATACCAAAATCCCTTTGCAGAGGCACATAGTTGGGATACAACTCCTTTAGCCGCTCATTCATCTCTTCGGAGATAATCTCTGCACCGGTCAGCAGATCAAGCAATGACTGATTATAAGTCACAAGCTCCTGCTGAGCCTTCTTCCAGTGCGGATACCTTGCCTCTATCTTCTTCACGGCATTGGTATAAGCCATAGACTTTCCCTTGGTATACTTAACAGCCTCAAGCAGTGAGTTTGCCTGATTCAGATACAAATCATGCTCCGTTCTTAGGGCAGCAAGGCGTTTCTTCCACTCCTTTAAAGATTCAGCGTCTGAAGATGGGAGCTTTAAATCCTCCGCTATTTCTTTCCTCTTTGCTTTTGCCCGTTCGCGAAGGTCTTCTGCTGTATTCATGAGAGCTTCGCTGTTCCCCGCAATATCACTCAGATGCTTATATACCGCATAAACAGCAAAGCCATCGCCTTCTTTATGCAGGAATATCCTGCATGATTTCAACCAGTCCCTTAACGCCCTTCTTCGGGTCGCCCCTTTCAAAGCGCCTTTCCGCACGGCTCGCCGCTCCGTATATGGCATTCTCTGCCGCAAAATAGACATCTTTTCCAAAATGCTTCTTTAAAGGGTCAAGCTTATCAAACCACTGACGATAAAAATTATTCTTCACGTGGACAAGCTTGTCTTTTAAGCTCTCATTCTGGTGAGAAGGCCGCACCACTCGTTCAAGCTGAGCAGTTCCGGCGTCGCGCAGCCATTGCGCGTTCTTCTCAACAACAGCCGAATCGTCAGGCGCGGCAGCCTCGACCGGCGCGGGCTTCTGCCTCCGCTCCAGCCGATAATGCTCGCTGTCCTCCCGCGTACCGTTGACAAGCCGTTCCCCTTGCTTTAACATCATATCAAGGTCAGCTCCCAGGTCGGCACGACTAAACGTAGGGCCGTTCTGCGTAGCGTTGGACTGAGTACCAACCTCGCCAATTGCGTCTGGCTTATTTTGCCCCCATCCCGTCAGCAGCCACGTTTTGTTTTTCCCATGCTCGTCGAGCGAAAGCACCGCCTCATAACCATTCCATGTGATATGCAGCGTCTTCTTGGACGCGACAAACTTCGCCACGTCGCCGTCTAGAATTGTTCTAATGACGTTGCCGACCACCTCCGGGCCGCGTTTGTTGCCGATATGCGCAAGCCCCTTCTTACCATCGCCCCAAACAAGAGTCACGTCATTTGTCCCGCCATAGTTTGAAATGTCGCCTCTAGCGTTCCTTATCGTGCCTTCCTCCGCGCTGGAGATGATTTCTTTCAGGGCGTCGGCGGCGCGTTTATAACTTGCGGCGCGCTTCGCGTCTTTGAACGAACGACCCCACATCTTGCCCGTGGCCACTTCGCGGAAAATATCCTCAGAATTCTTGCCAAAGAACGCCGCCCTCAGCCCCGCGAAGAAGTCCTTAATCCGCTGGAAGATACGCTGCGTCGCCTTCGTCGTCTTGCCAAGGCGGTCTTCAAGGAATTCCGCATACCGCTCTGCGGCGTTCTCGCGGCTCTTGTACGTTGCTCTAAGCTTGCCCTGTTCTTCCTTCGTTAGTAAATCCCATGCAGCTTCAAGAGCCTCATGGCTGAACGTGCTCGCGTCCGTCATACCGCCAACTATGTCAATAAACGTCTGCCCGCCAATAATCCGCGTGCGTCCAAGCACAACATCTTCAGGCTCCACATCGCGCCCATAATCACGCCTCACGCTCTTGGCATTGGGCTTAATCTCGCCGGCCCTCGTGTCCACAAGCCACGTATGCCCATTCGGGAAAGCCACGCGCACGCGCCCGCCGCCAAGCTCTGTAACCTCCGCGCCCTTCACGCGAGCGCGAATCGCCGCAACGTCAACAGGCGGCAGAGAGGTGTCCGTGGCACGGCCTAGCTGATACGAATTCGGGTTCTCGTTTTGAGACTTGACAATATCAGCATCTGTCTTTACACTATTAAATAAGCTCTTGGTGGATTGACCCCCGGACCCTACTAGTCCGGCTTGCGATATCCATTGAGAGAATTTTTTTGTGTTGACACTTATCCCGTCTTCAGCTAATATTCTGAATAATCTCTCGCTGCTGTAGCCACGTCCGGGCAATGCTTGCCCGGTTTCGTCGAACCAGCGAGAGAATTTTTTTATGTTGATGTATTTAAGCCTGCCGGGAACGCCAGCCTGGTCAACAAACCACATTGGAACAGGCTTGTCCGTCTGCTTATCTCTGCGCCCAAACATACTTGTAATTGCGTTGCACTCATAATCTCGTCCACGCCTGCTGTTTAGGGCTATCGGCACATTGATTGTCCCACCCTTGGGGTCTTTCAATTCCAACATAACGACAAGCCCTTCTTGCGCTTGTCCCTGCTTCCTTCGGATTCCAGCACCATAATAGGGTCAGCCAGAGCCGCCGGAAGCTGTTTCACCATAGGCAGCGACAGATTGTGCTTTGTGAATATCTTGGACAATGTGCTTTGCGACATCACAACAGGAAGCGGCTTCACGCGGCTGTCGCTTATTTGGAGAACAAGCGGCGTCTGCATGACGGTAAAGCTTTCGTGCCAGTTCATTTTTTTAGCCTGATACCTGTCAACCTGCTTCGCAAACTCCGCCGCGTCCCGCTTTAATTGTTCTTCCGCCCGCTTGCCCAGCTGATAATGCTCCTCAACCTGCGCCGCGCCCTTTGGCGGGTAAATCGCCGTATACACAGGCTTGCCGTTATCGTCGGTTTGCTTAACAAGCACAACCTTCTCGCCCATATCGCTTATGGCTTCAACCACGTAGCCTGCGCCAATCGGATTTCCGGCAACAACGCCCGTAGTCTGAAACTTCGCGCCGTCCGTGCCCTCCCCCAGCTTGAAATCCGGGCCAATAAAAAAGTTGCCAGGATTTTCTCCCGACAACGTTGATGGTTTCCGCCCTCTTTGGGGTTAAGCTGGCTCTTTGGCGCTAACGAAACAGGCTCGGCTCCATCTTCCGGTACTCCTCTTCCTGTTTCATCAGTTCCTCCGGCGTCATGTTCAGCTCCTCCTTGTACTGCTCGTGACGCCTCTTCGCCACCTCCGGGTCTTCCTCCCACTCAGGTTCCTCCGGGTCCGGCGCTTCCGTCATGCAGAACAGGCTTCTCGACTCCGCCCACGCTTCTTCTTCCGTCATTTGAGTTCCTATCTTGATTGTGTTCATCTCGGAGCGTGTCATCTTCGCGCACGCCACCGCCTGCCGCATTATCCACTCCTCGCCCTTTTCCTTGCCCATCACTTGCTTTATCTTCTTTATCTTCTCCGGGTAGTTCATCTTCCAGTGGTTTAGCGTTATTTGAGTCATTTCTTCTACTGTCATCCGATTCACTCTCCTTAGTTCGCCGCAAAACACTGTCGCCCCTCCTCATCAACATAATATTGGCGATAGACAGCACGGAGACTCTTATCGGACTGCATCTTCTTTAACGCTGATTCTCGCTGTTTTTTTGTGATTAGAGGACGTTCGTTATCAGGCTTGGGTTTAACATCGTTTTCACCCACAGCGACATTTTTTTATACAAACCATCAATATTCTTCAGACAGCCACATAGAGACGCCAAATAACACGTCTGCTTAAAATAGCAAAAAACCCTGTCATAGACAGAGTTTTTCAACTTTATATAAAGGTACATAATTATGTTCTGGAGCCGGCGAGGGGACTCGAACCTCCGACCTGCTGATTACAAGTCAGCTGCTCTACCAACTGAGCTACACCGGCCTATCTTGGTATGGGTCATATTCATGAACACCGCAAAGTATTTTACCTTATTTTCCGTTTTCGTCAAGACCGCAAGTTGACAACTAGGCGTGCTGTGCGGCATATATTGCCGATTTTTTTGCTTTTCACAGTGGCAAACTCTTGCTGCATTCAATGACAGTTCGCTGCCGCAACGTCTTTTGGCAGAAACAACGGTTTTTAATTATTCATAAGCAGATATAACTATACTTTGTGTTTTTCGATAAACTTTTTAAATCCCTCAAGTGCCATCTGAGGCGTCAGCGTGGACATGCAGGGCTTTGGACATTTGTAGTTCCAGCAGCCGACATTGGGGCAAGTGCAGAGTGCTTCGCCGAACCACGGCATGGTAAAGCCGATTTTTTGGCTTGGAGTGCAGCCGAAGAAACCAAAGGTCGGCGTTCCCGACAGCGCGGAAAGATGAAGCGGCCCGGTGTCCGGCCCCACGGCAGCATCGCAGTTTTTTATTACTGCGCACATTTGGTCGTAGTTCAGACGGTTTGTCAGGTCGATAAGGTTCGCCCTGCCGCCTAATGCTTGCACTATTTCTGCGTTGTTGTTTTTCTCTGTCTCTCCGTGACCGTTGAGCACCACGCCCCAGCCTTCGTCAAGAAGAGGAGCGATGAACTGCGGCCAATACTCTATCGGCCAAAGTTTTTGCGGTTTGCTGGCGCCGGTAATGCAAAAGACCTTTTTTTCCGGCAGGGAGGACAAAACCTCGCACGCGTTATCCATGGCGGCCTTCGAGGCCTGCACCATCGGCACGTCCCGCAAATCTTTGTCTATGCCAAGTTCTTTGAACCATTCCCAGACGTTTTTATCATAGCAAAGTTTTTCAATGGTGCTGTTGTAACCGTAACGGTGCGGGATTCCGGAAAAGAGCGAAATCATCGCCGCAGAACCGGCGTTGTGCACAGAGACCAAGTGGTCAAAGTTACGCCGTCTGACCTCCGCTACGCATTTGAAGAAATCAGCATGTCTTCTTTTGCTGTCCCAGTAGATAAAATCGCTGAAGCAGTCCTGCGGTTCAAG
>CAZFWP010000031.1:17614-18823 GCA_964522805.1 uncultured Synergistaceae bacterium | reverse complement strand
CTATTATAGTCAAATATCTTCTGCAAAAAAAATGGCAAAATCGCATGACATGTAGAAACCTGCTGTTCTACGACACTTATAAAAAGATAATGATGCTTGGTCGGTGTCGTGTTCAGCTGCGTATACAAGTATACCAATAATATTTACATTATATTTTAATGAAAGTCAACCATGAAAATCCCTAAGTTAGTTATCAAATAAACAATGTGAAGAGAAGATATTGTATACAATTTCCGTAAAAAGCGTTTTCGCTTTCAAAAAACAGGTTATGATAAAGTTTTTATTGAAGCATGTAGTAATGACAAGCAAAGATACATTTTTGGATAAATAAAATAATATTTTGATAAATATGATTTAATTTATTAATTTTATAATTAATATATAAATTAGGAAAGATAGGTTTAATGACACAAATCGACATAGGGAGACCATGATGGGGAAATGCTCTTAGATCCTAATCATAAAAAAATTGAATATGGTTTTGGTCTGGAGAGAGTGGTTGCTAGTTCTCTTTGGAAAGGAAATCAAAAAAGGTTGGTTGTAACGGCTTACGACAGCAATAACACGCCCAATCCTGTGCGTAAAAAATTATCGTCCGACTCAGGCCGGAGGATCGACATGGACCTGTTCTCACCACAAGATGACTCCCTTCGAGGCTCGGACGATAATTTTAATGAAAGGTTAGCAAATAGTCCTGACTCTGTCAAAAATCTTAACAGTATTTCTGTCCCCCCCCTTTCCTGCAATAATTGCAGGTGGACTTGTTGGTGCAATTAGCCCTAGCGAGGGGGGTAAGGACGGATGGGGCGCATATGCAGGAGGGGCGTCGGTCTTCGCAAAATGAAGCAGTTCTTGTTTCGTTGGTTAGTACGTTAAGGGATGCTCAGGCTGGGGATGTATATATATACGCCGATGACGAGAGACATACTGTTTCGAGGAAGAGCCCGCAATATACTAACATGACGCTTGTAGACGGCAAGAAGCGTGTTGTTAGAACGGGCGATATTGAGTCTTCGGGTTTTAGGAGGTTTGTACCGTAAGAAATAAAAAACGGCGTGGGGTTGCCCGATATTTCTAATGATTTTGGACCCTCTTTTACTGAGCAGTCAGGTAAGCCTTTAGCTGGAATCGCGAAGCTGTTGAAGGAGAAGACGGGGCAGGTGCCGGGGGCTTTAATAGCTCCCGATGGCGTACCCGTAGATTTTATTT
>CAZFWP010000031.1:0-17514 GCA_964522805.1 uncultured Synergistaceae bacterium | reverse complement strand
ATCTTCGTCAGATCCCGGACAGTCTATAGGCGCGACCGGGAATTTAACTGTTGAACGCACTGATCCTCTTTACAGTCTGAACGAAGATTCTATCGAAAATCTATCACTGAGCAGTGCAAACGTCAAGAATCTTAACAGTATTTCAGCTCAAGGTCATGTAGGTTTGTCAAACCTACAAGGCAGGAAAATCCTACATTTTATCAGGCCCAAATGAATAGGGACGTTGATTTATCGCGCAAGATTCCAATTCTTGACTTGACGGCCGAGAAGGATATTGCTTCCGGTATTACTATTCGGGATATTACAGATTATTTGAAGGCTCTCGCGGCGAACGATGCGGAATTTAACGATTTGTTGTCCGACGCTCTGGTCAGCGTTGTTGATACCAAGGTGCGGCCAAAGACGGCGAAGCCCAAGAGAAGGATTCAGGACATTGCGTCGCATATAGCTGTATCCGGCGGACATGTTTCTAAGGGGAGCAGTGAGCTACGAAATGCTGCTCTTATAGCAGTTGACAGGCTTATCAATCATTCCGTGCTTGTTGAGAGCGTGCCTAATTATAAGGCCGATAAGAAGGCGGATGTAGCGATGTACCATTATTTCTATACGCCTGTTTCTATTATGGAGAACGGAGCGCAAAAAACTTACACTCTCCAAATTGCGGCAGAGGAGGACGCAAAGAAGCAGGGCAGACTGCCGTTAAAGCTCGACTTGTACGATTTGAGCGTTAGAAAACAAATATCCCCTCTGCGCGTGGCACTTCCCTCTTTGCAAGGGCAGCCTATGTGGCAGACAGGGGATACTGAAATAAGTATAGGCGAAATGCTGCATAAAGTCAAAAATTTCCGGGGTGAGGATTTAAACCAGCAGCATCTCGGCAAGAAAACTCTCCCCACTTGCGAGGGTGATTATTCCCGTATTACTCTAGGGAAGAACGCGAATAAGTCTACTTTTGTGCATGAGCTTGCGCATTTTTATCTTTATATTCTGCGTGATATGAGTAGCCGCAAGTCTAGGTATAACGACCCTACATGGAACGGAGAGCCAGCTAAGTGGAATAGTGAGCTTAAGGTTATTTCGAACTGGTGGCGTGAGAATGCGGAGGCTATCGCAAAAGAGGCTGTCGGATATGCGGCGAAGCCTGACAGCGCTCTTGACGGAGAGGCTTTTATCTCATGGGCTAATGACGGCATGGAGAATGATTCTGAGGCAGGGCTTGCTTTTGACCGTACAGCTCATGAGTATTTTGCACGGGGCTTTGAGCGGTATCTTGCCGAAGGCGAAGCTCCGAGCGCTGAGATGCAGGGCGTGTTTCGTAAGTTCAAGCACTGACTGTGTGAGATTTATCGTAACCTTACACAGCTTGATGTCGAGCTTTCGCCTGATATCCGCGGCGTATTTGACAGAATGCTTGCCACTGACGACGCTATAAGACGGGTGCAGGCTCAGCGCAATCTTGACAGGGCTATGGAGGCTTTTGCATTTGAGAATGGCTGCGAGCTTGGGTATAGCAGTATTGAGGAGGAAGTACCCGGAGTTGGTGTTGATGTTGATTCACTTGAACTTGTGCCTGATGAGTATGAGAGTGCTGCCGAGAAGGTGCTTCGTGAGCTGCTGCAGGAGATGTCCCTGGAGCAGGCTGATGAGTTTGAGAAGAGGTCTGCGGAGGTACGCCCTCAGGCATCAAGCGAGGTTATGAGAGATTCGGGCTTTAGCGCTATGCTTTTCGTTGTAGATGACGAGGATTTAAAACTTAATAGGCATTCTATTATTAATGCTTTTGGGCAGGAATATGCGGACGCTATGCCGTCCAATACTACTACGGATGAAGGCGGTATGAAGGATCTCGACATTGCGGCTAGTGGGCTGAATTTCGCTTCTGCTGAGGAGATGATTGCTTCCCTTGTAGGCAAGTCTACTATAAATGAAGCGATAAATAGGCGCGTGAAGGAGATTTTAGCCCCTGAGTTTATAGAGAAGCATAAGAACGCGCAGTTTGTTTTTCGCTTTGGTATCACGTATCGTTTTTTCAGTCAGCATCTGCATTTCCTTCTGCGTACGGTGTAAGGTGGCAGTATACGGTCAAATTTTTAAAAAGTTGTACGGTCTACGGCTTGGTATACGGTCTAATTATGTAATTGAAAATTATCGCCGTTTGTCGCTGAAAGTCATAATACAGCAAAAAGCCCGCCATATCAAGTGATGGCGGGCTTTTTTATTTTAAAACGGTCTGTGCCGTTAGGGTATTTGGTGGAGACGCGGAGATTCGAACTCCGGTCCAACAGGGGCCAATCTGGGAGGCACTACGAGTGTAGTCTTTGATTTCATCTTAGAATTTCAGCTCCCAAAGACAGGATCTGAAAATCCCAGCCTTCCCTTAGAGTCTCAAACCTCAACCAGAAAGCGTTGAAGAGGTTCCAGTCATCTTTGTGACGCCCTTCTACAGCCCGATGACGGAAGCCATAGAGAGCGCGCTACTTAAAACTAAGCAGCGAGTGCGTAATCGTTATTGACGATTATTGTTTTGGAGCCGGATTTACGAGGATTCCCCATCCTCGACCCGCTCCTCCCGATCCTCCAACCTGCTGTCGAAACCATACGTCCCCATATATTGCGTTTAAACGCTTTTCATTGTGCGAAAACACGAGGCTTCGTTAGTCCTCTCCCCGCGTTTTTCGGCGTATCGCCCTTTCCATTTCGCGATTGGCATCGCGTTCGGCCTCTGTATCACGCTTGTCGTGCAGCTGCTTGCCTTTGGCAATTGCCAACTCGCATTTGGCCCATCTTCCCTGTTTGATGTATATTTTCAGCGGGATAAGCGTAAGACCTTTTTCCCTGGTTTTTGAGAGCAGTTTTCTTATCTCAGTTTTGTGCACCAATAGTTTTCTTGGTCTCAGCGGCTCTTTATTGTAATAACTGCCTTTATCATAGGGCGATATGTGAACGTTATACAGCCACAATTCACCGTTCTCTACTCGGGCAAAGCCATCTTTGAGGTTGGTGTGCCCCTCTCTGACGGATTTTATTTCTGTTCCGGAGAGGACTATGCCTGTTTCAAAAGATTCAACAATAAAGTATTCATGGCGCGCTTTTCTGTTCTGCGCAACGGTCTTGTCTTCCGGCAAATTCCTCACCTCGTGTGTGAATATAGCAGAAAGAACAGTAATAGTCAAATATGTATAAATACTGAAATATAGAGTGTGTCGGTGCCTCGGTGCGTTACATGGTGTTATTGTTTTCATTGTGTATGTTAAATATTTTGCTTAAAAATCTCAATTATAAGTTAATCTGTTAATTTTATTTATGTTTAAAGTTTGTTGATGAAACAAATGTTTTTTATGTTGTTATATTAGATTATTTAATTTTTGCGTATCAACTCTTTTTAGTTGATAATTTAAACTATAGCGTGTCATTGATACGGTAACTACATAATGTGTGCTTAATGCAGCGGTCTGCTCTTGTCGGAGTTAGTTTTGTTGTTTTCTTCGTTGAGCATAACAGCCTTCCAAACATCATTATCATCAACGTTTTTTAATGCATGTATCACATTACTTTTGAAATCAGGTGCCGCTGATTCTATTTTGGCTAATAGGTCTTTTACCGACATGCGTTTGGATTTATTGCCGTAGGGGCAGCATGAGCTGACTATGGGTAATTTTAACCGCTCTGCTTCAAGTAGTATGTTCCGCTCTTCAATGTAAAGAAGTGGTCTGATGACTCTTGTTTTTGTTCTGCTCATGTATAGGTGCGGGTGGTAACATTTGAACCGTCCTCCATAAAGCATGTTGAGCAGGACGGTTTCCGCTGCGTCATCTTTATGGTGCCCAAGTGCTATGACGTTGCATTCCATTTCTGTTGCTTTGCTTGCCAAGATGCCTCTGCGAAGGTTCGCACATAGGCCGCATGGCGAGCGTTCCTCTCTGTCGCTGATAATTTTGTATGTCGGATGAGAAATGATTTCCAGTGGTATTGCGAGTGTGTTCATGTATTTTACCAGACCGTCTGTTTTCATTGTCCCTCCTGTCTGGTCGATTAAACATGCTTTTAGTGTAAACGTGACAGGACTTCTTTTTTTTAAAACAGCAAGAGCAAGCGAGAGCAGCAGGCTGTCTTTGCCTCCCGATAGGCCTATCATGATACTGTCATTATTCTGTATCATGTTATAATCCCTAATGGCTTCACCTGTAAAACGGGATATTTTTTTTGATATGGGGAATGCTTCTTCAAAATCTTTCAGGAATAACGCCTCCTTCATTTATCCTGAATATCCTATCACAGATGGGAGCGTAAGTATGAAAAAAATAAACGTTCTTCTTGCTGACGGAAATAGATTATTTATTGAATCTCTGAGAATTGTGATATTAGAAAACCCAGAATATTCTGTAGTAGGCACTGTTTTAAGCGGAGTAGACGCCATAAAGGCTATCGCTGAACTTGCTCCTGATGTTACTGTTGTAGGGCAGATTCTGCCAGATATCAGTATTTTGCAGGTCGTAAAGGAGCTTAGGCGTAATTCTAAGAGCACTAAGTTTTTGTTTGTGCTGGACGAACCATCACAGGATATTTTAAAATTTATAAGTGAAGTCGATAGTATTGGAGTTGTCACAGAGAGATCACATATTGATGAGTTTTTTAAGGCTTTAAGCGCTGTTTCTAAGGGAGAAAAATATGTCAGCCTAGATGTTTTGGAATGTTTTCGTAATGCCGGTGAACCGGAACCTGTTTCTGACATCTTAGCGAAGCTTACCGCTAGGGAACGAGAAGTTTTGTTCTGGCTCGCTCGTGGCCTGACAAATAGGGAGATAGCTTCCCGCATGATTTTGTCTGAGAAGACGGTCAAAAATCATGTTAGCCATGTTTTAAAGAAATTGGACATTCCCGATAGGACAAAGGCGGCAGCAGTAGCATGGAAAGAAGGCCTGCCGATGATACCGGAAGAGTTTTTTAATGTATCATCATTATAGATCCAATGTATGTGCTGCATTACAGGGGACAAACCTCTGTTCTTATGGTAATATGCCTGTTGTTGTTTTTAGCTCGCAAATGGACAGACCTATATAATTGTGCAAGTTGTTGGGAGGCCTGTAGTTGACGGTTAGAAAAAGTTTTTCAATATTTATATCAATTGTTGTATTGTCAATTGTGGCTGTATTATTTGTAAGTATTGACTCTGCAACTTTTAAAATGCTACTTAACGCTGACCGCACGATGCTCTTTTACGCTGCGATTTTAGTCCTTCTTATGTGGTGTCTCGAAGCTCTAAAGTTTGTTTGCTTGGCAAAAGCTGCGGGAGAGTCGCTTTCTTTTCGCAAAACGCTAGGTGTGGTTTGGATAAATTACTTCGGTTCCGCTATTACTCCGATGCAAAGTGGCGGAGGACCTTTCCAGATATATTTGCTTTACCGTAGTGGTGTCTCTGTAGGGAAGTCAGTTGCCATTACGCTTGTTCGTACGCTTCAGGTTCTCTTTCTTTTAGCTATGGTCGTGCCGTTTTCTCTGTTGGCAGAACCTGAATTCTTTAGCAAGCACTGTATCCTTCGCTATTTTGTGCTTTATGTAATTGTTTTTATCAGCATAACCGCTTTTTTGCTTGTTGTCAGTGTTTTGCGCCCGCAATGGATAAAGCGTTGGAGTAATGGCTTCCTGGTAAGAATGAAAAAGATAGGCGTGTTAAAACCAAAAAGGCTTTTACGCGCGGCGCGTTGGATAAATAGAGAAATTGACAGCTACAGCGTCAACATTCGCTTATTTTTTTCTACTGGGAAAAAATGGTCTTTTATCTCTGTATTCATTGCAGTGGCACACCTTTGGGTGTATTTGTCCATCATGCCGTGCCTTATTTTAGCAATGGGTTTTGATGTACAGTACATGCAGTGTATGCTTGCTGAGTCTTTGCTGCTCTTTTTTCTCTATTTTGTGCCCACGCCGGGGGGAAGCGGAGCCGCAGAAGGCGGAGCTGCTGCCGTGTTCGCATTGTTTGTTCCTTGGAATCTTGCCGGAGTAATGGCTGTTGCATGGCGGTTACTTTCAGAATACACAGGTGTTGCTTTGGGGACTGTTATTGCTATAAGATTACTTGGATGGGGTGGCGTGGACCAAGTAATGAAGGAAGAGAGCAGTGCTTTTGATGAAGAAGTTCAGTAAGAAGGTAAGTTCAATTGCTTTTAAATGCAGGGGATTGTTTTGGGGAGTTTTTGCCACGGGAATATTAATTTTTCCTGCTAGATTTGATATTGGCAGGTTTGTTTTGGGGTTTGCGATTCTTCTCGCAGGCCAGTTGTTGCGTTATTGGGCTGCCGGATATATCCCCAAGTACCGTACCGAGGTGATCGGTGCTCCTGTGCTTGTGACATGGGGGCCGTACCGCTGGGTCAGAAATCCGCTTTACGCAGGTAATTTTATTATGGGGCTTGGTTGGGCGCTGATGGTTGGCTGGGGGTGGGTTGTCGCTTTTTCCGCAGCCTTTCTTTTTCTTTATTGGCTTATTGTTATTCCCGCCGAAGAAGAATTTCTGGAGAATAAGTTCGCAGCCGAGTATGCGTCTTTTAAAGAGCGAGTTCCGTCGCTATGTCCCTATCCGCGCAAGGGATTTCCCGATAAATCACCGCATGAGCGTTCTTTTAATCCTCAGGCTGCATGGTCTGAGGAGATATACTCAATCAGGGTCAATCTGATTGTCACTTTGATTATCGCAGCACGACTTTATTTTACTCTATAGTTTGGTATTCATCTGCTGTTCTCTCTCTGGATATGGGAGAGTATACCTTAAGAGTGTCAAGGTCTATCACCATTCCGTCTTTACCGGCGAGTACTTTTGTCTGTTCTGTAGATATTTGCTTAGCGTACTTTTCAGGTCCATTTTCTATAAGCACTACACCCATGTGTGAAATTGTTGCGAGTTTAGGGTGGAGTCTCTCAAGCAGTTCTCCCACATCAGCAATTGACATGTGTTCTAACCTTGGTTTTTTGTCAGGGAAAGTAGCGTTTATGGAGATATAAACGCAATCAGCGTATCTTTCGGCAAAACTCGCCAAGGGCTTTGTGTCGCTGATGACGCCCCACGTGGAAAGTCCCTCTTTTCTGAAAATCATTCCATAGCATTCAACACCGTGGTGTGTGTGTGAAACAGGTTCTGCTGTGACGCCCATTCCAAGGTCTATTTGAATTTTATCTTTTGCGCAGATAACTTCTTCAACCTTTTGGGCACAGTATTTTAGCAGTACAGGGTCTGGGCTGCTAAACGCGTCTTGGGGAAGGATGATTTTGCCCTGTTTTTTAAATCCGCCTTCTGTCATGGCTTCCGCCATGACATTAATATCTGTTGAATGGTCCAGGTGTCTGTGTGTCAGGATGATTGCGCGTACATTCCTCGGGGCAAGCTCAGGGGAAGCGCAGCAAATGTGATGCAGGCTTCCGGGACCTGGATCGATTACTCCGTTGAGTCCCCCGTACGAAAACCAAATCCCGCCTGTCCAGCGCATTTGCGACATCATGCAGAAGCGTGCGCCTCCTGTGCCTAGGTATTTAATAAAATTTTGCGGGTATAAAAAATTAGCGGACATTCGGGAGGCCTCCAGGTATTTGTGTATTTGTCAATTACCGACTACAGTACCAATATTTTATCGCATTATATTTCAGGAAAAAGAGTGCTACCAGTAGTATTTCGCGCTATCTTTTTTCAAATCATTTCTTCTCTTTTTATAGTCTGGAAGGTATTTTTCGACTTCTGCCCAGAACTCTGCGGAGTGATTCATCTTTTTCATATGGCAAAGCTCATGAACAATTATGTACTCGAGGAGCTGCTGCGGCACCAGCGCCAATCTTACTGAAAAGGTGATATTGCCGGAGGAGGAGCAGCTGCCCCAGATTGTTTTTACTGTTTTTATTTGTATTTTTTTGGGGGCTACGGAGATTGTTTTTGTCCATAGCGGAAGCAACCTGTGAAGATCATCGTATAAACTGTGTGAGTACCACTTTTCAAATATGCCGTATCCCTCTTCACGGCAGTCAGTGGATAACAAAAAAGCGCCGTTCTTAATCCTAAGTGAGCGTGTGCCGTCTCCCTGTGTTCGTATCAAGGGCAGTAGTTCTCCTCTAAGGTAAAATGTCTCTCCGTCTAAATATCTGTGCACGGGATTATTTTTTTGGGCGCGGCTTAATTTGGCTTTAAGACTGTCAATTTGTTCTGTGAGCATTAATTGAATTCTATCAATATCAAAGGGATAGGGACAGGCGATGTAGTACGAACCGTCATCGTCTAATCCAACAGCGATATTCTTCCTCTTTGGATTAGGACGTATTGTAAAAATAATATCGCCAATCTGAAGATTTTCAGTCATTATCCATTCCTCCATCGCTGTTCGCAGTATACTATAACAGCTATGAGCAAAGAATGCAGGACGAAAATTAAAATAAATCGGGGTTGTATATTATGCAGGTGAAAAATAACAGACAGGCGATTAAGAGAAGCGACTTTCTGCCGGTGAACAAAGCTGATATGGAAGAGCGGGGCTGGGATGAACTTGACTTTCTTTTGGTAACTGGAGATGCCTATGTTGACCATCCCAGTTTTGGGCATGCGATAATTGCTCGATGCCTAGAAGCGCGCGGATACCGTGTAGGAATTTCTGCACAGCCTGATTGGCGCAGCACTGATGATTTCGCCAAGATGGGAAAACCAAGGTTGGCTGTGATGGTTTCTGCTGGAAATTTGGATTCAATGCTCAACCACTATACCGCTTCCGGTAAAAAACGTCATAAAGATAACTATACTCCTGGCGGATCTGCCGGTAAGAGACCTGACAGAGCTACAATGGTTTACTGCAACAGAATAAGAGAACTCTGGAAAGATGTGCCGTTAATTATCGGAGGAATAGAGGCAAGCTTAAGACGCATGGCTCACTATGATTTCTGGAGTGACAGTGTGCGCCGTTCGCTGCTGGTCGACTGCCGGGCGGACTTACTTGTATTTGGCATGGGAGAGCTGGCTTCCGCACAAATAGCAAAGTCACTTGCGGAAGGAGTTCCCGTGAGTGCCCTTAGAGATATTCCCGGTACTTGTTGGAAGACACACAACCCAGAGTGTGCCAATGACGCTGTCGTGCTTCCCTCCTTTGAAGAAGTCAAGTCAGATAAGAAGCTCTTCGCCGCGGCCTTTAAACGTTTCTACCTTGAACAGGACAGCTTTAGGGGATGTCGGCTCATTCAGGATCAGGGGGCGTGGCATGTTGTCCAAAACAGGCCTGCCAGGCCTTTGACTGAGGGGGAAATGGACGGCGTTTACTCTTACCCATACACGCGCAAATGGCATCCCGATTATGACGCTTTGGGGGGTGTGCCAGCTCTGGAAGAGGTCAGTTTTAGCATTACCAGCCACAGAGGCTGCTTTGGTGAGTGCTCTTTTTGCGCATTGGCCTCTCATCAAGGACGCATTATTCAAAGGCGCAGTGATGGTTCGATGGTCGCCGAAGCTAAACGCCTGAGGCAGATGGACACCTTTAAGGGTTACATTCATGACGTTGGCGGACCTACCGCTAACTTTATGATCCCTGCATGTTCTGACCAGCTTAAGCGTGGAGCATGCTCGGGAAAATCTTGTCTTTACCCCGCACCATGCAAAAAACTTGAAGCAGATCATACTGCATACATAGAGCTCTTGCGCAAGCTTAGGGCGCTGCCGGGGATTAAAAAGGTTTTTATTCGCTCGGGTTTGAGGTACGACTACATTTTAGCCGATAAAAAAGGCGATTTTTTAGAAGAATTATGTCTTAACCATATTAGCGGCCAACTTAAGGTTGCTCCGGAACATATCAGTCGGGAAGTCCTTAAAAGGATGAGAAAGGCGCCGCGAGAGGTTACTGACAATTTTATCGCTAAATACAGAAAGATGAATTTGAAGTTGGGAATGAAGCAATTTTTAGTTCCATATTTTATGTCCTCTCACCCGGGTTCGACACTGAGAGACGCATTGGAACTTGCGGAATACATTAGGGATAGCGGACTTAGGCCTGAACAGGTGCAGGATTTTACCCCGACTCCCGGGTCTGTATCCACCTGTATGTACTATACAGGTATAGACCCACTGACGGGTGAGGACGTTTATGTTCCTAAAAGTTTTCAGGAACGTAAAATGCAGCGCGCCCTTCTTCAATACTGGATGCCTGAAAATGCCGAGACGGTAAGAAAAGCTCTGGAAGAACTTAAAAGGACCGATTTAATAGGAGATTCATCTCACTGTTTGGTCTCCGAAAAAAGGCGTAACTTCAGAAAAGTCAAATGTCCTATGGACAATAAATGATACTCGATATAAAATCCTCATGTGCTAGAGATACGTTAATATTAGGAGGTTACACAGATATGAAAAAGTTTGCCGTAATTATGGTTGCTGTGATGGCGATGCTGGCATTTGGGTCCATGGCATTTGCTGCTGATGAAAAAGTCGGGTTTGTCGATGACATGGCAATCCTTCAGCAGTTTTCAAAGTTTAAGCAGGCTCAGCAGCAGCTTGAAACAATAAGCAAAAAGAAGTCAGACGCCGCTAAAGCTGCATTTGACAAGGAGACGGATGAGAAGAAGAAGGCGCAGATTGTACAGAATCTCCAGCTTGAAATGCGTCAGGAAGAATCTAAGCTGATGTCCCCCGTGCTTAAAGAAGTAAATGATACAATTTCAAAAGTTGCCAAGGCACAGGGTGTTACCATTGTGCTCAATAAAGTTCTTGTGTACTATGGCGGAGTAGACCTTACAAGAGATGTAATTACTGCGCTTAAACGATAACTTCTTTGTCTATTACGCGCCGTTCCGTTAATTCGGGATGGCGCGTTTTTTGTATCTAAAAATGAAGGTGATTTAATGACATTATTTTGGATTATTACTGGGTATCTTGCAGGTTCCATACCTACCGGTTTTCTTGTCGTAAAAGCAATTAAGGGAATTGACATCAGAACAGTTGGTTCTGGAAATATTGGCGCTACAAATTCTGGACGTTTGCTGGGGAAGAAATGGGCGGTATTTATCGCTATTTTTGACATGCTAAAGGGCGGAATCATTCTCCTGATAGCCTCTTGTTTCACGCAAAGCAGCACTGTTATAGCCCTTGTAGGAACGGCGGCCGTTTTGGGGCACAACTATCCAATATGGCTCTCTTTCAGAGGCGGCAAAGGTGTGGCAACGACCTTTGGAGTTTTTGGTTTTTTTGACTTCTTTAATCCCTTTCCAGCGATAATAGGCGGTTGCTGCTGGTATTTACTGATGAAAAAAACAAAATATGTTTCCGTGGCCTCGATGGCAGCTCTTTTTGTCGCCACATTTTTAATGCCCATCTTTGGCATGGAGAGAGCCTATTATGCATCAGGGCTGTTCCTGTCACTGTTGGCGGTTTGGCGCCATAGAGAAAATATCTTGCGTATCAAGGAAGGTACGGAGATAAAAGTCAACAAACGATAGAAAATACACCTCGCCTTGCCGGAAATGCCTTTTTGTTGACTTATACTGACCATTGCATTATAATCTCCTAACTAGCAAGATAAGATTATCTTGTCCCAACAGAAATGGAGTGACAGCCATGTCATCGAGCCTCACCAGAGTCATAGAAGAATACATTGCCCAGTTACTGGAAGAAAACGGCGAAGGATATGTCTCTCTTCGCAGAAAAGACTTGGCAGAACGTTTTGGATGTGTTCCCAGCCAGATAAATTATGTTTTGCGTAGCCGTTTCGCGCCGGAAAACGGCTTTTTGGTAGAGAGCCAGCGCGGCGGTCACGGATATATAAGAGTGGCCCAGCTTACCTTTAAGAATTGTGATGAAGAAGTGCTTCATCTGGCGGATCTTGTCGGTAATGCCATTAGCGAGCAAGAGTCGAGAAGTCTTTTGGTCAAACTACAGAACAGAGATATTATTTCTCCGCGCGAGAGGTTGATTATTGAAGTATCCCTGCGCGGGCAGGAAGAAAATGGCAGGACTCTTTTTGACCTGTCTCCCTATCGCAGGGACATAATGAGAGCAGACTTGCTGAAAAAATTATTGACAAGCCTGGCTTTGGGTTGAGGTGGATTGAATGTTTTGCGATCGCTGCGGGAATGAAAGGGCGGAAATCTTTCTTGTGAAGATGCTTAACGGCAAGAAAATTGAAGAACATCTTTGCCGTGAATGCATGAAAGAAGTCTTGCCGATTGATGATGTTACGAATATGTTTAAAGTTTCATTCTCTCTTGACGGGATAATGCAAATTCAAGACGCAATAAAAGATTTATTAATGCCTGTATTGCCGGATCTGATTGCAGAAGAGAACAAAACAATAAAATGTCCTCACTGCGGCATGGAGATATCTTTTGACGATTTAGACTTGGATTCAGGAGAGCATTCATCTCTTGGAACAGAGATGCCAGATGGTGGAGGTTCCCGAACGGAAGAGTTAAAAAGAGAGATGGCTCAAGTAATAAAAGAAGAAAATTATGAGCGGGCAGCTGTTATTCGTGACTTGCTTAAGACAATTGAAAAAGAGCGTTCTAATGAAGGGAATAATTTGTAATGTGGCAAGATTTTACCGAGCGAGGAAAAAGAGTTTTTCATATAGCGCAATCCGAGGCCCTTCGTCTTGGTCATAATGTCGTTGGTACAGAGCACATTTTACTTGGGCTTCTCGATGATAAGGATGGAGTTGTACCTCAGGTGCTGTCCAAGTTTAACATTGATCCTCCGACGCTCCGCTACGAAATAGAGCATTTTGCTGGCAGGGGAGAGCCGTCTCAGTCTGTCATCGATCTGCCTACCAGCCCAAGGGCGAAAATGGTTGTGGAGCTGTCAATGAGAGAAGCCAAGAAGATGAGTGTCAACTATGTCGGTACAGAACATATTCTTCTGGGGATACTAGCCGAAGGGGAAGGGATGGCCGCACAGCTGCTAGGTTCTCACGGAATGGATTTACAGCGCTGCCGTATTGCGGTTAAAGAAGTCACCGGCGGAGCCACTCCTGAACAACCAGATACTGGCAGAGCCCAGATACCGTCATCTAGAGAAGAAAAACGCCAGATAGCGTCTAAAACTCCGACTATAGATCAAGTGGGAATAAATCTTACTGATATGGCTAAAAACGGCGAGCTTGACCCTGTTATTGGCAGGGACAAGGAAATTCAGCGTGTTGTTCAGATACTCTCCAGACGCACAAAGAATAACCCTGTGCTCATCGGAGACCCAGGCGTTGGTAAGACAGCTGTCGCAGAAGGGTTAGCACAAAGAATTTTAACCGGAGATATTCCGGAAATACTAAAAGAGAAACGTGTTATGCAGCTGAATGTGGCAAACTTAGTTGCAGGGACAAAATACAGAGGCGAATTTGAGGAAAGAATGCGCCGCTTGGTGAAGGAAATAAGAGATTCTAAAAACATCATTCTCTTCATAGACGAAATACATACTCTTGTTGGTGCTGGCGGGGCAGAAGGAGCTGTTGACGCAGCGAACATACTTAAACCCAGCCTAGCGAGAGGTGAGTTCCAAGTTATTGGGGCGACAACTACTTCTGAGTATCGTAAATATATCGAAAAAGACGCCGCATTAGAAAGACGTTTTCAGCCTGTTCAGGTAGAAGAGCCTTCAGAAGAGGATACGATACAGATACTAAGGGGGCTGAGAGACAGATACGAGGCTCACCATAGGGTGCGCCTCACCGATAATTCTCTTGTCGCCGCAGCGAAACTGTCCAAACGGTACATAACAGGGCGGTTTTTGCCGGATAAAGCTATTGATCTTATTGATGAAGCTTCTGCAAGGTCCAGAATCCTTACGCTGGAACTTCCAGAGGAAATTAAAGTTTTAGAAAAAAGCGTTGAAGATTTGCGTAAGGAAAAAGAAGAAGCTGTTGCGGTGCAGGAATTTGAAAAAGCAGCCAGTCTCAGGGACGAAGAAAAAGATTTGCTTGCTACAATCTCGGATCTCAGAAAGAACTGGACCGAAACAAGAAACAAGTTTACTCCTGATGTCGACGCAGAGGAAATTGCCGCGATAGTAGCGGAGATGACCGGTATCCCTGTTACCCAACTGACTGAGGAGGAAAGCATGCGCCTAATGCGCATGGAAGAAAAAATCTCCGCGCGTCTTATTGGGCAGGACGAAGCGTTACAGTCTGTTGCCAGAGCTGTCAGGAGAGCTCGCAGTGGAATGAAAGACCCTCGCCGTCCCGTTGGCAGCTTCCTCTTTTTGGGGCCGACTGGAGTTGGTAAGACAGAGTTGGCCCGTTCCTTAGCGGCCTTTCTTTTTGGCAGCGATGATGCTATGGTTCGCATCGATATGAGTGAATATATGGAACGGCACGAAGCGGCGAAACTCATAGGAGCTCCTCCCGGCTACGTCGGTTTTGAAGAGGGAGGCAAACTGACTGAAGCTATCAGACGCCGGCCATATTCTGTAATTCTCTTTGATGAAATTGAGAAAGCGCATCCCGATGTTTTTAATGTATTGCTGCAATTGCTTGATGATGGGCGGCTCACAGACGGACAGGGGCATCAGACGGATTTCCGTAATGCCGTAATTATTATGACAAGCAATGTCGGAGTGAGCGAGGTCATGAAGGGACGCGGGCTTGGTTTTTCTGATACCGCTGCTGACAAAATTGATTATTTAAAAATGAAAGAGACCGTTATTGAAGAATCAAAGCACGCCTTCAGACCTGAGTTTCTTAACAGAATTGACGAAATTTTGGTCTTCCGCTCACTTGAAGAGATCAGCCTGCTAAAAATAGTAAAGATAATGCTAAATGAGGTAAAAGCACGGACAAAAGATCATGGTATAAACCTCAATATTACTGAGGAAGCGGAGGAGCTGCTGCTAAAACGTGGCTATGACCCCAAATATGGGGCAAGACCGCTTAGGCGAGCCATTCAGAAGATGGTTGAAGATGTTTTGGCTAACATGATGCTTGAAGGGAAGATTAAGCAAGGAGATAACGTATCAATCACTGTCAAAGAGTGCGAGTTGAGCTTTACTATATAAAAATAATAAGGTGATTCGGGGGATATGTATTTATGCTCTCCCGAATCATTGTTTTCATGTTACCATCATTGAAGAAGTCATATATTTTACAGGGGGTAAAAATATGTTTGTGAAAAAAATGCTCAAAATATCTGCGGTTTTTGTCTTTGTAACGATTTTTTACGTTTCATCAGCTTTTGCGGCAGATGAGACTGTCCTGACTGTAGGTTCGGTCAAGCTCAGCGAGACAGACGTGCTGCAAATGCTTGCCAGTACAGCAGGCGGCAACAAAATGATGGTTGGCATGATTCTTGGACAATCAACAGTGAAAGAGAGAAAAGAAGTTGTCGGACAAATGGCTGACGCCGTTTTGTTTGCAGAAGCGGCAAAAAGCGCAGGCTTGGACCGCCGCTCTGATATTGCTTTTCAGATTAAGTGGCAGACAATGCAAACACTGCTCCAGGCATACTTGCAGCAGCTAAGCGCTAAATGGGACATGAGCGATAAAGCGATGAGAACATACTATGACAACCATAAGCAGGAATTTGTCCAGGCGGCCGCCGCTCAGGCACGCCACATACTTACGGAAACCGAGAGTGACGCTCTAAGTGCGGCTCTGCAGATATATAAAACTAAGGATTTTGCCAAGGTAGCCGCGGAATATAGCAGAGACCCCAATACGGCAAATAATGGCGGAGAACTTGGATGGGTTGAAAAGGGCCTTATGACCGCTTCTGTCGATAAAGCAATTGAAGGCGCAAAGATCGGTTCACTTGTAGGTCCTGTGAAATCAGAGTTTGGCTGGCACATCATCGAAGTAACTGCGCGCCGCGACGCAAAACAGCTGACTTTTGAAGAAGCTTCCGAAGAAGTCGTGCAGCGCCTTCAGAGACAGTATATTGATAATGAACTGGATGCGTTGAAGAAAAAGCATAAAGTTGTCATAGATGAAAAGTTATTGGAAAATCTTGGCGGCATACCGGCTCCGGCAGAATCGAAGTAAATTTTATGTCCGATAAAGTTTTATCTACTGAGGGGCGTACTATGCCCCTCAGTTTGAAATTGGCAATCAGTGTATCAGGAATTGCCGTAGCCGGTTTTGGAATGAGCCGTTTTTTAAATGGTGGCACGATGGGGGTCGTTTTTTTTCCTATTGTGATTGGTGCTTGCATGGTTTATCTTGCTGGATATGAAAGATCCTACTTTATTGATAAAGAAGGCGTGTGGCGCGACAGCATTTTCTGGGGACAGCACAAATCAGAAGTCATTAGGTGGAATGAAATTGCCGATGTGAGATTAATATTAAATAAAGGGAAATCCATTTACCTTATTTCACATGCACTGCGTCCCGTTTGGCCGCTTACGTTTAACCCTTCTCAGAAAAACGAGGTGGTCGCTTTGCTGCGGGAATCTTTGGGTACAGATGACGTTAGTATTGAAGACAGCGCCAACTAACATTTACTTCGGGAGGGGATTTTTATGGAGTCAATGCTGGAAACGGTGAGGGGTATGGTTTTTATGGACATAAAAGATATTATAAATATCCTTTTACTGTGTGTTGGTTGGTATATTGCAGATAAGGCAGCAGAATGCCTTGTCAAAAGATTTTTCAAGGTCGCCGAAGAAAAAATTGTCGGTGGGGATACGGAAATATGCAATGCTGCTATGGTGCAGCGTTTGAAGACGATCAGACAACTTGTTACTCAGCTTGTACGCGTTGTCGTCGCGCTCTTCATGGGTTTTTGGCTCTTGGAGTCATTTGGTGTAGATGTCAGACCTATCATAGCAGGTATAGGCGTTGTTGGGTTAGGGATATCTCTTGCCGCGCAAAATGTGATTAGAGACTTCATCAACGGAATGCTTTTTTTAATGGAAGATCAATATAACGTGGGAGACTGGATAGAAGTAAACACTTTTTCAGGTACAGTGGAGCGTATCACACTTAGAGCGACAAGACTTCGTGATTTTGACGGGAACTTGGTTATAATCCCTAATAGTCTTATTCAGACCGTTGTTAATTACACTAAACACTGGTCCGTAGCTGTCGTGAAGGTAGGTATCACTTATGAATCCAATTACGGCAAAGCCTCCGAAATAATGACTTCTTTGGGGGAAGAAATGGCCCAGGAGGCTGGCACAGGAATATTGGAACCGCCGACAGTGCAGGGAATCACGGATTTTACCGCTAATTCAGTTAATATGAGAATAATTATAAAAACTGCTCCTGGACGTCAGTGGGAGGTTGGCAGGAAATATAGAGTTAGGCTTAAAGAATTATTTGACAAAGAAGGCATTTTCTTCGCATATCCACAAATAGTAATTCACAAAAGTGAGCCAAAGACGACTAGCACAGATGACAATCAGGAGGGCTAAATAAGGCTGTCTGGCAAGTCTTACCCTCAATATAATGATAATGCATAAATAATAAAAATAAAAATAACGGCTAAGCAACAAATCA
This sequence comes from uncultured Synergistaceae bacterium, assembly GCA_964522805.1. Lineage (GTDB taxonomy): Bacteria > Synergistota > Synergistia > Synergistales > Synergistaceae > CAZBYL01. Next base: position 91 of record CAZFWP010000031.1, on the reverse strand, counting down.
AAAGAGCGGGGGTTTACCCGCTCTTTTGATTTGTTATATTTGGCAGTCCCTAGGGGATTCGAACCCCTGTTAACGGGCTGAGAACCCGCCG